>NZ_CM002917.1:3225852-3525852 GCF_000154705.2 Hoeflea phototrophica DFL-43 | reverse complement strand
TGTCGCTTTCTACCGGTGCACGGTCCGGCAAACCGCGCCGAAATTGCCGGACAGGGAAATCCTGGAATCAGGGTTCTTCGCGCTTGACGCTTTGCCCGATGGCATCACTGCGGCCACGAAACGCCGGCTCGCCGAACTTGCTGGAGAGCTGCCGTTTCGCGACATCTGGTAGGGTGGATGGACAGGCGGTTCGTTCAGGCCGCCTTGCCCAGGATCTCCCGGCCATGGGGCGCGGACAGGTCAAGCGCCGGTCCAACAGGGACGATTCCGGTTGGATTGATGCTGTCGTGGCTGCCGTAATAATGGTTCTTGATGTGGTCCATGTTCACGGTCCCGGCGATGCCCGGCATCTGGTAGAGCTCTCGCAAATAGCCTGACAGGGACGGATAGTCGGCGATCCGGCGAATGTTGCATTTGAAGTGCCCGACATAGACCGGGTCAAAGCGCACCAGCGTGGTGAACAGACGCCAGTCGGCCTCGGTCAGATCACCGCCCATCAGGTAGCGGTTTTTGCTCAGCCGTTCGTCGAGCATGTCGAGGGTGTCGAACAGGGCGCCCACACTTTCCTCATAGGCTTCCTGAGTGGTTGCAAAGCCTGACTTGTAAACCCCGTTGTTGACCTTGTGATAGACGATTTCGTTGATCTCATCGATGCCCTCACGCAGTGCAGCGGGATAGTAGTCCGGGCCCGGCTTGGCGATCGCGTTGAAGGCGGAGTTGAACATCCGGATGATTTCCGAGGATTCATTGGAGACCACGGTGCCGGTCTTCTTGTCCCACAGCACCGGCACGGTGACCCGGCCCGAGTAATCCTTTTTGGCGGCAACATAGACCTGCCACATGAAGTCCGCCCCGCCGATATGATCGCTGGTGCCGCCGTCGCGGTCATGAAACTCCCAGCCGTTCTTGCCCATATAGGGATCGACGATGGACACCGAGATGGCGTCCTCAAGCCCCTTGAGCTTGCGGAAGATCAGGGTCCGGTGCGCCCAGGGACAGGCAAGCGAGACATAGAGATGATAGCGGCCGGCCTCCGCAGCGAAGCCGCCGGTTCCCGATGGTCCAGGTGCGCCATCAGCGGTCACCCAGTTGCGGAAGGCGGCTTCCGAGCGCTTGAAATGGCCGCCTGTCGATTTGGTGTCGTACCATACGTCGTTCCAGACGCCTTCAACCAGCATTCCCATGAGCAATCTCCTTTGATTTCTGACATAGGCCGGAAAAGCAGAAATGCGAAGAAAATCACGGTGAACGGTGCGTTTTGCATTGGACGGGGCAGACCGGCTTTGCTAAAGGCAAATGAGAAAAGGATTTCCGGATGCCTGCTACGGCCTTGCGACGACGCTGAACGAGAACACCCCGCGCCCTTGCGCGCGCCTTGTCACGTCCCGTTGTCTCTACCTGGAAACATTTCCATGCCCTGCCACGATTTTGTCTTTCTCACCGAAGACGCGTCTCATGACGCGGCCATCAATCACATCAACGAAGAAGCCTTTGGTCCGGGGCGGTTTGTCCGCTCGTCCGAACGTGTTCGCGAACAGGGGCCGCATGACCGCCAATTGTCCTTTGTGGCAACCGATCGCGGCGAAACGATTGGCTCGGTGCGGATGACGCCGATCCTTGCCGGGACCACAACGGGGTACCTGCTTGGTCCGCTGGCTGTTCGCCCCTCGCACAAGAATCTCGGCATTGGCCGCGAACTGGTCCGGATTGCCTTGGCTGCCGCAGAAAAATCGGGAAGTCCGATGGTTCTGCTTGTCGGGGATCCGCCTTATTACGCGCCGCTCGGTTTTGCGCCGACAAAGCCTGGCGCGTTGACAATGCCGGGGCCGTTTGATGCGCACCGGCTTCTTGCAGCCTGTTTTGGCAAGATCGACCCGATGGCGCTTGAAGGTGAAATCCAGCACATGAACCGCCATCCACAGGTTTGACGTTTGCTGACGTGGCAACCCGGGCGCCGGAGCCAGTTTTGCCTTGAATCCCAAGGGGTGGTTGCCTTGCGGAAACTGGGTGATATTGGGCAATTCCTGCCGGTTTCCCTGGTGTTATGCTGCGTTGCGGCGACTGAAAAGTTGCAATGCAGCAAAAAGGACCCTACATAGGGCCATATGACTTATCTAGGCACACAAGCCGAAGACCTGTCCTCTCCGTCCCTTCCCTTCCGTAAAATCTGCGTTGTTGGCGCGGGTTCATGGGGAACAGCCTTGGCCTCAGTGGCGCGCAGCGCCGGCCGCGAAACGTCGATCTGGGGACGTGACGAGGCAACGGTCGAGGCCATCAATTCACGTCTCGAAAATCCGAAATATCTTCCCGGCATCCCACTGCCGGAGGGAATCCGGGCAACAACCGATATCGCCGAGGCGCTTGATGGCGCAGAGGCCGTCCTGCTGGTGACGCCGTCGCGCACCTTGCGCGACATCTGTCTTCAGATGCGCCCGCATCTGGGCAAGGGCGTGCCGATCGCATTGTGCGCCAAGGGCATCGAGGCCGGAACGGGATGTCTTCTCAGTGAGGTGGCGTCGGAAATCCTGACCGATCACCAGATTGGCGCCCTTTCAGGCCCGACCTTTGCCTCCGAAACCGCTCGTGGTCACCTGACTGCGGCGACCATTGCCTTTCAGTTCTCCTATGCCGACCGGCTCGACACCGCTTCGAGCCCCGCAGCCCGGTTTGCTGTTTCGCTCGGGTCGGACTTCTTCAGGCCCTACATCTCCGACGATCTCGTCGGCGTGGAAGTGGGTGGTGCAATCAAGAACGTGATCGCCATTGCCTGCGGAATGATGACCGGCGCCGGCTATGCCGAGAACACCCGCGCGGCGCTGATCGTTCGGGGCATGGATGAAATGAAGACGCTTGCGGATGTGTTCGGCGGCCGCCGCGAAACAGTGACGGGCCTGGCCGGGGCCGGCGACCTGACACTGACCTGCTCTTCGCAGACCTCGCGCAACATGTCGCTCGGGGTTCAGCTCGGAAGGGGCATCCCGCGCGAGCACTGCTTTGACGGCAAGGCCGTTGTGGTGGAGGGCGAGGTGAACTCGGTTTCCGTCATGGACCTTGCGCGCCGGATGAAACTCGAAATGCCGATATGCGAATGTGTCTACCGGATTCTGCACCAGGGCGCAGATGTGAAGGAAACATTTGCGGAGTTCTGGGCGCGCCCGATCGAAGGCGAGCGCCGTGGGCTTTCGATCTCAATAGATCGCCCCGTTGCAGCAGCCGTGGAGATAACCCAATGACGCTTGCGAAGACCCAGACACCTGATCTGACCACCCGGAAACTTGTTCTGGCGACGGATCTGGACGGCACCTTCCTGGGGGGCAGCGATGAAGACCGAAGCCGCCTCTACGGCTGGATTGAAGACAATCGCGCCACTGTCGGCCTGATCTTTGTCACTGGGCGGGATCCCAAATTTATCGGCGAACTCTGCCGCGACCATGGTGTGCCCTGGCCGGACTATGCCGTGGGTGATGTCGGAACAACCATCGCCACGGTCTCGCCCGAGACCGGCGTGGAACCGATCGAGCACCTGGAGCAGGAGATCTCCGCGCGATGGGGTGATGCCGGCGACAGGATCCGGGCGCGGCTCGACGGCCATCCGGGCCTGAGTTTGCAGCCGACCGATTTCCGCTACCGGGTCAGCTATGACATCGACAGCGACCGTTTCGACGCGTCCGCCTGGGACATCGTTCTGGACATGGGATTCCAGCCGCTGATCTCCGACAACAGGTTCTTTGATGTGCTGCCCGATGGCGTCAGCAAAGGCCCGTCACTGCGGCGGCTGGTGAGTTATCTCGATATCCAGCAGGACCGCGTTCTGTGCGCGGGCGATACGCTGAATGATCTTTCTATGCTCGAATGCGGTTTACCGGCAGTCGCCGTCGGTAATTCGGAACCGGACTTAATCTCGCGCGTTGCTCACCTCGAGCACCTGCACATGGCTCAAGCCCATGGTGCGGCAGGCATTCTGGAGGCAATTCGTGCCTTCGACATGCATGACCTCCCGAAAGGATACTGACTCATGGCCAGTGATCTCGTCATTGTTTATCATCGCCAACCCTACGAGGAAGTCGAAGAGGACGGTAAGATCGTCCTCAGGGAGAACAAGAGCCCAAATGGCATCGTGCCGACCCTGAAGGGTTTTTTCGGCCGCGTCGACAAGGGGGCCTGGGTTGCCTGGAAACTCGCCGAGGATGCGGCCAATCCCGATTTCGAACGGGTCATCGACATCGAGGACAGTTACGGCAAATACTCGGTCACCCGGCTGCCTTTGACGCCCGACCAAGTGTCGAGCTTTTATCACATCACCTCGAAGGAAGCGTTCTGGCCGATCCTGCATTCGTTCAAGGAACGCTACAATTATGACCCCGTCGACTGGCCGACGTTCCGTGAAGTGAACTGGGCCTTTGCCGAAGCCGCCGCCGCTGAAGCGGCGCCGGGCGCTGTGGTGTGGGTGCATGATTACAATCTCTGGCTGGTTCCGGGATATCTGCGCAAGCTCAGGCCCGATGTGCGAATTTCATTCTTCCACCACACGCCGTTTCCTTCAGCGGACATGTTCAACGTGCTGCCGTGGAGGCGCGAGATCGTCGAAAGCCTTTTGGCATGCGATGTGGTGGGGTTTCATATCCCGCGCTATGCGGTCAATTTTGTCCATGTCGCGCAGAGCCTTCTGGAAGTCGGTCCTGTGGAACGCAAGGATGTGAACCCCGATTTCATCTGGGAAGGAACAGCGCTGTCGGACCGGCGGGTGCCTGAAGCGGTGATGTATCAAGGACGCCGGATCAAGATTTCCAGCGCGCCTGTCGGCATTGACTGGGACTATATCCAGGAATGCGCCGCTTCCGAGGAAACCTGCGAGAACGTTGCGGCGATCCGCTCCGAGCTGGGCGATTGCAAACTTGTTCTTTCGGTCGGCCGAACGGACTACACCAAGGGCGGTGTGCAGCAGCTCGAGAGCTATGAACGGTTGCTGCAGGCCCATCCGGAGTTGCATGGCAATGTGCGGCTGATGCATGTGTCCGTCGGCGCCAACCGCAACATGGCGGCCTATGAAGAGATTCAGGGCGAAATCGAACAGGTTGCCGGTCGTATCAACGGCACTTTCGGATCGTTCGAATGGCAGCCCGTGGCGCTGATTTCGACGGCGGTATCGTTCAAGGACCTGATTGCCTATTACCAGCAGGCAGATGTCTGCTGGATCACACCGCTGGCCGACGGCATGAATCTGGTCTGCAAGGAATATGTGGCGGCCCGTACCGATGGCGATGGCGTGCTGGTGTTGTCCGAATTTGCCGGTGCTTCGGTTGAACTGTCCTCGGCGGTCATCACCAATCCGTTTTCTCACCGCTCGATGGATCAGGCGATCGAACAGGCTCTGGCCATGCCGGAGGAGGAGCGCCGTAAACGCATGGCCATGATGCGCGAAACCGTGAAGCGTTACGGCATCAAGGCCTGGGCCGAAGACCAGATGGGGTATTTCGACAGTATCGAGACAACGCTGTCAGAAGCGAGCTGAACGCCATTTTCCAAAACAGCAGGATGTTTGCGGTGGCCACGACATTGTCGCCGCCGCTTTCTTTGTGCAGACTTAGCGGCCTTCGCGGAACCAGGTTGCACCCAGCGCCAGGATCAACAGGGCCAGCCCCAGAAACCCGCCGAACAACGGCACGGCGCGCACGCCCTTGAGCACGCTTTCGTTGCTGGCGCGCAGACCCATGCGGTCGCCTGCGTTCACCGAGGCCGCGCGGGTGGGCAGGATCTGTGGCAGATTGGTGGCCGCCGCATTGACCCGGGCCACAAGTCCACCGCTCTCAGCTGCAACCGGGTCCAGAACGCTGGTTGTTGAAACAGTGGCGCGGAATTCGGGTGCATCGACTGCGCCGACATGGGCCAACGCCGTCAGCTCGCCCGATGTCACTTCCACAAGGCCGGGTTCGTCAAGTGCCAGTTCTGCAGTGAACAGCCCTTCTTCGGTGGGCTGGAGCTGCACATCGCGGACTTCGCCCGAGGGCAGTTTCACGGTTGCGGGACCGGTGGTCTCGCTCATGGTCTGACGCTCGATGCGCAAGGTCCGGCCCAGGGCCGTGGCACGCACCGCTTCCTCTTCGAGAGACGGTTCCTGCATCAGCCAATGCGCGATGCGGCGGTAGAGCGCGACATGCGGGCCGCCGCCTTCAAAGCCGCGGGCCCAGAGCCAGCCATGATCGGACAGCAGCATTGCCACCCGGCCGTCACCAAAGCGGTTGAGCACCAGCAATGGTTGGCCGTCAGCGCCCTGCATAACCTCGTCGCCGATCGTGTCGCGTACGCCGACGGTGCGGAACCAGCGGCCCCAGCCGGGCGGTTCGATGCCGCCGCCGGGCAGATCGCGGGTGACGGGATGACGCCGGCCATCATCGGAGAGACGGGGATAGAAGCCGGACAGCGTCACGTCGCCTGTCGGCAACGCCGGAAGTGCGGGCGCCAGCGGGGTTTCGGCAATGGATTCGATGCCCGCCAGTTCCGGCCCGGCCGCAACCAGCAGCGCGCCGCCTTCTTCGACATAGCGGGCGATGTAATCGTAGTAGAGCACCGGCAGCACGCCGCGGTTCTGGTAGCGGTCAAAAATGATCAGGTCGAACTCGTCGATCTTCTCGACGAAGAGTTCGCGGGTCGGAAAGGCGATCAGCGAGAGCTCGGAGATCGGCGTTCCGTCCTGTTTTTCCGGTGGCCGCAGAATGGTGAAATGCACCAGATCCACGGCGGCGTCGGATTTGAGCAGGTTGCGCCAGGCGCGCTCGCCGGCATGGGGCTCGCCGGACACCAGCAGCACCCGGAGATTTTCGCGGATGCCCTCGATCAGCACCACGGCGCGGTTGTTGGCGGGCGTGACCTCGTCATCAATCACATCGACGGAAAGCTCAACGATGTTCTCGCCGCCGCGCGGAAGGTCGAGATAAAACGAGCTGTCCTCGCCGGTGTTGGCGGTTTCGACCGCAATCTCTTCTCCATTGACCCGGACGGTGACTGCAACCGGAACAGAGCCCTCAGACGCACCGTCATCGCTGACCCGGTAGACGATCTCCTGATCCTCCCCGACAATGCCGAAGCGCGGGCTGCGCACGACATCGACCCGGCGGTCGATCTCGTTTTCATCGCCGACGATGAGGCCGTGCAACGGTGCATCAAGACCCAGAGCGCCAAGTGAGCCCGGCACATCATGGATCTGGCCGTCGGTGATCATCACCGCGCCGGCGAGACGTGAGCTCGGGACATCGCGAATGCCCGAGGCCAGAGCCTCGAACAGCTGGGTGGAGGGCGATTGTGCGTCTGGATCGGTGACCGCCTCGATGATCCGGGTTTCGAAGGACGGGTAGCGGGCCAACCGCTCGGTCAGCGCCTTGAGCGCCGCATCGGTGCGCGCGGTGCGGTCCATGCTCATCTGGCTGGGGCTGCGGTCGACAACGATTGCAACGATGCTGGTGACCGGTTCGCGCTCCTCGAAATTGGCGACGGGATTGGCAAGCGCCAGGACAAGGGCAGCAAGCGCGAGCGCGCGCAGCAACGCCCCGCGCATCCGTCTGAACAGGGCCCAGCCGACCAGAAGGGCGGCGGCCAACGCGAGCACGGCAATCAATGGCAGAGGCAGCAGGGGGCTGAAGGCGATGTTCATCTCACTGCCCCAATCGTTCGAGCAGAGCTGGAATGTGCACTTGGTCGGCCTTGTAGTTGCCGGTGAGCATGTACATCACGATGTTGACGCCGGCGCGATAGGCGTATTCGCGCTGCCAGGGATCGGGCGGCACCGTCGAGAACATCGGATAGCCGCGTTCATCGAGCGCCCAGGCCGCGGCCAAGTCGTTGCCGGTGATCAGGATCGACGAGACCCCGTCGCCCGCGCGCGCAGGCCGTGTCGCCGGATCCTCGGTTTCAGGGATTGCCTCGACCCAGAGCGGCCCGTCCGCATAGCGCCCTGGGAAGGCGTCGAGCAGGAAGAAGGATTTTGTCAGCACGTGGTCTTCCGGCACCGGCTCGAGCGGCGGGATGTCGAGATTGGCGAGGATCCGCTGCATTTTCAGCGTCAGGCTGCTCGAGCCGCCGCCAAGTTCGGCGATCCGGTCACGGGTGTCGAACAGCACCGTGCCACCGCTTTTCATATAGGCGTCGATTCGGCTGATGGCGGCGGGGGAGGGATCATCCGCATCCTCGCTCATAGGCCAGTAGATCAGCGAGTACAGTGCAAGCTGATCGGTCTCGATGTCGACGCCGATGGCCGTTCCGGGCTCCAGCGCGGTGCGGCTTGTGAGGAAATTCGACAGGCTGTCGAGGCCCATCTTGCTGGTCTCGTCGGTGTCGTCGTCGCCGGTGATCACATAGGCGAGGCGGGTTTGGTCAAGACTTTCGAGGAGCTCGGTGTCGCCAGGCTGCGAATCCTGGGCATGGGCCGGGCCCGGAGCGAAGCCGAGGCCAAGCGGCAGGGCAATGGCCAGCAGCAGTGCCGCGGCTGCTGCTGCTGAAGCGGGTATGACGCCCCGGCGGCGCATGCCACCGCGGAAGCCGCCATTCAGGACCAGCACGATCAGCGTGTCGGCGAGCAGCGCGGCAAGGGCAGCGCCGAACAGCCAGGGCCTGAAATCCACAGCGCTGTCGCCGGTCAGTTGCGCCCGGGTCACCGGTGCATCGAAGGCGGGAATCTCGATGGGTGCGAGCGTTTCGCCCGGGGCAAACAGGTTGAGGGCGACGAAACCGTCCTCGGTGCCGTAGAGCCCGGGCGGATTGTCATGGCCAGCGCGGATCGTGTCTGTGCCGGTCAGGTCCAGCGGTTTGGCGTCACCGCTTGCAGGAAGCAGCGCGCCCGAAGCGTCAAGCAGGCGCCATGGTGGCAGAATGCCGGATCCGGCCTCGCCGCCGCCGCTGACGGCGCGGGACAATTGAACGACGCGGCGGAGCATATCAACGAAATGGCCAGAGATCGGAAGCGTCGACCAGCTGGCTTCCGCGGTGACATGAAACAGCACGATCCGGCCTGAACCGCGCTCCGACGCGGTCACCAGTGGCGTTCCATCCGCAAGACTGGCCCAGGTGCGCGCCGCGAGCTCTGCGGAGGGCTCGGCCAGAACCTGGCGGCTGACTGTGACGTCGCGCGGGGTCGGCAATCCGGCAAAGGGACTGTTGGGCGGATAGCCGGCCAGCGGCTGTGGCTCGATCCAGGACAGCGCGCCGCCCAGTTCGCGCTCGCCCTTGCGCAGCAGCACCGGCGCCAGCGGATCGTCGGCGGGTGCTGCGGCCAGCCGCGGTCCGGCGAAGCGTATCAGTGTACCGCCGCGTTCGATCCATTCATTGAGCGGGCCTGCGACCTCGCCGGGCAGGGTGCCGATGTCGGCCAGCACGATCACGGCCGGCGACAGTCTGAGTAGTTCGGGGACTGCCGTGGTCATGTCGGCGGTCTCGGCCTCGATCAGATCGGCATAGGGGGAGAGCGCACGGTTGATGTAGTAAAGCGGTGAGAGCAGGGGCTGGGCGATGTCGGCTGCCTCGCCGGAAATCAACGCCACACGGCGGCGGCGAAAGCTGTCGTCAAGTAGCTGGCCTGCAGCGCTTTCGCGTCCGAGGACATCGATCCGGGCAATGTCGTTGCGGATTTCGAAAGGTGCGGTGATGGTGCCGCTGGCACTCGCTTCGCCTGCATCGAAAGCCAAGGGACCGGTGGCAATCTCGCGGCCCTTGCTGTCGCGGGCGACGAGGCGGAAGTTTTCGGAGTCCTGGGTTTCCAGACGGCTGGCCTCGACGGTGAGAGAGTCTGCGCCATTGTCCGATTGGGTCAGGATCAGGCCTGCAGGGTCGTCGGCGCCAATGATGCGGATGGCGGCAGGATTGAGGCCCGAGAGCCGGGTGAGTGCCGCGTTGGTCTCTTCGGTGTCGATGTCATCGGTCAGGAACGCGATGGTGCCGGGTGCGGTTTCGCCGAAGGCTGCAATCAGTGCGGTGACCGCGGCATCGCGCTCAGGCTTCAAAGGCCGCGGCTTGGCCGCACGTAGTTGGTCACGGGCGCGTTCGACGGTGGTCGGTGTTGCGTCATGGCGGCGGTCGGCGGTCAGAACGATGGACACCGGCAGATTGCTGCTTTCTGCTTCGGCAATCAGCGCCTCGGCAGCCTCGACGCGGGCATCCCAGTCAGAGGCGCTGGCCCAGCTGTTGTCGATGATCAGAGCCAGCGGTCCGTTGGTGCTGAGCGCCCTGTCGCGGGGATTGAGCACCGGCTCGGCAAGCGCCAGGATCACCAGAGCGGCTATCAGCAGTCTGAGCAAGGTCAGCCACCAGGGGCTGCGCGACGGGGTTTCCTCGGGCTTGAGCACGCGGGCCAGGATCGCCAGCGGTGCGAAGGGTTCAGCGGCCGGTCTTGGCGGGGTCAGCCGCAACAGCCACCAGATCACCGGCAGGGCCAGGAGCCCGAACAGGATGGCCGGAGCGCCGAAGGCAATGGGCAGACCGGCGATCATGTGGACACCACCTTCCTTGCCGCAGGAATTCCGGAAAGCCGGCCGTGGGCGGCGGCCAGGGCTTCGGAGGCGAGCCGGTCCGTGCGGTGCGGCAGGTAGCTCCAGCCGAGCCGGCGCACGCTCTGGGCCATGGTTTCCCGCCGGGCAAGCCAGGCCCGGCGGTAATCCTCGGCAACTGTTTCGGCGCGGCCGGCGACCAGTTTCTGGCCGGTTTCGGGATCACGAAATTCGGTCCGGCCGGAATAGGGAAAGACTTCCTCGGCGGGGTCGCAGATCTCGATCACATGGCCACGAATGCCGCGCTTTGCGGCAGGGCCTATGGATGTTTCCATGGCATCGGCCTCGTCGAGAAAGTCGCTGATCAGCACCACATCGCTCATCCTGCCGATCTGGCTGAGATCGGGCAGTCCGGTCTCAGCCGGTGCATGCGAGAGCGCGAGCGCCAGCCGTTCGGCGGCGTTGCGCGATGCGACCGGTTCCATCACGCCGGGGCAGCCGATGCGCTCGCCGGAGCGCGCCAGAATTTCCGCGAGCGCCAGCAGCAAGACCAGCGCGCGGCTTTCCTTGCCCACCATCGCAGTGTCGGATTTGAACAGCATTGACGGCGAGCGGTCGGCCCAGAGCCAGATGGTGTGGGCAGCTTCCCATTCGCGGTCGCGGACATAGAGATTGTCGTCGCGGGCCGAACGGCGCCAATCGATGCGCGACAGCGATTCGCCATCCACATAGGGCCGGAATTGCCAGAAGGTTTCCCCAATGCCGCGCTTGCGGCGGCCGTGCCAGCCGGCAATCACCGTGTTGGCCACACGCCGGGCCTCGGCCAGGCAATCGGGCAGCAGCGCCGCGCGCTGGCGCGCCCGGGCGAGCGCATCCAGCCGTGCGGTGGGTTGGGTGAGCTGGCCGACCGGAGCCATCGGTTACCCGGCCTTCGTGGCGACGAGATCGGCGATCACATCGCGAATCCCGATGCCTTCGGCGCGCGCCGAGAAGGTCAGCGCCATGCGGTGCTGCAGGATCGGTTCGGCAAGAGCGCGGACATCGTCCACGGACGGCGCAAGACGGCCGTCATAGAGGG
This sequence comes from Hoeflea phototrophica DFL-43, assembly GCF_000154705.2. NCBI lineage: Bacteria > Pseudomonadati > Pseudomonadota > Alphaproteobacteria > Hyphomicrobiales > Rhizobiaceae > Parahoeflea > Parahoeflea phototrophica. The sequence continues at coordinate 3,514,302 of NZ_CM002917.1, read as the reverse complement.
CGCGGGCGCGGGTGCACAGCATCATGGCCTGCCCGGCACGCGGACCGGGGCCCCAGGAGACGCTCTCATCCACCTTGGCATTGCCATGTCCCGGACGGGCGGCGCGGACCAGTTCGAGGATCGCATCGACAACCGATTCGGGCACCGGCATCTTGCGGATCAGGGCCTGGATCTCGGCAAGCCGTTCCATGGTGATGGCCGCGCGCGGCGTGGCATCGGCACCGCCGGTGGTTTCCAGCAGGATCCGGCGCTCTGCCGCCATTTCCGGATAGGACACGTCGACCTGCAGCAAGAAGCGGTCGAGCTGGGCTTCGGGCAGGGGGTAGGTGCCTTCCTGCTCGAGCGGGTTCTGGGTTGCCAGCACATGGAAGGGGCGCGGCAGATCATGGGCGGCGCCGGCCACGGTGACATGATACTCCTGCATCGCCTGCAAAAGCGCGGACTGGGTGCGCGGCGAGGCGCGGTTGATCTCATCGGCCATCAGCAGTTGTGTGAACACCGGGCCGGGCAGAAACCGGAACGAGCGGCGATTGTTCTCGTCCTGGTCCATCACTTCCGAGCCCAAAATGTCCGACGGCATCAGGTCCGGGGTGAACTGGATGCGGTTTGCGGACAGGCCAAGAACCGCGCCAAGCGTCGTGACCAGCTTGGTCTTGGCGAGACCGGGGACACCGACGAGCAGCGCATGGCCACCCGAGAGCACCGCGAGCAGGGTCTGCTCGACCACGCTTTCCTGTCCGAAGATCACCTCGGAGACCGCCTTCTTGACTTCTGATATGTCAGCCAGTGCCTTCTCGGCAGCGGCGATCACGGCTTTCTCGTCAATCGGATCAGCGCTGGTTTCGATGCGTCCCATGGGAATCTCCGCGTTATCGTAATAGGCCTGAAGGATAGCTTATTGAAGGCGGAGAGGCTGACAAGGGCCGCCGTGTTGACTATCTGGTTACCTCTAACCATAGCTGGACAGGACAATGGCAAAAACAAGGACCAACGCGAAAACAGATGCCGCCGATCTCGCGGCAATGATTACGCGTGCGCAGGCCGACAGGAATGCCGGAAAAGACGGTTTGCCGCCGGTTGAGCGCTGGAATCCGCCCTTTTGCGGCGATATCGACATGGAAATCAGGCCCGACGGGACCTGGTTCTACATGGGCACGCCAATCGGCCGGCCGGCGCTGGTGCGGCTTTTTTCGACTGTTTTGCGCTGCGACGGTGACAACCGGATCTATCTCGTTACACCTGTGGAAAAGATCGGAATTCGCGTTCTGGATGCGCCTTTCGTCGCTGTGGAGATGACGGTGAGCGAAGAAGAGGGTGGTCAGGTGCTCACTTTCAGGACCAATGTCGGTGACATTGTCCGTGCCGGGCCGGACAATCCGCTCAGGTTTGCCACCCATGGCGAGACCGAGCAGCTCAAGCCCTATGTTCTGGTGCGCGGGCGGCTCGAGGCTCTGGTCAATCGCGCCGTGACCTATGATCTGCTGGCGCTTGGCGAAGCGGTGGAGATCGATGGCGAGGAGATGTTTGCGATCAGCTCCGGCGGGGCTGTCTTTCCGGTGATGGCCATGGCCGAGCTGGAGGCCAAGGTTTGAGTTCCGCTGCGTCTGCGCTGCCGTCCGGCTTTGATGCGCGTGATTTCAGGAAACGGGCACGGGGCCATGACCCTGATCATGCGCTTGGCGCCGACCCGGCGCATCTGGCCCATGGGGATCACGTGCTCAACCGGGATCTGATGGTCCATCTCGATGGGATCAAACTGCGGGAGGCTGCGGTGCTGGTGCCGGTGACCGATGACGGGGCCGATGCGCAGGTGATCCTGACGCGGCGGGCTGTGGCCATGCGCAAGCATTCCGGACAGGTGGCGTTTCCGGGCGGAGCGATCGACCCGGAGGACGGCAGTGCCGAAATTGCCGCGATGCGCGAGGCGGAGGAGGAGATCGGGCTCGATCGCCGCTTTGTCGAGCCGGTGGGCCGCCTGCCGGTCTATCTGACGTCCACCGGGTTTCGCATCACGCCGGTGCTGGCCGTGGTGCAGCCGGGCTACGAGCTTGTCGCCAATCCCGCCGAGGTCGATGCGGTGTTTCAAACCCCGCTGTCGTTCCTGATGGATCCGGCCAATCACAAGCGTGAAAGCCGCGTGTGGGAAAACGTTGAACGGCATTACTATGTCATGCCCTATGGCGAGCACCACATCTGGGGTGTGACCGCGGGCATTATCAGAACCATGTATGAAAGGCTCTATCTATGAGCGACCGGGCATGAGCAACGAATCGAGCGTTGCTGGCGAGGACTGGTTTGCAAATCCAGCCCTTGGCCGGATCTTTGCGGTCTTCAATCAGGACGGTGAGGAAATCCGCGTGGTCGGGGGTGCGGTGCGCAATGCACTGATGGGACTGCCGGTCAGCGATGTTGATCTGGCCACCACCTGGGCGCCCGAGCAGGTGGTTGCACGCGCTGAGGCAGAGGGTATCCGTGCTGTTCCGACCGGCATCGACCATGGCACTGTCACGCTGGTGATCGACGGGCAGGGGTTCGAGATCACCACGCTGCGCCATGACGCGGAGACCGACGGCCGCCGTGCCAAGGTCAATTTCGGGCAGGACTGGCAAGTGGACGCCGAAAGGCGGGATTTCACCATCAATGCGCTTTACGCCAACCAGAAGGGCGAGATTATCGACCTGATTGGTGGGCTCGAGGATATCGAGAGCCGCACGGTGCGATTCATCGGCGCGGCTGATGCGCGCGTGGCGGAGGATTACCTCCGGGTGCTGCGTTATTTCCGCTTCTATGCGGGTTACGGGAGCGGCCGTCCCGACGCTGCGGCGTTGAAGGCCTGTACACGGGCGCGTGACAGGCTTTCAAGCCTTTCGGCGGAGCGGATCTGGAAGGAACTCAAGCTGCTTTTCGCCGCGCGTGATCCGGGCAGGGCGCTGTTGTGGATGCGCCAGACCGGGGTGCTTACCGCGGTTCTGCCGGAGACCGAAAAATGGGGCATCGATTCGGTTGCCGGGCTGATCGCCACGGAGACGGCGCTCGACTGGGACGTGGATCCGATGTTGCGGCTGATGGCGATTGTCCCGCCCGATGGCGAACGCATGAAGGCGCTCGCGGCGCAGCTGAAGATGTCACGGGCCGAAGCGGAACGGCTTTCGGCATGGGCGGCTGCGCCTGTGGTCAAACCGACGGCGGCGATCACGGTGCTGGACCGGTTGCTCTACCGTCACGGGGTTGAACCGCTGTGCGACCGGATCCGTCTTTCCATCGTCTCGGCGCGCACACGTGTGGAAACCGACACCGCAGCGATGACCGAAGCGGCCGGCTTTACCCGCCACCTGGCGCATGCCAGTGGCTGGACGCGTCCCGTGTTCCCGGTCTCGGGCGCGGATCTGATCGCCATGGGGGTTGAGCCCGGGCCCGAGATGGGCGCAAGATTGAACGCGCTCGAAGACCGTTGGGTCGACAGCAATTTTGCGCTTTCAAAAGACGCGTTGCTCGACAGCGCCGGTTAAGACCGGATCCGGATCCCCTATCAGGCGGCGGATTGGTCGTCCGCCATCCGTTCCTTGATCTGCTCGACGATGGACGGCCGGATGATGGTTTCGCCGTGGGCTTCGCGCAGATGGTCAACGGCGCGGGAGACGATTTCTGCCTCGCTGTCAGAGCGGGTGTGCCACTGGCAGCCGGGAACGAGGGATCCACAATGGAATGTCTTCATGGCTTTTCCTCCTTTTCGATGCCGAAAGCCGGAGTGCCGCCTTACAAGACCAGCAAGGCCGGCACACGGGCTGACAGATTGAAAGTGTAGCACAAAAACGCCGCCAAGGCACTTCACGGCTTGGTTTGGGGCCTTTTTCACATCCCTTCGACAGGTCCGGCAGGGCATACAGCACCCAACGGGCCCTTTGAAACCGCTGCGTGATGGTTCCGGTTGTTAACTTTTCCCCGCTTATCATCAGCAGGTCGTTGGAGCGCTCATCCGCACAGCCGCGAAGTTAAGCGGCAGGGGTCGAGCGCTTGTGATGGTGGTCTCGCGCAACAGGACTGAGTGATGATACTGGGCCAAAGCCTGTTCGACAGCGTTCTCGACAAGGTCGGCCGGGAGAACTCCGGTGGGTCTCAGTCAGAATATTCCGGCCGGGTCAGTGTCCGCGGTCTGAGCAGCATCTTCTTCGGGTCAGGTTCGCCGGGCGCGGTCCCGCATCCCGGCAATCAGCCCGGCAATCAGACTGATACCGAAACCGTTCAAGCCTATCTTGCCCTGAATGCGGATGGCTTCGAGCCGGTTCCCGAGCCTGTGATTGATTATTCGAGGTTCGAGCGGATCACCTTGCGGGAGATCGAACAGGATCTGGCGATCGCGGCATCGGACACCCGCTCCGCCCTGAAAGCCAAACGGCGCGAATTTGCGCGGCTCAATCACCCTGACGGGGTGCCGGAGGAATGGCGCGAGGCGGCAACGATGCGGATGAAGACCGCGAATTTGCTGATCGATCAGGCTCTGCGAACCTCAACCCGGAAGCCACGCTGACGCGCGGCGCCATGCGCCGCGTTCAGCGAAATAGCGCCATGGCTGCCAGCCGGGGCTTATGGATACATCACCACGGGCGGCAGCGAGGACAGGATCGAGGCGACATTGCCGCCGGTCTTCAGCCCGAAAATCGTGCCGCGGTCGTAAAGCAGGTTGAATTCGACATAGCGGCCGCGGCGAATCAGCTGCTCGGTGCGCTCTTCCTCACTCCAGGGCTTCATGAAGTTGGAGCGGACAATCTTCGGATAGACAACATTGAAGGCGCGGCCGACATCCTGGGTGAAGGCCAGATCCGCGTCCCAGCCGCCCTTGTCGTCCGCGGTGTGAAGCCAGTCATAGAAAATGCCGCCGATGCCGCGCGGTTCGTCACGGTGCGGTAGGTAGAAATACTCCTCGCACCAAGCCTTGAATTTCGGGTAATCGGCCACGGCATGGCGCCGGCAGGCGATCTCCATGGCACGGTGAAACAACAGCGTGTCGGGGTCGGTCTGGGTGCGGCGGTTGTCGAGCACCGGCGTCAGGTCTGCGCCGCCGCCGAACCACTGGCTGGAGGTGACCACCATGCGGGTGTTCATGTGCACCGTCGGCACATGCGGATTGACCGGATGAGCGATCAGTGAAATGCCCGAGGCCCAGAATTTCGGGTCTTCCTCTGCGCCCGGGATCTGCTTGCGGAATTCGGGAGAGAATTCGCCATGCACAGTTGATGTGTGAACGCCGACCTTCTCGAACAGCCGCCCCTTCATGATCGACATGGTGCCGCCGCCGCCTGCGCCCTCGTCGCGCAGCCATGGGGTGCGCTCGAACCGGCCTGCCTCGCCGGGCGACTGGGGATGCTCGGCCTCGTCCTCCAATGTCTCGAAGCTTTCGCAGATCTGGTCACGCAGATGCTCGAACCATTCGCGGGCTTTGGTCTTTTTCTCTTCGATGTCGTCGGGCAGTCCGACCGGCAGGTTGGGGCGTTCCATGGGTGCTCCTCGTCAAATCAGGCCCGAAGTCATAACAGCACAATTGGCATGATGTAACCTTGTGTTTTTGCTCGGAATGGCGTGGTCCGGCCATCTGTTCTTTGAGCTGCAATGGTGCGGGACTCGCCGAAGGGCCGGTTTTGCGCTAGATTTGGTTGTGGAAGGAAACAGCGTTGAGCAGATACAACCAACCTCCGCCGCTTGAAGGCCTGCGCCGCGAAATCGCCCGCGCACGCGAACGCAAGTCACAAGGCCTGCAGAGCGGATTTGTGCGCGAGACCTACCGGTTGAACCGAGAGGAGGCGCGCGCCAAGGCCAAGGAGTGGTTCTCCACCTGGCCCAAGGCCGCCTACTGGACCGAAGTTGAAAGCTGGCGGATGCTGGACGGCGAGGGTGACACGATCGAGTTCACCATGCGCAGGCTGCCGACGGCGGATTGAACAGCTCGTTCCCGCCTTACCGTCACGCTCCATTGTTTGATGTCTGAACCACGAGACGGGGGCCGGTTCCGCTCTCGGCCATCCTGTCGCCGGGATTGTAGAGCTTGCAGGCTACGAGCGACAGGCAGCCGCAGCCGATGCAGCCGTCGAGCCGGTCCCTGAGCCGCTCGAGCATGGCGATGCGCTCATCGAGATGGGTGCGAAAGCCTCGGCTGATCTTTTCCCAGTCGCGCTTTGTCGGCGTGCGCTCCAGCGGCAATTGCTTGAGTTGAGTGCGAATCTCCTCGAGCGAAAATCCCATTTTCTGGGCAATCAGGATGAAGGACAGCCTGCGGATGTCGGAGCGGATGAACATCCGCTTGCCGCCCGGCGTCCGCCGCGCGGAGACCAGACCCTCATCATCGTAGTAGCGGATCGCGGAGACCGCCAGACCAGTGCGCCGGGCGACATCGCCAATCGTCAGCAGACCTTTGTTTGTCGGTGCAGACATGAATCAAAAAACCTCTTGACCTAAAGTTCACTTGAGAAAGTAGCATGGGTTTCATCACAGGCAAACAGCAAGGAAAACAGGAGCAAGACAATGGCCGTATCCACACTCGAACATGTGAACTTCACCGTCAAAGACCCGATCAGGACCGCCAAGGCGATCTGCGATATCTACGGCTGGGAGATCCGCTGGGAAGGTCCGGCGATCGCTGGCGGGTATGCAGTGCATGTGGGAAATGACACTGCCTACCTGGCGCTGTATTCCCCCAGCCAGCCCCATGAACGCGATCTCACCGACCGCGCGGCGATCGGCAACCTCAACCATGTCGGCCTGGTCGTCGATGACCTCGATGCGGTTGAGGCCAGGGTGAAGGCCCATGGCTATGAGACGCACAATCATGCTGATTACGAGCCCGGGCGGCGGTTCTACTACAATGACGATGATGGCATCGAGTATGAGGTCGTCAGCTATGGCTGAGCTCAGTCCCAGCCTGCCTTTGCTCTACAATCCGAACCGGCGGTTGATCTCGCCAGCGACCATCGCAACGCTCATCGCAAGATTGAGGCTGCGCCGGCCCTCGATCATGGGAATGGTCAGGCGAAGATCGGCGGCGTCATGGACCCTTTCGGGCGCGCCGACGCTTTCGCGGCCGAACAGCACCACATCCTGGGCGCTCAGGGTCTGGACCGTGTCATCCATATAGGAAACCGCGGATTTCGTGGTCATCAGCACCAGGCGGCGGCCTTCGGCCTTGCGCCAGGCCTCGAACTCCTCCCAGCCGTCATGGCGGGTCAGAGTGGCCATTTCGATGTAGTCCATGCCGGCACGCTTGAGCGCCCGGTCGGAGAGGTCAAAGCCCGCCGGGCCGATGATGTGGATGCCGATGCCCATGCAGGCGCCAAGCCTCATGATCGCGCCGGTGTTGCCGGGAATGTCGGGCTGGTAAAGCGCAATGAGAGGTTTTGTCATGGAACTTACGGGGCCAATGTCTGTGTTGTTTTTATCACTGTTTCAGGCAGGAAACCGATCGGGGGCTTTGAATCCACCGATGCCGGTCTGGTCGATCCTGCCGATCTGGTTTACACAGACTCATCTTAAACGCGAACCTAGGGAGGCTGTCATGCGCATTATTCCAGTCAGTCTTCCGCCGGTGGCCATGGGCTTCCGATAGAACGGGCTTTCGCGGTTTCTGTTTCATAGTTGATCTCGCCAGCTCTCGTTCGCACCCGACGAACGCAGTTGTGTGATCTTTGTTTTCCAGCGGTATTGGCAGTGCTTCACAGGTGTGCTGCAGCAACCCCACTTTCAGGAGACATCCATGTTTGGATGGTTTGAACGTCGGCTCAACCCCTATCCGGAAACCCGGCCCACGGCGCCGCCCGAAGGGCTTGTCGCCTTTTGCTGGCATTATTCGCGCGAAGCCGGGCCCTGGCTGATTGCAATGAGCGTGCTCACCGCGCTGATCTCGATCGGTGAAGTGCTGCTCTTCGGCTTTCTCGGTTCGATCGTGGACTGGCTCGCCAATTCGGATCCTCAAGGCTTTCTGGATCGCGAATCGGGCCGGCTTTTCTGGATGGGCGGATTGGTGCTGATCGGCCTGCCGTTGACCGTTCTGATTCACTCGCTGATCGTTCATCAGACGTTGCTTGGCAATTATCCGATGATCGCGCGCTGGCAGATGCACCGCTATCTGCTGCGCCAGAGTCTGAGCTTCTTTTCCGACGAATTTGCCGGCCGTGTCGCCACCAAGGTGATGCAGACTTCGCTGTCGATCCGCGAAGCGGTGATGAAGATTCTCGATGTGTTCGTCTATGTCTCGGTCTATTTCATTGCCATGATCGGTATGGTGGCGAGCGCGGACTGGCGTCTGGTGCTGCCGCTTCTGTTCTGGCTTGTCGTCTATATCGGACTGATCACCTACTTCGTGCCGCGGATGAAACGGATCTCTGCCGACCAGGCCGATGCCCGTTCGGCGATGACCGGGCGGGTGGTCGACAGCTACACCAACATCTCGACCGTCAAATTGTTCTCCCATGCCGGGCGCGAGGAAGCCTATGCGCGTGAAAGCATGGACATGTTTCTCGAGACCGTGCACCGGCAGATGCGGCTGGTGACGATGTTCCAGTCGCTGATCTATTTCAACAACTCGGTTCTGGTATTTGTGGTGTCGGTTATGTCGATCGGCTTCTGGCTGACGGGCATCGTGTCGGTCGGTTCGATCGCGATTGTCATCGGCCTATCGCTTCGGATCAACGGCATGTCGCAATGGATCATGTGGGAGGTCTCGGGCTTCTTCGAGAACATCGGCGTGGTGCAGGACGGCATGGGCATGATGATCAAGCCGCATGATGTGGTCGACAGGCCCGGCGCTGGTGACATCGTTGCGAAAAAGGGTGCGATCGGTTTTGACAATGTCCGCTTCCATTATGGCAAGCAGAGCGGGGTGATCGAGAACCTGTCGCTCGACATCAAGCCGGGTGAAAAGATCGGCCTGGTCGGTCGCTCGGGTGCCGGCAAGACCACGCTCGTCAATCTGCTGCTCAGGTTCTACAATCTTGAATCGGGCAGAGTGCTGATCGATGGCCAGGACATCTCCCAGGTCAGTCAGGACAGCCTTCGCGCGCAGGTGGGCATGGTCAGTCAGGATACGTCGCTGCTGCATCGCTCGGTGCGCGACAACATTGCCTATGGGCGGCCTGACGCCACGGAGGATGAAATCATCGAAGCGGCGCGCAAGGCCAATGCGCTTGATTTCATCGCCGGGCTCGAGGATCTGGCCGGGCGCACCGGGTTCGATGCCCATGTCGGCGAACGCGGGGTCAAGCTTTCGGGCGGGCAGCGTCAGCGAATCGCGATTGCGCGGGTGTTCTTGAAGGATGCGCCGATCCTGGTTCTCGACGAGGCGACCTCTGCGCTCGATTCCGAAGTGGAGTCGGCGATCCAGGAAAATCTGTTCGCGCTGATGGAGAACAAGACGGTGATCGCCATCGCCCACCGGCTGTCGACGATTGCGCAGATGGACAGGCTTGTGGTGCTCGATCAAGGCGAGATCGTCGAGACCGGGGTGCATGACGAACTGATCACGTCGGGCGGTATCTATGCCGATCTGTGGTCGCGGCAGTCGGGCGGGTTCATCGATGCAGCGGTTGAAAATGCAGCGGAATAGGCGCGTGATTTTATTGCCAAACCACAACCACGCCCTATTGTTGCTGGCATGATTTTCAAACCGGTTCTCAACCTGTTCGAACGCTGGATCGATCCGTTTGCCCGGCGCCAGGACTACCAGCCGCCATCGTCCACCTCCGGCTTCCTGCGCCACTATGTGGGGCAGGCCAAGGGGGCGTTTGCGGCCATGCTGGCGCTGGGTGGATTGGTGGCGCTGCTCGAGGCGGCGATGTTCTATTTCGTCGGACGGCTGGTCGATGTGCTTGACACGACCGAGCCGTCGGCGGGATGGGACGGGTTGATTGCGGCACATGGCCCGACGCTGGCCTTCATGCTGTGCGTCGTGCTGGTCGGCCGCTTTGTGGTGGTCACGCTGGCAGCACTGGTCGAGGAGCAGACGGTGGTGCCCGGGTTCTTCAACCTGGTGCGGTGGCAGGCGCACGCGCATGTGTCGCGTCAGGATCTGAGCTTCTTCCAGAATGATTTCGCCGGCCGGATCGTCAACAAGGTCTGGACAGCGGGGCAGGCGACCGGCGACTTCATGGTCTCGCTGCTTCAGGTGGCCTGGTTCATCTTCATCTACACGTTGACCACCATTGCGCTGGTGGCGCAGCTGGATTGGCGGTTGTCGGCGCTGGTGCTGGTATGGGTCACCGCCTTCGCTCTCCTGGCACGGTATTTTGTACCGCGGATCCGCCGCCACGCCCGCGCCAGCGCGGAAGCTTCGGCCATGCTGACGGGGCGGCTGACCGACAGCTATTCCAACATACAGACCGTCAAGCTTTATGCCCGTGATGCTGACAATGACCGCTACATCCGCGAGGGGTTTGACCAGTTCATCGGGGCGATCCTGCCTTTTACCCGGCATCTGACCGGGGTTCGCGCCTCGCTGGCGGCACTGTCCGGCGTCATGATCGCGGCGATCGCCATCTTCTCGATCAATCTCTGGCTGGCGGGCGCGATCTCGGTCGGCTCCGTGGCCTTCACCTTGTCGCTGGTGCTCAGGCTCAACATGCTGTTCGGCAGGATGATGACCCAGCTCAACAGCCTGATGCGCAATCTCGGGACGGTGCAGAACTCCGCGGACATGGTGGCGCGCCCGGTGGGGTTGAGCGACCGCGCGGGGGCGGCAGAGCTCAAGGTCGAGCGCGCTGCGATCCGGTTCGAGGGAGCAAGCTTTGCCTACGATCCGGCGATTCCGGTGATCAGGGACCTGTCGCTGTCGATCAAGCCGGGCGAAAAGATCGGTCTGGTGGGGCGCTCGGGTGCCGGGAAGTCCACCTTTGTCAATCTGCTGCTGCGGTTTTACGATCTGGAGGCGGGCCGAATCGAGATTGATGGTCAGGACATCGCCGGCGTGACGCAGGAATCGCTGCGCCAGCACATCGGTATGGTGACGCAGGACACATCGCTGCTGCACCGGTCGATTCGCGAAAACATCATTTTCGGCCGTCCCGAAGCGGATGACAGGGCCATTCGCGAAGCGGCCCGCCGCGCCGAGGCGCTTGACTTTATCGATGAGCTTTCGGACCAGCGCGGCCGCAAGGGTCTCGACGCCCATGTCGGGGACCGCGGCGTGAAACTCTCGGGCGGCCAGCGCCAACGTATTGCCATTGCCCGGGTGATGCTCAAGGACGCGCCGATTCTGGTGCTGGACGAGGCGACTTCGGCGCTCGATTCGGAGGTTGAGGCCGCGATTCAGGAGAATCTTGAGGAATTGATGACTGGTAAGACGGTGATTGCCATTGCGCACCGGCTCTCGACGATCGCCCGTATGGACCGGCTGATCGTGATGGATCAGGGCCGAATTCTTGAAATGGGAAGCCATGCCGAATTGCTTGCCAATGGCGGTTTGTATGCCGAATTGTGGGCGCGCCAGTCGGGCGGGTTCCTCGGTGTCGGTGAAGCGGCTGAGTAAGCGGTCGTTTTTCCCGCGACATTGTGCCCTTCTAGCCCTGTCTGGTCTGGACTTTACATTCTATCCCGCTTAGAAACCGCGCGATTGACAGAATTCCGCCGCATTGTCGGCAGCGGTCTGATTGCCCCAGGGGAATCAGGCCGGATCTACCAGAGGCGGTGGGACGGAATGCTGGTCCAAACGCAGCTTGAGAGGATATTGAGCCGTGAGTGAGCCAATGACACAGAGCGAAGGCGCGGGCGAACCTACCCGCCGTGATTTCCTTTACATCGCCACCGGAATGGCTGGCGTGGTCGGTGCAGGCAGCTTTGCCTGGCCGTTTATCGATCAGATGCGTCCGGATGCATCGACGCTGGCACTGGCCTCGATTGAGGTGAATGTCGGAGCGCTTGAGCCGGGCATGTCTCTGACGGTGAAATGGCGCGGCAAGCCGGTGTTCATTCGCAACCGTACGGACGAGGAAATTGCCGAGGCTCAGGCTGTTGCGATGGAGGATCTCAAGGATCCGATCGCACGCAACGCCAACCTCGCCGACGCTGCACCAGCGACCGATGTTGACCGTTCCGCCGGTGAAGGCTTGGAAAACTGGATCGTGATGATCGGTTCCTGCACCCATCTGGGTTGCGTGCCGCTTGGTCAGGCTGGTGATTTCGGCGGCTGGTTCTGCCCCTGCCACGGCTCGCACTATGATACCGCAGGCCGCATCCGCAAGGGCCCGGCCCCGACGAACCTTCCGGTGCCGCCTTTCGCCTTCGTGTCTGACTCCGTTATTAAAATCGGCTGAGGGGGCTTTACACCATGAGCAGCGATCACTCGACATATCAGCCCACATCCGGTCTCGGAAAGTGGGTCGACTCACGCCTGCCGCTTCCACGGCTGGTCCATGACAGTTTCGTCTCCTACCCGGTGCCGCGGAACCTTAATTACGCCTACACATTCGGCGGCATCCTGATGGTGATGTTGGTTGTGCAGATCCTCACCGGCGTCGTGCTTGCCATGCACTATGCGGCTGACACCGCGATCGCCTTCCAGTCGGTCGAAAAGATCATGCGCGACGTCAACTCCGGCTGGCTGCTGCGCTACATGCATGCCAACGGCGCATCGTTCTTCTTTGTTGCGGTCTATCTGCACATTGCCCGCGGCATGTATTACGGCTCCTACAAGGCGCCGCGCGAGATCCTCTGGATCCTTGGCGTTGTCATCCTTCTGCTGATGATGGCCACCGCGTTCATGGGCTACGTGCTGCCCTGGGGCCAGATGTCGTTCTGGGGTGCAACCGTGATCACCGGCTTCTTCACGGCGTTCCCGGGCATCGGCGAGCCGATCCAGCAGCTTCTGCTTGGCGGTTTCGCAGTGGACAACCCCACGCTCAACCGCTTCTTCTCGCTGCACTACCTGCTGCCGTTCATGATTACCGGCGTGGTGATCCTGCACGTCTGGGCGCTGCATGTGACCGGTCAGACCAACCCGACCGGCGTTGAAGTGAAGAGCAAGACCGATACGGTGCCGTTCACGCCCTATGCGACCGTCAAGGACGCGCTGGCGATGAGCATCTTCCTCATCGTGTTCGCCTACTTCATTTTCTTCATGCCGAACTATCTCGGCCATGCGGACAACTACATCCCGGCTGACGCGCTGAAGACACCGGCGCATATCGTTCCGGAATGGTACTTCCTGCCGTTCTACGCGATCCTTCGCGCCATCACCTTCGATGTCGGTCCGATCGACTCCAAGCTTGGCGGCGTTCTGGCGATGTTCGGCTCGATCGCAGTGCTGTTCGTGCTGCCCTGGCTCGATACGTCCAAGGTACGCTCGGCGGTCTACCGTCCCTGGTACAAGCTATTCTTCTGGATCTTTGTTGCCAATGCCATCTTCCTGGGATGGCTCGGCGCCAAGCCGGCGGAAGGTGTCTACACGGCGCTGGCTCAGATCTCGACGCTATACTACTTCGGGTTCTTCCTGGTCATCCTTCCGGTGCTCGGACTTGTCGAAACACCGAAGCGTCTGCCCAACTCAATCACCGAAGCCGTGCTCGCCAAGAAGGCCGGCAATGGCGGTGCTGCGGCAGCTGCTGCGGCATCACCGGAAACCCGCGGCTGAGCGGCGCGCGACGGAAAGGAACCGAAGATATGAAAAAGCTTCTTGCAAGCATCGTTCCGGCCGCCATGGCATTGGTCATTGGCGCGGGGTCAGCATTTGCCGCGAGCTATCCGATCAACAAGCCGCGTGAACTCGACTGGTCTTTTGCGGGCATTTTTGGCACCTACGACAAGGCACAGCTGCAGCGCGGTCTTAAGGTCTATGTGGAAGGCTGTGCAGCCTGTCACTCGATGAACCTGGTGACGTTCCGCACACTTGAGGACCTTGGTTACTCCGAGGACCAGGTCAAGTCGCTGGCGGCCAATTACGAGGTTGAAGACGGACCTGACGCCGATGGTGAAATGTTCACCCGCGCAGCATTGCCGACGGACCATTTCCCGTCGCCGTTTCCCAACCAGGAAGCGGCAGCCGCGGCCAACAATGGTGCGGCTCCTCCGGACTTCTCGCTGCTGGCCAAGGCACGTTATGTCGAACGCGGGTTCCCGCAGTTCATCTTCGACATCTTCACAGCCTATGCCGAGAGCGGCCCCAACTACATCTATTCGCTGCTGACCGGCTACCAGGATCCTCCGGCGGATCATGAAGTGCCGGAGGGGACACACTACAATCCCTATTTTGCAGCTGGATCTGCGCTGGCAATGGCAGCACCGCTGTTTGATGAGATGGTTACCTATGACGACGGTAGTCCGGAGACGGTCGATCAGTATGCGCAGGATGTGGCGGCATTCCTGATGTGGGCCGCTGAGCCGCATATGGAAGAGCGCAAGCAGACCGGCTTCATGGTCATTATGTTCCTGCTGATCTTCACGTCACTGCTGTATCTGACCAAGAAGTCGATCTTCGCCAACAAGGACTGATAGGCAGACTGCCGACTGTCCCGTTCTTTGCAAACGCCGCCTTCGGGCGGCGTTTTCGTGTCGGCCAAAATGCCTCTTGCGCGGCAAATTCCGGTATCGCACATTGCAATGGAGACGCAGTGATTGATGGATGAGGCGGCAGGTTGCCGGGAATGACCGTTTACAGATCCGCCAGACCCGTCGAGCCTGCGTTGCCTTCCCGCTATGCTGTTTCCAGCCAGTCTCCAATGAACAACAGGAAAATGCCCGATGTCCAATCTGACAGATGAACTTGAGGCCTCGATCCGCACGATCAAGGACTATCCGAAGCCCGGCATCCTGTTTCGCGACATCACCACATTGCTGGGCCAGCCAAGGGCATTCCGCCGTGCGGTCGACGAGCTGGTGCATCCCTATGCCGGCCAGCAGATCTCCAAGATCGCCGGCATCGAGGCGCGCGGTTTCATCCTCGGCGGCGCCATGGCGCATCAGCTGTCCGCCGGCTTTGTTCCGATCCGAAAGAAGGGCAAGCTGCCGCATGAGACGGTGCGGGTTGCCTACAGCCTCGAATATGGGGTCGACGAGATGGAGATGCACAAGGACGCTGTGAAAGAAGGCGAGAGCGTCATTCTGGTGGACGATCTGATCGCCACCGGGGGCACCGCGGAAGGCGCGGTCAAGCTGCTCCGGCAGATGGGCGCCAACATCGTGGCAGCCTGCTTCGTGATCGACCTGCCGGATCTCGGCGGCCGCAGGAAGCTCGAGGATCTGGGTGTCCAGGTGCGCACACTGATTGAATATCCCGGACACTGACAGGCGGCGCAACGACCGGGCGCGACGGGGCCTTGGCGTTCTTCGTGGTGAGCGTGTGGGGCTTCGGCTTTACGCTGGCCAAGCCTGTTGTCGGTCCTACACGGCTTGGCCGCCAGGATCGGCGCCCGGCAGCTTGATAAGGGCCGCAGTGCGGAAGCTCATGACCATTTGACCGGAAAGGTCCTGTGCTTCGGCATCGGTCTCGAGGAGGGACCAGCCCGGCCGGGATGCCAGGGGCCGCACGGACCTGAATGTTTTCGAGTACCGGATTTGGTCGCCGGCAAAAACCGGGCGGAACCATCTGAGATCCCGGAAACCGGGTGAGGGGCCAAATTCGGGGACAGCGTTGCCCTCTGCGCGTGCGCTGGCGAGGGTGGTGTTCATCCAGGCCACATTCAGTTTCATCCAGATCGATGCAGTGTGCCAGCCGGAGGCGCACAGCCCGCCAAAGACGCTCTCCCGGGCGGCGTGCTCATCGATGTGAAAGCGTTGGGGGTCATACTTGCTGGCGAATTCGATGATGGCTGCAGCGGTGAACAGGTGGCTGCCCAATTCGGTGCGCTGGCCGGGACGGAAAGAAAGATCAAAGCTCACGGATCAACCCTCCTGTGGCGTGCGCAGACGCACCATGACCGGGTTTTCGGACACAAGGACGGTTTCGCCGCGCTGGTTGCGCAGTTCATGGCGCAGATGAACGATCCCGATACCCGGCCGCGATTTCGACGCGCGCCGTTCCACCACCCTGGTTTCCCCGGACAAGACATCATCGACCAGCACCGGACGGGTCCATTTGACATAATCGAGCCCCGGAGCGCCCTCGGCGGCTGTGCGCAGCATGTAGCTGTCGCACATCATCCGCATCATCATGGCGCAGCTGTGCCAGCCCGAAGCGGCCAGCCCGCCCAGAATCGAGGCCTTGCCGGCTTCGGTATCGAGATGCATGGGCTGCGGGTCATACTCGCTTGCGAAAGCGATGACTTCGTCCGTGCGAACATGTTTGGGGCCGAGCGGGTATTCGGTTCCCGGGCTCATGTCCTCGAAATGAATGAGATCGTGCTGCGGCATTGGTGTCTTGATATCCTTCGGGCTGTGTTGGCGTCAACCTAGAGCATTTCCGGTGAAAATGGAGTCACCGTAAATGCTCTATCTTGTTGTTTTTACGCAATTCCGGACGCGAAACCGGTTCCCACTTTCGCTGGAATTGCTCTAGTCGACTTCCTTTAAGTGTGAAAGGAATTCCGCTCCGGTGTTGATCCCGGTCAAGTCGCCTGGAAATATATGGTGTAAATTGAATGCATGTTGGCGGAAGTGTCTGCCCATGTCTCAAAGGAGCCAGAAATGTTCAAGACCAATGTTGGCGGTATCGACCGCGTTCTCCGCATCGCTGCAGGCATCGTGCTGATCGGGATGTTTTTCCTCTATCCGGAAGCACCATGGCGCTATTTCACGCTGATCGGTATCATCCCGCTGGCCACGGGCCTGTTTCGGACCTGCCCGCTCTATTCGATCATCGGGTTGTCGACCTGTCCGGTGAAGAAGGTCTAGACCGAGCACCATCCGGCCGTCCCTTTTACCTGGCTTCGTGATCAGGCCGCTGCTGCCTTGGAGATGGCGGCGAAGTGATCGCTGTGGCCGCCGAGCAGCACGAACCAGACGTAGGGAACCGCGTAGCTGACCACGGCCAGGGCGAGGAAGGCGCGGAGCAGCCGGCCCGTGAAACGGCGCCAGAGGATGACGATCAGCAACAGTCCCAGTCCGAGTTCGATCAGCGCAAAGATGTTTCCGTAATGCCGCGGATCCCAGTAGGAGATTGGCGAGACAAACCGCCATTCCGACAACGGCACGAAATGGGCGTGCCCGTCATCGACGTGAAACGGAAGATCGCCGAGCAGGTGAATGATCGCCGCCAGCGCAAACAGCATCAGGGCGGATGACAGAAGGTTCGATGCCGGAGGATCCTTGGGCAGCATCCAGCCCACGAGCAGGATTGTGCCAAACAGCGGCAACGAGTTCATCCAGTCAATGGCGGTCAGCCAGGGCGGATTGAAATACCAGTCCGACCAGACCTCCGATTCCGGAGCGCCGGTCAGCTTGGACCAGCCGAACATCACGAAGATCACGGCGTCGGGCAGCAGCGCGCCGGTGATCACCGCGGCGTTGCGCAGCCGGTTCTCGCGTCCCGGCCGGGCAAGCAGAGCGGCCGCCAGGAGCAGATGCGATTGCGTGTTCATTGGCGGAACCTGCACCCTGCGGCGCGATTGGGCAAGGCGGAAGCGCCTGCGGCGTGGAAGCTTCCGGCCTCAGGTGTTGAAGCGGAAGTGGATCACGTCGCCGTCCTGGACCACATATTCCTTGCCTTCATCCCGCGCCTTGCCGGCTTCCTTGGCAGGCACTTCTCCGCCCAGATTGACATAGTCGTCATAGGCGATGGTGAAGGCGCGGATGAAGCCGCGTTCGAAATCGGTGTGAATGACGCCGGCTGCACCGGGCGCCTTGGTGCCGCGTTCAATGGTCCAGGCGCGGGTTTCCTTGGGGCCGACGGTGAAATAGGTGATGAGGTCGAGCAGGCTGTAACCGGCGCGGATCAGCCGGTCGAGGCCGGCCTCTTCCAGTCCCAGAGCGGCAAGAAACTCCTCTGACTCCTCGTCAGGCAATTGCGCCACTTCGGATTCGATGGCGGCGGAGACGACAATGCTCTCCGCCCCCTGTTCAGCGGCCATTTTCGCGACCGCTTCGGTGTGGGCGTTGCCGGTTGCCGCATCGGCTTCCGAAACGTTGCACACATAGAGCACAGGGTGCGAGGTCAACAGGTTCAGGCCATGAAGGATCTTGAGGTCTTCATCTGCCAGAGTCTTGAGCATCGTGCGCACCGGCTTGCCGTCCTGAAGCAGCTTCAATGCCGCTTCCATCATCGGCAGGACTGTCAGCGATTCCTTGTCCTTGGCGGCGGCGCGCTTGCGGGTCTGTTCGGTGCGGCGCTCGAGGCTCTCGAGGTCGGAGATCATCAGTTCGGTTTCGATGGTGTCGGCGTCCCCCACCGGGTCGATGCGGCCCTCGACATGGGTGATGTCATCATCCTCGAAGCATCTGAGCACATGCACGATGGCATCGACTTCGCGGATGTTGGCAAGGAACTTGTTGCCCAGGCCTTCCCCCTTCGAGGCGCCACGCACCAGGCCGGCGATGTCGACGAAGGCAATCCGGGTCGGGATGATTTCCTTGGAGCCGGCAATTTCCGCAAGCTTCTTGAGCCGCGTATCGGGAACCGCAACTTCGCCGGTGTTGGGCTCGATCGTGCAGAACGGATAGTTCGCCGCCTGTGCCGCGGCGGTCCGCGTCAGCGCGTTGAAGAGGGTGGACTTGCCGACATTCGGCAGGCCAACGATGCCGCATTTGAAACCCATGGATTTTCTCGTCTCGTGTCTTATCAGGAATTGCCGCTGGCTATGCGGGAAAGGGCTTGCATGGTCAAGTCCCGGGTGCTTTCGCCCATCAACCCGATGGCAAGCTTTTTGCCCTACTGTCACTGTCGAACACTTGATGGAGACCCAAATGGAAACCGAACTTGCCACCTGGCATTTTGCCGTCGCGGGCATCCTGTTCGTCGTGCTGGGCACGCTCGCGCATGTCATCCGCGCCGTGTTCAACGTGTTTCCCGACAAGCTGTCAGACACGCCCGCGGTCAATGTGCTGGTCTCAAGTGACTACAGCTGGGGTGATTATCTGATCGGAACCGAGTTCGATTATGCCGGCTATTACCGGCTCGACAGCCTCAAGAACCTCAGGAATTCAGTCAGCTACTGGTTGATTGCGGGATTTGGCCTGATGCTGTTTTCCGCTGAAGCGGCGCAGCTGATCGCCTACGGCATCGAAGCCGGCATTGCCGGCTTCGTCGATCTGTTCTGGCAGCGCATCGAAGATCTCAAGGCCTGATCAGAGACGCGTCGTTGCGTCCGGCCACCTACTGTGTGGCCCAATAGGCGTCTGCCTTGGTGATATAGCCGGCTGTGTCCTCGCGCCAGGTGCTTTGAACCCGGCCATTGTAGTTGAGATAAAGCTTGCCATCGACCAGGGTGAACTTGTCGGCTTCCACCGGCGCATTGTAGCCCTGTGAGGCGCCGTAGGCGCAGTAGCCGCCATATTGTGGTGTGTATTTGGCCGGATCAGCCTCAAACAGCGCCTTGTGGTCTTGCGAGCTGAAATGATAGGTCGCGCCGCCATGTGTTGCCGTGATGGCCTTGTCGCCGCGCACAGCCTTGTTCATGGTGAAATAGGCCACGGGATCATGGCCGTCGATGGCCACGCCAGACTTGGTGGTGTTGACCGGGTTGGCCATTGCGGGGCCGGTTCTGGTGAGGGACAGCGCCGCAATACCAATTCCAAGACCAAACAGAGCTCTTCGGGTGAATGCTGCATTGTTCATGATTGCCTCTTCCATCCTGGGTGCGGCAAGTGGCTGGAGCGTCTGGCCGCGGCTTGATCGATGTGAGGATATTGCCCGGATTGGTGATCAAGAGCGAATGACGATGGTGTGAATGTGCGGGAGGTCTGGGTCACGGACATGCAAGCGGATGTCATCCGGCGTCAGCGGCTTTGTGTGCTCAGTCCTTGTTGCCGAACAGCTTCTTTAGCATGTCGGCCATTGGGCCGGATGTCGGCAGTGTTTTCGGCTGTGCCGAATTGCGGGCCTGGCGGATGTGGGATTTTGAAAGTGGTTTGGGTTTGCCGCCCGCTGCCGTTTCAGTTTTTTTTTCCGGCTTTGCCGGTCCGGGTGATGCACTGCCTGTCGCAAGCGCGATCTTGTTCAGAAACCCTGCGTCGTCGCCCTTGGCCATCAGATCGGCATGGTCGGCGATGGTGTCGAGCAACGGTTCCAGCCATACCAGATCGGCCTTGGAGAAATCACCCAGCACATGGCTGTTGACGCGGTCCTTGTGGCCGGGATGGCCGATGCCGACCCGCAAGCGCTTGTAATCCTTGCCGCAATGGGCGTCGATGGACTTCAGCCCATTGTGGCCGCCATGGCCGCCGCCGGTCTTGAGCCTGAGCTTGCCGGGGGCCAGGTCGAGTTCGTCATGAATGACGATGATGTCGGACGGGGAGAGCTTGTAGAACCGCATGGCCTCACCGACGCTGTCGCCGGACAGGTTCATGAAGGTCATGGGTTTGAGCAGCAGGACTTTCTCGCCGGCGATCTCGCCATCGGCGATTTCACCGCGGAACTTCTTCGAAAATCCGGAAAACGAATGGCGGCGGGCAATTGCGTCCGCCGCCATGAAGCCGACATTGTGCCGGTGCTTGGCGTATTGAGGGCCGGGGTTTCCAAGTCCTGCGATGAGCAACATGGAGCCTGATCCTCAAAAATGCGCCGGCGGAGCTTAGTCTTCGCTCTCGCCTTCGGCTGCTTCGTCGCCGCCGTCGCCAGAGGCGTTGTCGTCGCTCTTGAGGCCAGCAGGGGCTGCGACGGTGGCGATGGTGAAGTCGCGATCGGTGATCGTCGGGTGAACGCCTTCAGGCAGCGTGACGTGCGAGATGTGCACACCGTCGCCGACTTCGAGACCGGTGAGGTCGACGATCAGGGCTTCCGGGATCGAATTGGCCGGGCAGTTGCACTCGACCGTGTGACGCACGACGTTGAGAACGCCGCCGCGCTTGATGCCGGGGGACTTTTCTTCGTTTTCGAAGTGCACCGGAATTTCGACGGTCACCTGGGTGTTCTTCGAAATCCGCAGGAAGTCGACATGCATGAGGAAGTCGCGGACCGGATCAAGCTGGTAGTCCTTGGGCAGGACGCTGTACTTGGTGCCGTCGACATCGATGGTGGCGATCGTGGTCATGAAGCCGCCAGCATGAATTTTCAGCGTGACGTCCTTGCGCGACAGCGCGATCGAAACAGGGTCTTTCTTGTCACCATAGATGACAGCGGGAATCAAACCGTTGCGGCGAAGTTCACGGGCGGACCCCTTACCGACCTGTGCGCGCGCCTCGGCCTTGAGCTCATATGTGTTGCTCATGGCATTTCCTTTCGAGGTTCTTATAAAGGCTGCTTGCCGGGATCCGTTGTGGCAGGTCCCGAAAAACATCAAGCGCCGCCTCTTTTGAAGAGATAGACGGCGCCTCATCCGTGTTGCCTCCAAGGGTGTCTGCACGGACGGGCGTGCTATAGCGGAGCAGTTGCGGGAATGCAAGGCTCTGGGCGGTGTTTGAGGCGGCAGCCATGCCTTGTTTATACCGATTGACCCTGGGCGGGGCAGCAGCTAGTTTGCTGGTCACGGGGAAATCCGGATCTCCCGTTGAGAGCCTACCGCTGTGTGGACTGGCTCCAAGCTCCGCGACCAACGCAATTTCTTGCGGAGCTTGTCTATGTCACAAAACCACAATCAAACCTCTATATCGCCCGTTGATCTGGCAAATGAGCCGGACAGATGGATTGTTATCGATGTCCGCAAACCCACGGCGCGGCTGGCGTCGGGATTGGCCATGCCGGGCGCTGTCTGGCGGCATCCCTTCGATGCCGCGAACTGGGCTGATGCATACAGGGGCATGCGTGTTGCCGTGTGTTGTGTGCATGGGCATGAGGTCAGCCAGGCGGTGCGAGGGTTTATGGCGGACACTGGTATCGAGGCCGTGATTGTCGAGGGCGGGTTTGAAGCGTGGAAAGCGGCTGGCCTGCCGGTCACGCCAGTGGAGCGCGCGGATGTCTGAGCGTCACGACGATGCGCCATCCTATGGCGAGATGTTCCGCGTCTTCGGCCGCATCGGGCTTCTCTCCTTCGGTGGCCCTGCCGGACAGATTTCGCTGATGCATCGCGAGCTGGTTGAGGAGCGCGGCTGGCTTGATGAGCCGCGGTTTCTGCATGCGCTGAATTTCTGCATGCTGCTGCCGGGGCCGGAAGCGATGCAGTTGGCGACCTATTCGGGCTGGCTGCTGCGTGGGGTCAAAGGCGGGCTTCTGGCCGGGCTCCTGTTCGTGCTGCCGGGCTTTGCCGTGATCATGGCGTTGTCCGCTCTGTACTTCCACTATGGCGATCTGCCGGTGGTGGCGGGCGTGTTGTTCGGGCTCAAGGCGGCGGTGCTGGCAATCGTGGTCGAAGCAATGATGAAGGTGTCGCGCCGGGCACTCAAATCACGTCTTGCCTGGGGGCTCGCTGTCGCGGCCTTCGTGGCGATCGCGCTGTTGAAGCTGCCGTTTCCGCTGATCGTGCTGGGGGCAGGCCTGATCGGCATTCTGGTCTCCAAGCTGAGCCGGCCGCCAGAGCTGGGGAACGAGCCTGTCCAGACAAGCCTGGATGCCGAGCCGCAGCGAGAGGCCTTGCCGGGGCTGACCGGTCCCACATTGCGGACAATTCTTGTCTGGGGTGCGATCTGGCTCTGGCCTCTGGCTCTGCTTTTGCTGCTGCCTGGCATTCCAGACGCGTTTGCTGCAATGGCGCTGTTTTTCTCCAAGGCGGCGATTGTGACCTTTGGCGGCGCCTATGCGGTGCTGGCCTATGTCGGGCAACAGGCCGTCGAGGTGCATGGCTGGCTGATGCCCGGCGACATGCTGGCGGGTCTTGGCCTGGCCGAGACAACGCCGGGGCCGCTCATTCTGGTTCTGGTCTTTGTGGGCTTTCTGGGAGGCGCGCGCGAGGCCGGGCTTGACCCGGCGTTGGGCGGCGTTCTGGGTGGAACGGTGGCGCTGTTCTTTACCTTTGCGCCGTGTTTCCTCTGGATCTTTGCGGGTGCGCCCCATATCGAGCGACTGCGCTCGGTCAAATGGCTGTCGGCGGGCCTGGCGGCGATTACAGCCGCCGTGGTGGGCGTCATTGCCAATCTCGCGGTGTGGTTCGCGCTCAATGTGCTGTTCGCCGAGCTTGGCGAAATCCGCTTCGGGCCGCTCACCCTGCCTCAGCCGGATGTGGCCTCGCTCAATGTTGCGGCACTGGCTATTGCGCTAGGTGCGGCAATCGCGCTGTTGCGCTTTCACCTCAATCTGTTCTGGGTTCTGGGTGCTGCAACGCTTGAAGGCGTTGCCTTCAGCCTGCTGGGGTAAGCGATCAGTCGAAAAGGGACGAGACCGATTGCTCGGCCGCGGTGCGGTTGATGGCTTCGCCGATCAGCGTGTCGGTGGAGATGACACGGATATTGGGCGCGCTCAGCACCTCCTGGGTCGGCTGGATCGAGTCGGTGATGACCAGTTCCTTGAGCATGGACGAGGCGACACGGGCCACGGCCCCGCCGGACAGCACGCCGTGAGTGATGTAGGCGGTCACGCTGGTCGCGCCCTTTGCCAGAAGCGCCTCGGCGGCGTTGCACAGGGTGCCGCCCGAATCGACGATGTCGTCGATCAGCAGACAGTCCTTGCCGGCGATGTCACCGATCACGTTCATGACCTCGGATTCGCCCGGGCGCTCGCGGCGCTTGTCGACGATGGCAAGTGTGGATTGCGGATCAATGCGCTTGGACAGCGCGCGGGCGCGGACCACGCCGCCAACATCGGGAGACACCACCATCAAGGAGCCCTTGGCGTAGCGGTCCTTCACATCACGGGCCAGCAACGGGACCGCGAAGAGGTTGTCGGTCGGTATGTCGAAAAAGCCCTGGATCTGGCCCGCGTGCAGGTCCAGCGTCAGGACCCGGTCGGCGCCGGCTTCGGTGATCAGATTGGCCACCAGCTTGGCCGAGATTGGCGTGCGGCCCGAGGCGCGGCGGTCCTGACGGGCATAGCCGAAATAGGGAATGACAGCGGTGATGCGTTTGGCTGACGAGCGACGGAAGGCGTCGATCATGATCAGCAGTTCCATCAGATTGTCATTTGTCGGGTAGGAGGTCGATTGCACCACGAAGACATCCTCGCCGCGCACATTCTCCTGAATCTCGACAAAAATCTCCTGGTCGGCGAAGCGCCGGACACTGGCCTTGCCGAGCGGCACATTGAGATAGTTGCAAATAGATTCAGCCAAGCGCCGGTTCGAGTTTCCCGCGAAAACCTTCATCTGGGACCGCCTGTTTTTCTGGCTGCGTCACCTCATGAGCTTCAGTGCCCATGGCGACGGAACGCCAACCTGTTTGCCCGCGTTTTAGCGGTGCTTGGAACGATTGCAAGGGCGCATTGTTTGCGGCGGTTATTTTTCTGTTGAATGATCGCGAAATCGAATAGCCGGCAAAGCGTCACGCGGCGAGGACTTGTCCTGTCAAAGTCCGCGCCAGTTGGCGTATTCGTCGATCGAGCGGGTGGCGATGCGCTCCATCACATTTGCCGGAACCGAGGCCCAGGGATCACCGGCGCTGCCCGGAAATGCTTCCTGACCTTGAATGCGGTGGAGCCGCGCGCCCGATGGGTCCAGAATATCCCAGACATAGAACACCGTTGTCTGGCCGTTGAAGGTCTCGGCGGAGAAGTACCCCTTGAGCACATGGTCGCCGCCAGGGGCTGATGCGCTCAAAATCGCCAGTCCGCGGTTGCGGGCTTCGACGGCCAGTTGCCGCGACAGCGGCGTGACGGCATTCACCGGCGCGCCGATCACCGGCATGAAGCGGATCTGGCCACGGACCTGGCCTGCGGGGAGCGATGTGAGTGTTGGCGAAGCGGTGGCCGGTGCTGCGAGAGCCGGCGTTGCCGGTGCGGTGCCCGCGGGTTGGCCAGGATCGCCGAGCAGGGGCGCGCTGGCTTGATCATCCACCGGTGCCCCATCGCCCGGAATTGGCGCAAGCGTATCGGTGCTGTTGCAGCCGCTAGCCAAGAGCCCTACGAGGGCCAATGCGCCTATGATCTTGATAGCTTGCCTCATGCTTCCCGCCCGTTCGCTGACACTGTTATGAAATCTAGGGGGCGGACCTGTCAATTGCAGGGTGTTTGCGTCACGGTTTTCCCGCTGGCACAACAATGAGATCAAGGGGTTTTGCTGACAGCGATATTGCCTCTGCATTTGTGGTCAAATAGGTCTGCCCCAGGCTCATCGCCGTGTTGGTTTCTGAATCCATGATGATCATGTGCACGAACAGTGTCATGTCGGGTTCGATGGCGAGCGGGTTTCCATCGTGGAACATCTGGTGCTCCATCCAGCTCGGGGTAAAGCGTGCGCCGAGCGAGTAGCCGCAGGCATTGAGCCGGTGCCGGGTCAGGCCGCGTTCGTCCATGACGTCGGCATGGGCATCAAACACGTCGCCGAACGTCGTTCCGGGCTTGAGGATTTCGGTGATTGCGCCCATGGCTTCGCGGCAGGCATCGTAGAGCTCGATGTGGCGCGCCGACGGTTCGCCGATGATGATCGTGCGCATCATGGCCGCATGGTAATGGGCGTAGCTGCCGGCCCATTCGAGCGTCAGCTGGTCGTTGGCATCGAGTTTGCGGCGTCCGGCCTTGTAGCGGCACAAAAGGGCGTCTTCGCCCGAACCGATGATGAACTCATTGGCCGGGTAATCACCGCCGCCGGCAAAGACCGCGCCCTGCATGGCGGCGAGAATATCGGCTTCGTTGGCCCCCGGCTTGACCAGCAGCATGGCCGCGTCCAGCGCCGCATCCGCAAGTTCGGCTGCGCGACGGGCATAAACGATCTCCGCCGGGCTTTTGATCAACCGCAGACGGCTGACCATGTAGGAGGCGTCAATCAGTTCGGCAAAGCTCTGCAACTGGTTGTCGAGCTTGTGGCAGTTCGCACCGGTCAGGCCATGGGTGTCGTATTCGACGCCGATGCGGGTGCCGAGA
The DNA here is from genome assembly GCF_000154705.2 of Hoeflea phototrophica DFL-43. NCBI lineage: Bacteria > Pseudomonadati > Pseudomonadota > Alphaproteobacteria > Hyphomicrobiales > Rhizobiaceae > Parahoeflea > Parahoeflea phototrophica. The sequence continues at coordinate 3,488,360 of NZ_CM002917.1, read as the reverse complement.
AGGTCGAGATCCGACAGCAGGTTCTTCAGATCCATCGCCGGATCGGCCTTGGTCCGGTCGGTCCACACCACGATCCGCTCAATGTTGGATGTCTGGCGCGCCTGACGCAGGTCGGCAGAGCGGGTGAGCAAGGTCATGCTCCCGTCCGCCTTGACCACCAGGCACTGGAAAAAGCAGAAGCCGAAGGTGTCGTAGCCGGTCAGCCAGTACATGCTCTCCTGGGCGAACAGCAACATGGCGTCGATGTTCTCGTCGCGCATGCTCGCCGTCAGCTTGCTCAAACGGGCGGCGTATTCCTCACGTTCAAAATGCAGGGCCATGGGGGTCCTCCTTTATGGTGATGGCGGATATCTGTCGTCCGTAATCGGGTTCGTTGCGGTGTGTGGAACGGCGATAGGAAAACCAGGCGTCCTCGTCCGCATAGGTGCAGTCGCTGACCATCTCTGCCTGCACCCCGCAAGCACGCAGCCTGTCGAGTGTCAGCTGCCTCAAGTCAAACATCGAGTGCCCAGGTTTGTCCGACGGTTTGAAGTAGGCCTTATGGGCAGTGTCGCGCTGAATGAAGCGTTCGACGAATTCCGGTCCGACCTCGTAATTGGCCTGACTTATCGATGGGCCAAGAACAGCGGTGATACGGGTGCGCGAGGCGCCGAGCCTTTCCATGGCTTTGACCGTGTTTTCAAGCACGCCATCGAATGCGCCGCGCCAGCCCGCATGGGCCGCGCCGACGACACCGGATTGCGGATCGGCAAAAAGCACCGGCCCGCAATCGGCGGTGAGGACGCCGATCACCAATCCCGGTGTGTTGGTGACAAGGGCATCGGCTTTGGGGCGATCGGTTGCATTGTCTGGTGTTGCGACATGAACATCGGGCGAGTGCACCTGGTGCACGGTTACCAGCCTGGACGGATCCTGGGCGAACCAGCCGCTGACCCGGGCGCGGTTTTCCATCACATCGGCGCGATCGTCATCGGAGCCGAGCCCCACATTCAAGCCACGGTAAATCCCACGGGAGACGCCGCCCACACGGCTGAAAAAGCCATGGGCAATGCGCCCATCACCAGAGGCGCCATCCAGCATGGTGCTGCGGACCGGGTTCGGTCCGTGGCGGTCAAGCGTCATGATTTGGTCCTCCCATCGGCCCCGCAGGGATGCCGAATCCGCAGCTTAATCCTCGTTTGCGCGCAAATGGTGGCCATCTGCGCCGCGTCTGTCAAATGCAGATATCAAGCTGAGGCCGGATCAAACGGGGCAATTCTGACTTGTGCGCCGCTTATTGCGAGCACCTTGAACAGCGCTCCCATGCGGCCTTCGCCCTCTCCGGCGAGCCGGTTGACCGCATCGCGTATCGCCGCCTGGGTCAATGCGTCGCGACCTGATCCGAGTGCGCCGGCGCGCTCGACCAGGCCCAGTCCCACCAGGAATTCGCCCTGGGTCAGGGGCCGGTGCAGATGCGCTCCCGCGGCCACGGCGGCTTCGGCAAGGGCCTGAAAATCCACATGGCTGGTCAGATCGGCTTCCCCGGGTCGGGCCAGAGGGGTGTCGAATTCATGCCGGTACACAGCCTGCAAGGTATCCCCGAAGCCGGTGACCAGATGGCCGTAATCGATGGAGAGCGCGGTTCCGCCGTCGCGGACCAGCTTGGACGCCACGGCTTGCATGACTGCCGACCGCGCCGGTGCAAGCTCGAAGATCTCTCCTTCGGGCACAGCCGCCTCATCAACGGGCAGCAGAGAGGGGTCGAAACTGCCGGTGCCAATCCCGAAGGCGAGGCGGCCGTTTTCGTCGAGGCCGACCACGCGTTCGCGAAATCCGTTGGGGGTCTTGACGAACTGGTGGATGGGAATCGCGTCAAACAGCTCATTGGCGACCATCAGGGTGAACCCGGCCGGGATCTCCTCGAAAGCCTGATGCCAGCATATCCGGTCCTTGATGCGGACCAGCGTCTGGCGCTGCTCATTGCGCAGCCGGTCGCTGGTCTCGACCATGTGGATGGTGGCGTTGGCGTAGAGATCGGGAGCGAGCTTGGCGATCACACGCAACGCATCCGACATCAAAGTGCCGCGGCCAGGCCCGATCTCGGCGATCCGCACCTGATCCGGCGCACCCTGCGCTTGCCAGGCGTGGACCAGGAACACACCGATCATCTCACCGAACAATTGCGACACTTCCGGAGCGGTGATGAAATCGCCGGAACGGCCGAAAGGCTCGCGGGTCTTATAATAGCCGTGGTCGGGGTCGGCCAGGCACAGGGCAAAGAAATCGGAGATCTTGAGCGGTCCTGCCTGCTCGATGATCCGCGCCATCTTTTCAGCCAGCGGGGTCCTCAGCGGAGGGGTGCTTGATTTGGGGGGCAGGTTCATGGCGCTGATCTTCCTGGTTTCACTCAGGCGCGCGACCGAGCCGACAGCACGGCCCAGAGGCCGACAGCGATCATCGGCGTCGACAGCACCATTCCCATGGTCAACCAGCCGCCGAACAGAAAGCCGATATGGGCGTCGGGTTCGCGGTAGAATTCGACTGCAATGCGGGAAAGAGCATAGCCTATGAGAAAGCAGCCGGCGATCAGGCCGGGTGAAGCCAGCGCACCGCGCCGATAGATCAGGGCGGCCAGGACAGCGAGCAGCAACAGCCCTTCGAGAGCTGCCTCATAAAGCTGGGTTGGATGGCGGGGAAACGGTCCTCCGGTGGGAAAGACAAAGGCCCAGGGCACGTCTGTGAGGCGTCCCCAGAGTTCGGCGTTGATGAAGTTGGCGACGCGGCCAAAGAAAATGCCGACCGGCACCACGGCGCAGACCACATCGAACAGGTTGAAAACAGGGATTTTGCGGCTGCGGGCAAACAGAACCATTGCCAGCAGCGTGCCCAGCACACCGCCATGAAACGACATGCCGCCATTCCAGATTTCCAAGGCCCGGAACGGATTGGCGGCAATGGCGGCGAAATCATAAAACAGGATGTAGCCGATGCGACCGCCGGCAACGATGCCGATCGTCGCCCAGACAAGGAAGTCATCCATATCCAGCGGCGTGATCGGGGAGCGTCCGCCGGGCCAAAGACTGGTGTTGGCGGCGAGCCGCCTTGCATAGCGCCAGCCGAGCAGGATGCCCACGACGTAGGCGATGCCGTACCAGCGGATATGCAGCGGGCCAAGAGATATAAGGACCGGATCGATATCCGGAAAACTCATCAGCGACAGCATCGCAGCCATGTAGTCCAATGCGCGGTCCTCCCTGCCAGGTCAGCCGCCTGCGACTTCGGCCTTGGTTCGTGACGCGGATTTGTGGCCGTTTCCGGGCCGCTTGCTCCGCGTAATTTGCCCGTGTTGCATGGCATATGGGCTTTGCGCAAGGCTTGCGGCAATTGTGCTGCTTGCAACTGCCAGCCGGAGCGCTTACCTCAAGATCACGTTTATTGCCTCAAAACCATGCGAACGCAGGGATGAAAATCATGAACAACGGATCCAACCGCATTCTCGATGAACTTGCCAAGCTGATGACCGATGCGGCGGGTGCGGCGCAGGGCGTGCGCCGTGAGGCGGAGACTGCGATCCAGGCCCAGCTTGAACGGCTGATCAATTCGATGGACCTGGTCAAGCGAGAGGAATTCGAGGCGGTCCGCGAGATGGCGGTAAAGGCGCGTGAGGAAAACGATGCGCTGGCCGCGCGGCTTGCGGAACTCGAACAAAAACTCGGCTCCAAACCCGCTTCGAAGGCCCAATCGACAGCAAAACCTGCTGCAGCCAGGCGCGGACCTTCCAAGAAGGCCTGACCCGGCCGGTTTGCCCAATTTTTTTTGCACAGGTTTTCCACCGGCAACCGAAGCTCAAAAAGCCTTTTGCGTGAGTCAGTTATGAGTCACGGCGGAATCATTTTCGCAGGTCGGTCCACAGGCTCTCCCTGACAAAATGCAAGCGAGGGACTGGCGCTCCGAGTCTGCATTTATACACTGATTCTAAATGATGATTCGGATCGGGCAGCAAAAAGCCCTGGTGGGAGTCGCGGCGGCGAACCCACAAGGGCGTCCTCTGACTCATGCAAAAAGTACCGTCTTTTGAGCGACCGGCAGCGTCGGTTCGCAAAGACGTCAAAGGGAACCAGGTGGGGCATGAATCTTAGTAATTTCGAATTCGAACGGCATTCCAATCCAGTGGACATGATCGAATTCGTGGCGGCGGCGAATGATTGGACATTCGAACGCTCCGGCGAACATGAAATCGCGATGACCGTCGAAGGCCATTGGACCGATTATCATGTTTCGTTTTCCTGGATGGAAGACTGCGAGGCGCTGCATATTGCCAGCGCCTTTGACATCAAGGTTCCCGATGCGCGGGTGACCGAGGTGATGCGGCTCTTGTCCCATGTCAATGGCCAGGTGCTGATGGGGCATTTCGACCTTTGGCAGCAGGAAAGCGTTGTCATTTTCCGCCAGTCGCTGCTGCTTGCAGGTGGAGCGGAACCGACCAACCAGCAGGTTGAGGTTCTGCTCTCCAATGCGCTTGATTCCTGTGAAGCCTATTTCCAGGCATTCCAGTTCGTTGTCTGGTCCGGAATGGATGCCCGTTCGGCGATCGAGGCAGTGATGTTCGAAACCCGCGGCGAGGCCTGATGTGATTTCGCCCGCCAGTCCCCTTGTGCTTGTTGGTGCCGGCAATATGGGCGGCGCGATGCTCAATGGCTGGCTGGATGCGGGAACCGATCCGGCCGCGATCCTGGTGATTGATCCGAAATTGTCAGAGGCAATGACCGTCCGGCTTTCCGATGCCGGCGTTCGCTTCGAGACTGCTGCGCCTGAAGGCGTGGCGGCTGGGATTTTGATGCTGGCGGTCAAACCGCAGATGATGGAAGCGGTTGTTGCCGGACTTGGCGGGCTTGTCGGGCCGCAGACCGTGACGCTGTCGGTTGCCGCGGGCAAGACGATTTCCTTCTTCGAACAGCATCTTGGCGGCGCCGTGGTGCGCTCGATTCCCAACACCCCTGCGATGGTGGGCCGCGGGATCACGGGTGCCGTTGCCAATGCCGCGGTCACCGCCGAGGCAAAGGCCGAGATTGACCGGTTGTTGTCGGTTTGCGGTCCGGTCGAGTGGGTCGAAGACGAAGCCATGATCGATGCGGTCACGGCGGTGTCGGGCAGCGGCCCGGCCTATGTGTTTTATCTCGTTGAGTGCATGGCGGAGGCAGGCCGTAAACTGGGCCTGCCGGCGGACCTCGCCATGCGGCTCGCGCGCGCGACCGTTACGGGGGCTGGTGAATTGATGCACCGGTCCCCGGACGGCGCCGGCCAGCTTCGCCAGAATGTGACCTCGCCGAACGGCACCACCGCGGCAGCACTCGATGTGCTGATGTCGGATGAGGCCATGCAGCCGCTGTTTGACGCAGCGATCAAGGCGGCCGCCGACCGCTCCCGGGAACTTGCAAGCTAAGCCTGTTGCGCTGGGAGCTGGGCACCGCTCCCGGTTCAGGCGCCTCTTGCTCTTTCCCTGCCAATGTTAAAATCAGATCAGGACTTTGCCATGAGCCAGACCATCAGCTGGGATGATTTCGAGAAAGTCGACATCCGGACCGGAACTGTGATTGCAGCGGAAGCGTTTCCCCAGGCGCGCAAGCCGGCCTACAAGCTGGTGATCGATTTCGGGCCGGAGATCGGTGAGAAGAAGTCTTCCGCGCAGATCACCGTGCACTACACGCCCGAAACGCTTGTTGGACGTCAGGTGATGGCGGTGGTCAATTTCCCGCCCAGGCAGATTGGCCCGTTCATGTCGGAAGTTCTGACCCTCGGTTTTGCCGATGACAATGGCGATATCGTGCTTGCATCCATCGACAAAACCGTGCCCAACGGCGCACGGTTGATGTAGCCCGGAGCCAAAGTCCCGGGTCCCGGATTGCCCTTGCTTCAGACCGGCAGCCGCACCGTCGCGCGCAGGCCGCCCATGGCGCTGTCAGAGAGCATGACGTCGCCGCCATGGCTGCGGGCGATGTCGCGCACGATGGCCAGGCCGAGGCCTGAACCGGTCTCATCCTGGTTGCGGGCTTCATCGAGGCGGTAGAAGGGCCTGAACACATCCTCGCGGGCATCGATCGGGATTCCCGGCCCATCATCGTCAATGGCGATGGTCAGCCATTTGCCGCGGTTCTGTGCGTGGATGGTGACTTCGTCGGCATGACGGCAGGCGTTGGAGACCAGGTTGGTCAGCAGCCGGTCAAACGCGTTCGGCCTGACATTGATGTCATCGTCACCTTCCACCGTCACACTGACATTGGCGCCGCGCAGTCGGCCGTCGGCGGCGACCTTTTCAACGGTCGTCTTGAGGCTCATCACGCCCACATCCTCCTCGGCCTCGCCGCGGGCAAAGGAGAGGTAACTGTCGAGCATCGACTGCATGTCGTCGATGTCCTTGTTGAGCGCGTCCAGCTCCGGCCCGTCGCTGACCAGCGCCAGTTGCAGCCGGAAGCGGGTGAGGATGGTGCGCAGGTCGTGGCTGACGCCCGAGAGCATTGCCGTGCGCTGTTCGATCTGGCGCTCGATGCGCTCGCGCATCTTGATGAATGCAATGCCGGCGCGGCGCACTTCATCAGCGCCGCGGGGACGGAAATCGTCGGGCATGCGCTGGCCCTTGCCGAAACTCTCCGCGGCCTGGGTCAGTTTGAGGATCGGACGGATCTGGCCGCGCAGGAACAGGATCGCGATCACCAGCAGCACAAGCGAGGTGCCGACCATCCACAAAAGGAAGATATGGGTGTTGGAAGCGTAGGCCTGGCTGCGTTTGGCGAAGACCCGGAGGATGCTGTTTTCGAGCTTGATCCGGATCTCGACAATGTTGGAATTGCCCACCGTGTCGATCCAGAATGGCAGCCGGATCTGGCGGGTGATTTCCTCGGAAAGGGTCTGGTCGAGAATCGAAAAGAACGGTTTCGGCCGTGGCGGTGGCAGGTCGCCGGCGGGCTCGATTGCAACCGACAGATCCAGCCGTTCGCGTGCGATCCGGATCATCTCGTCCTGGGCGGTCTTGTCCGGGAAGCTGTTGATCACGTCGATCGTGGCCGCGATATCGCGGGTCACGGCCATCGACAGCCTCTGGGTCACCGTCTGCCAGTGGCGTTCCATGAACACGAAGGCGATCACCGATTGCAGCAAAACCATCGGGATGATGATGATCAGCAGCGCACGGGCGTAGAGCCGGGTCGGAATCCTTTTGGTGAACCAGCGCGTGAAGCGGCGTAGCCCATTGGGCGGATAACGCTCGTACTCACGGCGAATAGAGTCGATGCTGGCCATGGCTCCCAACCTCCCGCCCTGCGGATAGTCCTGTTCGCCCGTGGTTATAAACAAGCTGAAGCCGAATGGGTAGCGACAAGCGGCGGCATGCCAGCATGTTGCCGCGCGGATCATCTGGGTTTCAATGCAGCATCTGTTGGACAGATTATGCAAAGAGCTTGCAAATTCGGCGAATACCCCCACTTAATCGGGACTGTTCTGGGAGGAGCATCACGCATATGGAACGACCTTGGACTTCTTTTTACGGGCCATCCGTCCGTGCGCAGATCGATGAATTGCCGTTTCGCAATCTCGGTGATCTGGTCAGCCACACCGCCTCGGTCTATGGCGACGCACCCGCATTCACAGTCTGTCTTCCCAATGGAATGAATGGAACCCTGAGCTTCCGGCAGGTCGACGAGATGTCGAGCGCGCTTGCCGCCTATCTGCGCGAGGTCGCGGGTCTTGAGGCCGGGGACCGGGTGGCCCTGCAGGCACCCAACGGCCTGCCGTTTCCGGTGATCGCCTTTGGCGTGTTCAAGGCGGGCTGCGTGCTGGTCAATGTCAATCCGCTCTATACGGCCGAGGAGATGGCCAGGCAATTTGCAGACTCCAAGCCGGCGGCGCTGGTGATTGTCGACATGTTTGCCGACAAGCTGCCCGAGGCGCTCAAGGGCCATCACATCCCGACGGTGATTGTCACCCGGGTGGCCGAGTTCATGCCTATGCTGCCGAGGATGATTGTCGGCGCGGTCCAGAAATACTGGGACAAGACCATCCATCCGGTGGATGTGGCGCATATCCGGCTGCCCGACGCGATTGCCGCCGGAGCCGCCCGGCGGGATGAGGGAAAGATCGGCGCGGGATCCTACACCGCTTCCGTCGACCCCGATGACATCGCCTGTCTGCAATACACCGGCGGCACCACCGGGGTGTCGAAGGGCGCGATGCTGTCGCATCGCAACATCATCATGAACATGGCGCAGACCATGGAGATGATCAGTGGTGTGAAGAAGGGCGAGGAAGTGGCTCTGACGGCGCTGCCGATGTACCACATCTTCGCGTTCACCGTGAACCTTGTCGGCTTCTACTGGCTTGGTGCGCGCAACATCCTGATTCCCAATCCGCGGCCGTTGTCCAATCTCAAGCGGGCGTTCGAGAACTACAAGATCACCTGGATGAGTGGCGTCAACACGCTGTTCAACGGTCTGTCGAACGAGATCTGGTTTCTCGACACCCCACCCAAGCATCTCAAATTCGCATCCGCTGGCGGCATGGCGCTGCAAAAGGCGGTTGCCGAGCGATGGGAAGAGATCACCGGAAAGCCGGTTCTGGAGGGCTACGGGCTGACCGAATCTTCGCCGGTGATCACCTTCAACCCGCTGGGGCGGACCCGCAGCAACTCGATCGGCGTGCCTGTGCCTTCAACCGACGTGGCCTGCCTGGATGGCGATGGCCAACCGGTGGCGCCGGGGGAGGTGGGCGAGCTTGCAGCGCGCGGGCCGCAGATCATGCTGGGCTACTGGAAGCGGCCCGAGGAAACGGAAAAGACCATCAAGGACGGCTGGCTGCTCACCGGCGACATCGCCACCATGGATGCTGACGGCTATTTCCGGATTGTCGACCGCAAGAAGGACATGGTGCTGGTGTCGGGCTTCAACGTCTATCCCAACGAGATCGAGGACTGCCTTGCTGCCCATCCGGGCATTGTCGAGTCCGCTGTGATCGGGGTTCCCGACGGCGCCGCGGGCGAGGCGGTGAAGGCCTTTGTCGTCAGCCGCGATCCTGCGCTGACGGTCGAGGACATAAGGGCGCACTGCAAGGCGCATCTGACCGGCTACAAGGTGCCAAAGCTGGTCGAGTTCCGCGATGAGCTGCCGAAATCGAATGTCGGCAAGATCCTGCGCAAGGATTTGCGCGTGGAGCATCCGGTCGAGACTTCGCAGGTTGCAAACGCTTAGGACAAGCCATGGTGGTCCCTGAGTGCTTTGGTGCTCAGCGGATCGAACAGAAACGACCGGCTTTCAGGGAGGAACCATGGTCGGACCTTTGGAACAGGCAATTCTCGCCCTTATGATCTTTGTGATCATGCTTGGCATGGGCGCGTCGCTGACCCCGCGCGATTTTGCATTGGCGCTGAAGCGGCCCTACGGACTGATCATCGGGGTCGCGTCGCAATATGGCTTCATGCCGTTTATCGCCTTCCTGCTGGCGATCAGCCTGCCGGTGCCGGATTCGATCAAGATCGGCATCCTGATCATGGGCTGCATGCCCGGGGGAACCACGTCAAACATCTTCACCTATTTCTCGAAGGGAAATCTGGCGCTGTCGGTTCTCATGACCGTTAATTCGACCGTCTTCGGCGTGGTGTTGATCCCGCTGGTGCTGGTGCTCTATGCGGGGGCGCTCGATTTGCAGATCCCGCGCGAGAACATCATCGCGACGCTGGTGCTGCTGCTGGTGCCGGTGGCAATCGGCATGGGCCTTCGCAAACTCAACGCCAATACCGGGGCGGTGACGGAGTTTCTCGGTTCGCTGCTCGCCATCATCTTCATTCTGTTTCTGATCGTGTCCTGGATTCCAAGAAACTGGGACTTTCTGATGACGACATCCTGGGCCACCTATTTCGGCGCCATTGCGCTTGGGTTGTTCGGATTTGCCATTGGCTACGGGTTTGCGTCGCTGCTCAAGCTGCATCCGCGTAGCGCCCGCACCATTGCATTGGAAACCGGCATTCAGAACGGGCCGTTGGCGATTGCCATCATCGCCTTTACCTTCTCCGGGACCGAGGCGCAGGCGGTGATGGCGGTGCCGGCACTCTATTCGCTGTTTATCGTGCTGAGCTCGACCATGCTGACCTTCTGGTTCCGCCGGATCAACAGCGCCGGAGAGCAAAAACTGCCTGACGGTCTGCTCTGACACCTGGCCATGCATTAGCGGCCGGTTGCCGGAACAAAGGACATGAAAAAACGGCCCGTGCAATGTGCACGGGCCGTTTGGTTTACGGGACGGCCTGTTGAGGCCGAAGACCGATCAGGCGGCGCGTTTGGTCTGCGATACCTGGGTCAGGCTTGACGAGACCTCGAACCGGCCGATCATGCGCGTCAGGCTTTGTGCGCTCTCGGCCAGGCGGTGCATGACAGCGGTGGATTCTTCCACCATTGCTGCGTTCTGCTGGGTCACCTGATCCATCTGGTTGACAGCGCCGTTGATCTCGCTCAGCCCGGTTGTCTGTTCGCGGGTTGCGGTGGCAATCGATGCGATGTGATCGTTGATCGCATTGACCTGCTCGGAGATCTCGCCCAGGGCTTCGCCGGTGTTGTTGACCAGTTCCACTCCGCCGGACACGGCCTCACCGGATTTGGTGATCAGTTCCTTGATGTCCTTTGCTGCGGACGCTGAGCGTTGGGCCAGTTCGCGCACTTCCTGTGCCACGACTGCGAAGCCCTTGCCGGCTTCACCGGCACGTGCTGCCTCCACACCGGCATTGAGCGCCAGCAGGTTGGTCTGGAAGGCGATCTCGTCAATCACGTTGATGATGTTGGAGATTTCGCCCGATGCCGTTTCGATGCGCGCCATGGCGTCAACGGCATTGGAGACAACCTTACGGGAGTTCACGGTGCTGGCCTGTGCGTTTTCGGCCATGCCGCGGGCTTCTTCTGCACGGGTGGCAGCACTGCGCACGGTTGCGGTGATTTCATCCAGTGCGGCCGAAGTTTCTTCCAGCGAAGCGGCCTGCTGCTCCGTGCGGCGAGAGAGATCGTTGGATGCATCGAGCATTTCCGCTGCGCCTGCATCGATCTCGCTGGTTTCGCTGCGCAGTTCCGCCATGGTCTGGCTCAGACGCTCGACGGTCTGATTGAAGTCGGTGCGCAGCGTTTCCAGTTCGCCGGAGAACGGAGTGTCGAGGTGAACGGTGAGGTCGCCGTTCCTCATGGCGCTCAGGGCGGTACCGAGCTGGGTGACTGCGGCCTGAACTTCATGGGACTGGGCGGCTTTCTCGGCTTCGCGGCGTTGCCGTTCGGCCTCAACCTGCTGGCCAGACTGAGCAGACTGTTGTTCCAGCTCCAGTTTTTCAACAGCACCCTCGCGCAACACTTCCAGAGCGCGTGCGAGTGCGCCGATTTCGTTGCGGCTTTCGCGGCCGGGAACTTCGATGTCGAGGTTGCCTTCCGCCAGGTTGGCTGCAACGCTGGTGAGCTTGGGAATAGGTCCGAGAATGGACTTGTTCACAAAGACAATGATTGCTGTTGCGATGGCCAGGACAAGTGCGGAGACGATACCGATCGTGGTTGTGATCTCGCCGGAAATGGCATCAATGTCAGCGGACCGCACACCTGCGTAGAGGATGCCGATCGTGTCACCAGCAGGGGAGAAGATGGGCTCGTAGATGGTGTAGTAGGGCGTTCCCAGGATCACCGCTTCACCGCGGAAGGTCTCGCCCTTTGTGAGGACCGGATAAACCGCACCCTTCTGCCCCAGTGGCGTGCCGACTGCGCGGTTGCCATCGGGCTTGATGATGTTTGTGGTCTTGCGCCAGAAATCCTTGCTTTCGGGATCCCATGCAAAAATCGTTGCCGTCTGGCCTGTCATCCGGCCAACGGTGTCGATCATTTCGTGGCTTTCGTAGTCGCCCGGGATGGTGTCCATCACGATGCGATCAACGTTGCCGTCTTTCGCCCAGGTGACCGTTGTGCCCGGAACATCACGCTCAACGATGGTTGCGGCGGTGCGCAGGCTGGTGTTCTGGCTGGTGATTGCCTGATGCTGGATCTGGCCGCTGATGTTGCTGGAAACAGCCAGAGTTACGGCGGCGAGTGCGATCAGCAGAATGCTGACGGCCATTACTGTTACGGTCTTGACCAGACCGAATCGTGAGAAGAGTGTCATGGATACCCCCAAAATCTAATAGGGGCAAAAATAAGGTGCGAAAGGTTAAAGCAATCTCTCGCCAGAAAGTGGTTTTTTACCGATGTTTTTTAGGGGGGTACGCTTCAGCCGGTTGTCTCCACGCTCAGGCGGTAGCCGATCCCACGAACAGTCTGTAGCCAGATCGGGTTTGCGGGATCGTCTTCGATCTTGCGCCTCAGGCGGTTGATCTGCACATCGATGGTGCGCTCCCCGATTTCGGTGTCGCCGCCGGCAAGCTCATGGCGCGGCACCGTCTCGCCGGCGTTCTCGGCGAAGGTGACCATGATTTCGCGCTCACGGTCGGTGAGCCGGACCTGTTCCCCGGACTTCTTCAATTCACGTCGCGCAAGCACGAATGTGTAGGGGCCGAACACCACCTGTTCGATCTTGGGAACGCCGGGCTGCCCGCCGCGCTTTAGGATGTTGTTGATCCTGAGCACCAGTTCGCGGGGATTGAAGGGCTTGGCCAGATAGTCATCCGCACCCGCCTCGAGACCGTCGATGCGCGCGTCACCCTCGGCCAGCGCCGTCAGCATCAGGATCGGCACGGTCTTGATTTCACGCAATGAGCGGGTCAGTGACAGCCCGCTTTCGCCGGGCATCATGACATCAATGACAAGAAGATCGAAATCGATGCCCTCGAGCTTTCGGCGGGCCTCGCTGGCGTCCGCCGCGGTTGTCACACGAAAGCCCTGGTCCGTAAGATAGCGCGACAGCAGGTCGCGAATGCGGGTGTCGTCATCAACAACAAGAAGATGTGCAGCGTCATCGCTGAGTGTTTGCGTGGTCATTCGGATTACCCCTCCTGCTTGCTGTCACGGCTCTCGAGTTCGCTTCCGGTCCCCGGCTCGATCATCCCTGACAAAAACTCCGAAACGGCCTTGCGGCCCTCGGCGTCGAGATTTTCAAGTGCATTGGCGATGCGGCGAGACTGTGGCCGTGCCAGTGCGAGTGCAAGCTCGCGGCCGCGCTGGGTGGGAAAGAGCCGCCGCTGGCGGCGGTCCTCGGGCCCCGCAACCTGTTCGATATAGCCTGAGTCGATGAGCTGCTTGAGGACTCTGGCCAGGGACTGCTTGGTGATCTTGAGAGTTTCCAGCAGGGCGGCGACTGTCAGTCCGGGCTCACGGTTGACAAAGTGAACCACGCGGTGATGGGCGCGTCCGAAGCCATACGTGTCGAGAATGGCATCGGGATCGGAAATGAAATCGCGATAGGCGAAGAACAGCAGCTCGATGATCTCGAAGTCTATGCCCTCGTCTTCCCCCATGGGGGTTTCCAGAACTCCGGTGGAACCTGCACGGATTGCGCCAGTCTGGCTCATTGCGACTTTTCCTTTCGAATATGTCAGTCATGTTGACATAATTTGGCGCAATTGTTAGCGTCGATCCGTGCGCGCGGCAAGTTTGCCCGGCCCACCGGCTTGCCATTGACCGTCTTCTGCGTGAAGTTTCGACGCGCGACCGGTGCTAAGCAAGGCCGGTTTCAAACAATTACCGAGTGTGGCGGGAAACCGCCTGGAGGAAACACGATGGCGTCCGTGCCTTTTGACCAGCTTGACGGCGAAATCTGGTACAATGGTGAATTCGTTCCGTGGCAAGATGCGAAGATGCATGTGCTCAGCCATGGTTTGCATTATGCCAGTGCCGTGTTTGAAGGCGAACGCGCCTATGGCGGCGAAATCTTCAAGCTGACCGAGCATACCGAGCGACTTCACACATCCGGCGAGATCCTCGGCTTCAAGATCCCCTTCAGCGTTGCCGAGATCGATCAGGCCTGCATCGAGCTTCTGGCGCGGCAGGGGCTCGAGGATGCCTATGTGCGCCCGATTGCCTGGCGCGGTTCGGAGATGATGGGCGTTTCGGCCCAGAAGAACCGGATCAATCTGGCCATCGCGATCTGGCAATGGCCAAGCTATTTCGATCCCGAACAGCGTATGAAGGGGATCAGGCTGGATATGGCCGAATACCGCCGTCCTGATCCGATGACGGCACCGTCGCGCTCCAAGGCTGCGGGCCTTTACATGATCTGCACCCTGTCCAAGCATCGCGCGGAAGAACGCGGCTATGCCGATGCGCTGATGCTGGATTGGCGCGGCCGGGTGGCTGAAGCCACCGGCGCCAACATCTTCTTCGTCAAGGACGGCAAGATCCACACACCGACGCCTGACTGTTTCCTTGACGGCATCACCCGCCGTACCGTGATCGCTCTTGCAAAGCAGCGCGGTTACGAGGTGATCGAGCGGGCAATCCTGCCCGAGGAACTCGAAGGCTTCGAGCAATGTTTTCTCACCGGGACCGCTGCGGAAGTGACGCCGGTGTCTGAGATCGGCCCTTACACATTCACCGTTGGCGAGATTACCCAGAACCTGGTCAATGACTATATGGCCGAGGTTCAGCCCAAGCGCGCTGCGGCGGAATAGATTTTTCCTGATTGCATGAAAAAGGCGGCGTTTCCGAAAGGAGCGCCGCCTTCTTGTTTGTACGTGACGTCCGGTCCCTATTCGGCGGCGTCGGTGAACACGCCGCGGCGGATCTGGTCTTCCTCGATGGATTCGAACAGGGCGCGGAAGTTGCCTTCGCCAAAGCCCTCGTCACCCTTGCGCTGGATGAACTCGAAAAAGATCGGCCCGATCACTGTCTTGGAGAACACCTGCAGCAGAATCTTGGTGATGCCGCCTTCGATCACGCCTTCGCCATCGATCAGGATGCCGTGCTTCTTCATCCGCTCGATGGGCTCGTCATGGTCATGCACACGGGTCTTGGAAAGATCGTAATAGGTGTCGGGCGGGCCGGGCATGAATTTCACGCCCTTGTCGGCGATCCAGTCGGTGGCGGAATAGATGTCGTCTGTGCCCACGGCGATGTGCTGGATTCCCTCGCCATTGTATTTGCGCAGATATTCCTCGATCTGGCTCTTGTCATCGGTGGATTCATTGAGCGGGATGCGGATGCGGCCGCAGGGCGAGGTGATGGCGCGTGACACCAGCCCGGTTAGCTTGCCCTCGATGTCGAAAAAGTGGATCTGCTTGAAATTGAACAGGTCACGGTAGAAATCCCACCACTTGTCCATGTTGCCGCGGATCACATTGTGGGTCAGGTGGTCGAGATAATAGTAGCCTGCGCCTTTGGGCTTCGGGTCGCGTTCGCCGAGCCATTCGAAGTCTGCGTCATAGGCAGAGCCGGAGTCGCCCCAGGTGTCGACGAAATAGAGCAGCGAGCCGCCAATGCCGACGATGGCCGGCACATCGAGCGTCTTGTCGTCGCCGGTGTATTCCTCAGCCCCCTTCGAGACGGCGTGGGCAAGTGCCTGTTTGGCGTCGGCGACGCGCCAGGCCATTGATGGCGCGCAGGGGCCATGGATCTCGACAAACCGGTCTGCGAAGGAGCCTTTTTCGGCATTTAGGATGTAGTTGATGTCACCCTGGCGCCAGATGGTGATGGCCTTCTCACGGTGGCGGGCGACCGGGGAATAGCCCATGCGGGCAAACAACTCTTCGAGCTTCTCGGGCTCGGGATGGGCGAACTCGACAAATTCGAAACCGTTGGTGCCGGCCGGGTTGTCGGCCGAGATTTCTGCGCGCGGTGCATCGTGCGGGAACGGACCCATTCTGTCTCTCCTCTTGTCGTCGCCGGGATCATCAGTGCCCGCGCTTGTTGACTGATGCGCATGATGCGTCATATTTGCTGCAAGGTGCGTGCAATCCGTATGTGTTTAGCCCTAAATGCGCACGAAACGTGTAGATGTAAGTGAAGAATGGAGAATTATGTGCATCTGGATGAGTTTGACCGGAAAATGCTCAGGCTGTTGCAGCGGGATGGCCGGCTGACCAACAACGAGCTTGCCCATGAGATCAATCTTTCGGCCTCGCAATGCTCGCGGCGGCGCAGCCGGCTTGAGGATGAGGGCTTCATCAAGGGGTACCGTGCCGATCTCGACCGGGACAAGCTCGGCGTTGGCATTGTCAATCTGATCACGGTGACGCTGGCGACGCACAACCGCGACAATGCGCAGCGCTTCGCGCGGCTGATCGACAGCCTGCCCGAGGTGCTGGAGGCCTATTCGCTGACGGGCGAAATGGACTATATCCTGAAGGTGGTGACGCCGGACCTGCGCAGCCTGTCGGCCTTCGTCAGCGATGTGCTGTTGCCTCATGAATCGGTCCAGCACGTCAAGACGGCGATTGTGCTCGATACGCTCAAGGAGGGCGGCGGCCTGCCTGTCTGATCCGGGCTGGTGATCAGTTGCCGGGTGGGCTGGATGCATTGCGGGGGTGACATCGGAGCGCAGTACGTCCACCTTGCGCAGACTGAGTCGAAGCCAGACGGGATCTTGATCATGGGCAATTTGCGCGCGGGAATCATTCCCGTCACCCCATTCCAGCAGAATTGTACGGTGCTGTTTGATGAGGACACCAAATCCGGCGTGGTGATTGATCCGGGCGGTGACGTTGACGTGATCCTGCAAACGATCAGCGAGAACGGCCTGACCATCGAGGCGATCTGGCTTACCCATGGGCACATCGATCATGCCGGCGGTGCCGACGAATTGTGCGAGACGCTTGGCGTGAAGATCATCGGTCCGCACAAAGACGATGTCCCCCTGCTTTCCGGGCTCGAAGACCAGGCCAGGATGTTCGGGCTCGATATGGAGGTGCGCAATGTCACGCCGGACCAATGGCTTGAGGACGGGGAAAAGGTGTCATTCGGTGCCCACGAATTCGAGGTCTATCACACGCCGGGGCACGCGCCGGGCCATGTGATCTATTTCAACCGCGCACAGGGTTTTGCGCATCTGGGTGACGTGCTGTTTGCGGGCTCGATCGGGCGCACCGATTTGCCGGGCGGCGATCACCAGACCCTGATCAACTCGATCCGCGACAAAGTGCTGCCGCTGGGCGATGAGATCGGTTTCATTTGCGGCCACGGGCCCGGCGGCAAGATCGGCGATGAGCGGCGCACCAATCCTTTCCTGAAGGACATCTGACCCGTCTGCGGCGGATTTGGCCCGCAGCCCCAATGAAAAACCGGCCGCCGCGGGTGCGGGGCCGGTTGTTTGAGTGTGGCTGCGGGATTCACAGCCTGCTTCGGGCTTAGCGCACGACGCAGAAGTGATCGCGTCCGTCATAACCGCGGTATGTGCCGGTCGAAGCGTTGAAGGACCGGTACTTGTTGGAGCAGTAACGGAACCAGGACTGGGTCCACGGCTCGAAGCTGCCACCGCCATTGACAACCCGGGGCTGGCCGTAGTGACGCACATTGGGGGCAGGGCGGTGGATCACCCGGGGACTGTTGTGGCTGTTGGCAATCGCGCCGCCGATAATAGCGCCAACGCCGAGCCCGATGATGCCAAGTGTGACAGCGTCCTTGTTGCTGTGACCACGGTAGACATGGCGCTGTTTGCCATGACCACGATAGTTGTGGTGCTTCCAGCTTCTGTGTTTGTAGCTGCCGTTCGTTTCACGCTGCCAGGCATCGCTGTCGCCGCCCGCATGGGCTACCGAAACGAGTGGTGTGAAGGCGGTGGCAGCTGCGAGCAGGGTGATGCTCAGTGTTTTAGCAGTGCTTTTCATCGAAACATCCTTTCGGGTTTGACGGATCCGTTTGCTCGATGGCTTGCCCGTCTTGTCTGCAAACCTAGTTCTTCGAAGCTGAACGGTAGCTGAACACGATCTTAGCACATCGGGAACCGTCAGGCACGGCTGGGTCTAATACCGAGACTTGGTACAAAGCGTGCTGGCGGACACGAAAAAGCCCGGCGTCCCTGCGGCGCCGGGCTTTCGCTGATTCAGATGCGAGTGGCTGTCAGGCCAGGCGCAGGTTCACGGCCTTGGGGCCTTTTCCGCGGCGATCAGGTTCGGTGTCGAAAGAAACCTTCTGGTTTTCTTCCAATCCGGTCATGCCGGAAGCCTGAACGGCTGAGATGTGAACAAAAATGTCGGCGCCGCCATTGTCAGGCTTGATGAAGCCAAAACCTTTGTCGACGTTGAAGAATTTTACGGTACCAGTTTCGGCCATGCTGTCAGGTCCTTTGATTGCCTTCCGGAGTTTGTGGGGTTTTCCGGTCAGCGAGCATCATGTCATATCCCGCATTTGCGCGGGGGTTATGGCAGGCAGTTCTCGAAATGTATGGAAAGGTCCTGATTTTTAGCGACTTTGAGCCTTCATATCCTTGGATATGAGGCTTTTCATCCCAGCCGCCCGAAGGTTTTTGTGCGTCTTCGGTTCGCATGTTTCTGGTCTTCCCGTGTTCGCAAATTGCCCGAACATCCAAAAGATGCTTGTTTTGTGGGAAATTGGCAAGCAAAACTTTGATGATGCTTGCCTGACCCGGCCGGACCGCGCGGGGGCGATCCGGCCAAGCAATTGCGATTATTCGACGATCGCGATCTCTGTTGCGACGTTGGTGCTGTCGTCAAACATGATCATGACTGTCTTGCCTGCCTCGACGCCTTCCAGCGACACGCCTTCGGCCGCGGTGAAGCTTTCACCGGATTCCAGGGCAACTGTCGCTGTGCCGGCGTCAACAGAACTGACAACGCCTTCGACTTCGCCTGCAAAAGCGGACGAGATCATGGCTGCGGATGCGAATGCGATTGCAACGAACTTGTTCATTGATTTTTTCCATAGGTTGATCACCCGCGTCCTCCGGCCGGCAGGTTTGCCGGGCGATGTCGGAAGCTGCGGAGCAGCGCGCATATGCGCCTGTCCCTGCAACTCCACAAGGGGTGAAAAGATATATTTTTCAGAGCTGTACTTGGCGTAATTTTGCCATGATCAGGTATAAGCGATGATGGTTTTGCGCGCGTGTCGTACAGCCAGTGGGGAAGCCATTGGGGAGCCGCAGATTTGCAGTCCCCGTCCTTGAGATGAGGCGCTATTCCATGATGGCGACGGAGGTCGCGTCGGTGGTGCCGTCATCAAAGGTGATCACCACCTTGCCGCCGGGCTGCAGGCCATCGAGCTGGACGCCGTCGACAAGGCGGAAAGCCTCTCCGCTTTCCAGCACGATCATGCGGGTTGCAGGATCGTAATTGGTGACGACGCCCTCGACCTCGCCGGCGAAGGCCGCCCCGGCCAACGTCAGCAATGATGCGGTTGTGACAATTGTCTTGAACATTGGAATGTCTCCCTGTTTTGCAATTGCGCCGTTAGTGGCGTTTGCAGGGGGAAACTAGGTTGGCCGTGGCATCGAAATCAAATCACTTGGTGTGAATAAACTCAACAAAAACAATGACATATTTACGCCCTATTGTGAATTTTTCGCCTTGTTTCTGACCTGCTTCACAAGCTTCCGGAAGCAAAAGGCTTGGCATCCAAGGGTTTCCCGCAGCCGCGATCCTGCCGTTATTGCGGCGTTGTTGTGGCGCCATACTGGCCGATCCAATCACGCAATGCTGTTTTGGTCAGCTGTTTGAAACGCTGCCATTGGTTTTTTTCATTCGCATCGGGCCGAGCTCGGCCAGCAGGATGGCCAGAAAGATCAGCAAGCCGCCGGCATAGCCGATGCCCGGGATCTGCTCGCCCAGCAGTAGGGCTGCAAATAGGGCGGCGAACAAGGACTCCGTTGAGATGAAAATCGCAGCCTGCGGGGCTGTGGTGTAGCGCTGGCCGATCACCTGCAAGGTGAAGGCGAGACCGGTGGCGATCACGCCGGAATAGAGGATCTCCGGCATGGCCTGCATCAGCATCGCGCTGTCGAACGGTTCGATTGCCAATCCGAGGCCAAGGCCAGGGATTGCGGCAGTCAGATACTGGACAAAGGACAATGTCAGCGGCCGCCCGCTCGGCCCGACAAAGCGGGCGACGAGGATCATCTGGACAGCGAACAGCAGCGCACAGCCAATGGTAAGCAGATCACCGCCATTGAGTGATGTGATGCTGCCACCGGCGAGCATCCAGATGCCTGCGAAAGTCATCAGCACCGCGGGCCAGATGACGGGATGCAGCGGCTGACCGAGCACGAAAAGGGTGATGAAGGGCACAAACACCACATAGAGGCCGGTCAGGAAGCCCGAATTGGTGACCGTTGTCAGGGTCAGGCCCACCTGCTGCAAGGACATGGCCGAGAACAACGCCAGTCCGACGAACACGAACCCACGCAAATGCACGAATGACACCGGGGTTTCCGCCTGTTGTGCTTCGCGCCAGGCAAAGGGAGCGAGCACGGCAGCTGCCACGAGGAACCGCATGCCGATGAAAAGGAACGGGCCGATGCTCTGCATGGCGGTCGATTGCGCCACGAAACCGATGCCCCAGATGGCGCCGGCGAGCAGCAGCAGAAGATTGGCGAGATGGCGCGGCATGGGCGGGTCCGGGAAGCGGTGGTCGGTTGGCTGGCGAGCGCTAACAGGTGCGTCCTGCCGCAGCAAGCCTGTCGTCCCTGAGGGCCATGGCTTAGGGGAGCGTCCGTCAGGGCAATGCAGATGCGTCAGTTCTGCGGGAACAGGGCTTCCAGCCGTTCTCGGTTCTTGCCCAGATCATTGGTGCCCAGCTGTGCCTTCGCATAGGCCATGACGCCAGTGCGTCCATTTGGCAGCGGGCGGGCTTCAATGTGGATCATGTCGGGAAACCGCATGATCGGGGAGTGGGTCACAAAGCGCGCCTTTGCCGGGTTGCTGCGGTCGTCGACGCGGCGCGCCAGTTCATCGCTTGCAAGCAGACGCTGGCTGAGACGCTCAATGACGATCTCCGGCGCGTCGTCAAAAGGTGCGATCAGAAAATCCGGATTTTCGTACAGGCCTTCCGTGCAGGCGAGTGCGTCATTGGCGGTCGAGCTGCGGGGGGCTGTGGTGAAGTCATAGGGGCCCCGGTCGGGCGGTCCGGCCATTTTCTCCCAGCTCTTTTCGGGTCCGATCACATAGAAAAACAACACCGATGCGATGGCGATGAGCATGAGGATGCTCAGGAGAATGGTTTTCAACATCGAGATGCACTGCTTTTATGATTTTCACGGGCGTGACCAAACTGAAAGCCACGCCCACCTATATCAGCAATCAGTCGACTTGGGCAGGCGTGCGCGACAGTCTCAGCACGGCGCCTTTGTCGTCATCGGTGACCATCAGAAGCGCTCCGTCAGGCGCAACAATCACATCACGGATTCGTCCGTAGTCGCCCTTTAGAAAACGCTCTTCTCCAAGCACTTCGCCGGTTTTGGGGTCGAGATCGAGCCTGACCAACATCTGGTATTTGAGGGCTGCAACCAGAAGGTCACCGTCCCACTCGGGAAACATGTCTCCGCGATAGACGGCCATGCCGCCGGGCGCGATCGAAGGGTCCCAGTAATGCACGGGTTGCTCGAAGCCCTCGGCGGCTGTGCCAACACCGATTTCCCCGCCGGAGTAATGGCGTCCGTAGGAAATCACTGGCCAGCCATAGTTCAGGCCGGGTTTTGGGCGGTTGATCTCATCGCCGCCGCGGGCGCCATGCTCGACGGCGTAAAGCACGCCGGTTTTGGAATCAAAATCCATTCCCTGTGGATTGCGGTGGCCTTTGGACCAGATTCCCGGTGCGGCGGATGCGCCCAAAATCGGGTTGTCCTCGGGGATGGACCCATCCGGATTGATCCGCACGACCGCGCCGGCATGGTCACTCATATCCTGCGCGCGGTCGTCTTCGCCACGGTCGCCAATTGTGAAAAACAGCGTCCCATCGGATGCGACCGCGATGCGTGAACCGAAATGGCGGCCACCGCCGCTGAACCGGTTCATCCGGAAGATTTCCTTGACATCGGCGAGCGCACCGCCGTCAGCCGAGAGCCTGGCGCGGGCGATGGCCGTTCCGAGGCCATCCGGCGAGCGGGTGCTGTAGCTCAGGAACAAGGTCCGGCTGTCGGCAAAATCATTGGCGAGTGCCACGTCGAGCAATCCGCCCTGACCCCGGGCGGCGATTTGCGGCAATCCGCTGATCGGGCGTGACAGTGATCCATCACGCAACAGCCTGAGCGAACCGCTGCGTTCGGTCACCAGGAGCGCGCCATCGGGCAGCACTTCGACACCCCAGGGATGATTGAGCCCGGTTGCCAGCACCTCGACATCGACACTGACCTCCTGGGTCGGCACGGTGTCGCGTGCCTGGGCGGGAAGGGCGCTTGCGATCAGCAACAATGCGGCACAGAGGCCGGCGCCTTTTTTGCTCAGAAGCTTGGGGCTGTTGGTGCTTAACTGGTTCTGCATGGCTTCCCTCTTTTGACTATGCCTTCGATATGGTGCGTCAAGTCCGCAGGAAAAGACCCGGACCAAGCGATGGCGCATGACATTGGCAAAAATCCGGATAAACTCCGCGCTCATGGATGAGGCTTATTCGCAGGCTGACCAGAAAATTCGTCAAACTGATGACCGGTCTTCGCGGCGGCTGGTCTGGCGCGCCAGCCCGCTGGCGCTCTTGCTGCCGGGCCTGGCGGTGGCGCTTGGCTATGCGGGGCTGTGGCTCTATCTGATGCAGGCAGGCAGGGCAGACAGCAATCTGGCTCGTGTCAGCCTTCTGGTGCTTGTGATCGGGGTGCCGTGCCTGCTGGCCCATGCCGGTTTGCGGCTTTCGACCACCCGGTTGACGGCGCGTGGAGCCCATCTCGAGGCCCATCCGGGCTTTCCTGCGCGCGATCCGCTGATTGTGGCCTATCCGGCGATCACCGGCGCGAGCGTCAAGCGCGGGCTTTCAGGATGGCTGACGGGGGCGGGGTCTCTCGTCATTGAGCGCGAAACCGGCGCGCCGGTGGTTGTTTCGGGCCTCGGACAGGCGGACGCGGCGCTTGCCGAGGTGAAGGCCCGAAGTCCGGCCCTCAACGGGACCGTTCAGCGGGTGTGAAGATGGTCAGTCCCGGCGGCGGCGCCGTGGACGCGGGCGGTGTTTCGCCGATCATCCCCACGGATGTCTTCGGGACCGTCGAGCCGTAGGCCGATGTGGGGGCGCCGGTCGCGGCTGTGGCCTGACCCACCAGCACAGCCATCAAAGCGAGACAGCCCATCAACGCCATCAAGGCGATGCGGAGGACCGCCTGGTGTTCTTTGGCGGCCGGCTTGAGCCGCAGATAATCGTCTTCCGGAAGCATGTCTGGATCCCCTTGGTTTGGTTCGGGGGACAGATAGCCGGTGTAAATCGGCTTCATTCAGACCGGAATGTGGCGGTGCAGGACAGATCTGGTGTCAACATTGTGTTTCACGCTGTTATGTGGCGTGTTTGCAGCTGATGGTCAAAGCCAACGGCAATCTGCCCTGTCACAGTGTACGTTTGCCAAAGGCCACCGTGCGGCGGCCAAATGACTGCGTGGACTTTGCAGCAGGAGCTGCGTTGCCATGATCTTTGCTGACGGATGCGGGCGGCATGTGCAGCGACGGCATCAGCGGCGGTGCATCAAGCTGGCGGATGCTGTGGCGGGCTTCCTCCCCGTTGTTGGCTTCAGGAAATCTCTCGCCAAAGCTTGTCGGCACAATTTCAGGCCGCGCCAGCGCATATCCCTGCATCAGCTGCACGCCGATCTCGTTGCAGAATGTGATCTGATGCTCTTCCTCGAGCCCTTCGAAAAGGACGGTGATGCCGCGTTCGATAAACTGCTGGACTGACAGTTTCAGAAGCGCCATTCCGGGATGGGTTTCGGTGAATCTGCGGACCCATTCGGCATCGAACTTCAGGATGTCCGGATTGAGATCCGTTACCCTCTGGATGTCGGAATCATCTGCGCCGAAATCATCAACGGCAATCTTGAATTTCCGTGCCCGCAATCCACCGACAAGCCTGTCGAGCGCGGCCTTGTTACCGCTGCCCTGCTCGGTGATCTCGCATACGATGCGGCTTGGAATGAGCCCTGCGCTCAGGGTGATCTCGACCATGCGATCAATTTCGGAACCAATGTCGGCAACGGCATCAAACAGAGCGGGATTGAAGTTGATGAACAAGCGCGCCTTTTTCCGTCCCAGCACCCCCATGTTGAGAATGTGCAACTCTCGGCAAAGCGTATCGATCGTTACCGCGTCCTCAAGAGGCACTCTGGAAAAGAACTCATAGGGAGCAACCGGCCGGCCGCCCTGGCTGGCCCGGATCAGCGCCTCGAAGGCTTCGATTGTCAGCCGCCCGTTGGCTTCCTGGCTGAAGATCGGCTGGAATGCAGAGCGTAGCACAAAGGGTCCATAGGATGTGGTGTAAAATCCCAAGGCGTCTTGAATGAAATGTGGTCTGCTTGCCCCAGTCATTGGGTGCGGGTCTCCGGCCACGGTCCTGTGTTACATCAACCGTAGTCGGCAAAGCTTTCCCGCGCGTTAAGTCTTGGTCCCCTTTCTTGGTGTAATGGAGCTTCCGGCTTGCATCAATGGCGGGGTTGCGACATAGAAAGTGCCGGGCGCAAGAGCCGCGTCCTTTTGTTTTATTCGCACCACCGGAGCGCAAGCCATGGCCTTTCTCGCCGATGCCCTTTCCCGGGTCAAACCATCCGCCACCATCGCTGTCAGCCAGAAGGCACGGGAACTCAAGGCCAGTGGCCGCGACGTGATCGGTCTTGGCGCAGGCGAGCCGGAT
This sequence comes from Hoeflea phototrophica DFL-43, assembly GCF_000154705.2. Classification (NCBI taxonomy): domain Bacteria; kingdom Pseudomonadati; phylum Pseudomonadota; class Alphaproteobacteria; order Hyphomicrobiales; family Rhizobiaceae; genus Parahoeflea; species Parahoeflea phototrophica. The sequence goes on along the minus strand of NZ_CM002917.1, from coordinate 3,463,689 downwards.
TTCGATACGCCGGAAAACATCAAGGCAGCGGCAGTGGACGCGATCAACCGTGGTGAGACCAAGTACACGCCGGTGTCCGGTATTCCGGAACTGCGCAAGGCGATTGCGGCCAAGTTCAAGCGCGAAAACAATCTCGATTATGACTGGCAGCAGACCATTGTCGGCACTGGCGGCAAGCAGATCCTGTTCAACGCCTTTATGGCGACACTGAACGCCGGGGACGAGGTTGTCATCCCGGCACCCTACTGGGTGAGCTATCCTGAAATGGTCGCGATCTGCGGCGGAACACCGGTTTTCGTCTCGACCACGATCGAGAATGATTTCAAGCTGACGCCGGCGGATCTGGAAGCGGCGATCACGCCCAAGACCAAGTGGCTGATCTTCAACTCGCCGTCCAACCCCTCGGGGGCGGCCTATTCCGAGGCCGAGCTCAAGGCGCTCACCGATGTGCTGTTGCGCCATCCGCAGGTCTGGATCCTGACCGACGACATGTATGAGCACCTGACCTATGGTGATTTCGTCTTCACCACGCCGGCCCAGATTGAACCTTCTCTCAAGGACCGGACGCTGACCATGAACGGTGTGTCCAAGGCCTATGCAATGACCGGCTGGCGCATCGGCTATGCAGCGGGTCCGCTTGAGCTGATCAAGGCCATGGACATGATCCAGGGCCAGCAGACCTCGGGTGCCTGCTCGATAGCCCAATGGGCAGCCGTCGAGGCGCTCAACGGCACCCAGGAGTTCATTCCGGCCAACAAGGAGATCTTCCGTGGCCGCCGCGATCTTGTGGTTTCGATGCTCAACCAGGCCAAGGGCATCAAGTGCCCGACACCTGAAGGCGCGTTCTATGTCTATCCGTCCTGTGCAGGGACCATTGGCAAGACAGCGCCGTCGGGCAAGGTGATCGAGTCCGATGAGGACTTTGTGACCGAACTGCTTGAAACCGAAGGCGTGGCTGTGGTGCATGGCTCGGCCTTTGGACTGGGTCCGAATTTCCGGATTTCCTACGCGACCTCGGAAGAGTTGCTTGAGGAAGCCTGCAAGCGCATCCAGCGCTTCTGCGCAGCGCTTCGCTAAACAGCGGTTCGGCTACAGTCCCTGTGGCGAATTCGGCCGCTGCCGTTTGAGATCAGAAAACGCCGCCCGTTCAAGCAAACGGGCGGTGTTTTTCATGGATTGAGTGCTGCTTTGAAACGGGCGTTCATCGTGTCACGCGGGCTGTGGCGCCGGAACCAGTGTGCGCAGGGCTCCTGCATGCAGAATAAGCTCGACTTCGCGCTCCAGTGCAACGATCTCCCCGTCGATGGCCGCCTTGAGGCTTTTGGGAGGTGAGGGGAATTTGAGCGTGACCCTGGGTTCCGTTCGCACATCGACATTCGGGTTGTCTTCAAGCTTTCCGCGCGCTGCATCCAAGGTCATGCGGATCACGCTTGCAGTCCCGAGCGCAGCGGAGCAGGAAATGCCCAGCACGCCGGTATCAAGCCTCTCCGCATAGGGTGCAGGCAGTTCCGTGAGCACATTGTTGGACACGGATATGGCGGACAGGGTCTGCCGCTGCGTGTGCGAGTCGATGGTGAGTTCGAGATCAAACCGCGGTGGATCGAGAACGACCTTGCCCAGAGCCGCGAGCGTCGACGCAAGCTTGCGCAGTCTGGTTGATGTGTTCATCCCGGACCGCAATTTGACCAGCCTCGAATGCAGGCCGACCGAGTACTGGTGAATGAAGGGGCGCCCGTTGGCCGTGGCTATGTCGAGGTCGCGGGACGTCGCGGTGGTGAGCGCTTCCACGGCGGCAATGGGATCCAATGGCAGGCGCAGGCTTCGGGCAAACAAGTTCATGGTGCCAAGCGGCAGCACGCCCAATGTCTTTCCGGCGCGAAAGCAGGTGGCTGCGGTCGCGGAAACGGTGCCATCTCCACCGGCAGCTATGATTGTCCCGGTTGTCTTGTCGCCGGCCGTCTCTTGGAGCGCGCCAATGAGGTCCACGCCGGAGACCAGCTTGACCGTGCATTGCTCGCCGGTGGCCTCAAGCCGCTTTGCAACCAGTTCAGCGAACTGCTTGCTGTTCATTCCGCGGCTGGTGCCACCGCTCTGATTGAGAATGAGGGTCGTTCGCTTGGGGTCTGTCATGTGATCGAGGTGGTCCCTTGAGCCATGTGGCCGGTGTCGCTGTGGCCATAGCCGCTGTGAGAATGACAGCTGCAGCAGGGCCGGAGTGTTGCATGCTTTCCGGGCTGGGTGACCACAAAAACTGATTGCAAAAAAAATGGGCCGCGAGATTTCTCTCGGGCCCAATAGGTATGAAGGTCAAAAACCTCCAGAGGGGAACAGCTCATGCGGTGGCACTGGGAGGAGTAGGCCACCAAAGGTGCATCAGCTGTAGTCGATATGGTGCTTTATTGAGCATTCAGCAAGAGGGAAGAGCGCATGCCAGCCATGTTGTTAACGCATGGCTGTATTATTGCCTAAAAAAACAGCAAGCTTGTGTTTGCCGTATTTTTTTGCGGTGGGTGCTGCGGGCCACTGCCGCCGCCCTTCGATCAGAAGTTCCAGTTGCGCGCCTTTGAGACCAGGAAATCCCGGAAGGCCTTGAGTTTCGCAGCGTTTTTCATCTCTTCCGTATAGCAGAAATAGGTATCGAAGGATGGAATGTCGGCAGGAATGTCCAGCTGCACCAGCGCCAGATCACGGCTGATCATATAATCGGGCAGCAGTGAAATGCCCGCACCATTGATGGTGGCGCGCCTGATGGCCGGCAGGTTGTTCACTTGTAATTGTGCGATTCGCGGGTTGTCGGGTGTGCGTCCAGCCTGCTCGAGCCAGTTCACATCGCGCAGATAGTTGGGTGCGGGCTCGCCGAAGGTGATGATTCGGTGGTTGTCCAGATCCTCCAGCGTCTTGGGTTCGCCATGACGGGCAAGGTAGGAGGGGGCGGCATAAATGTGGAAATGCACCGTGAACATGCGGCGCTGGATCAGGTCCGGCTGCTGGGGCTGGCGCAACCTGATGGCGCAATCCGCCTGGCGCATGTTGACGTCAAGCTCTTCATTGTCGAGCAACAGCTGAACCTGAACATCGGGATAGAGTGCCTGGAACTCCTGGACCTTTTCCGTAAGCCAGGCCTGGCCAAGACCGACAGTCGTTGTCACCCGCAATTTGCCGGAGGGGCGTTCGCGTGTCTCGGTGAGCTGGTTCTTCACCGCTTCGAGCTTCATCAGCACTTCATGAGCGGTCTGGTAGAGGATCTCGCCCTGCTCGGAGAGGATCAGGCCGCGGGCATGGCGGTGGAACAGTTTGGCGCCGATATCCATTTCCAGCGACGAGACCTGGCGGCTGATCGCAGACTGTGACAGATGCAGCTTCTCCGCCGCATGGGTGAACGAGCCGGCCTCCGCGGCCGCGTGAAAAATGCGCAATTTATCCCAGTCGAGCGGCACCATGTCGATTCTTGTCCCCTCTGACCGTTTGCCGGTCTAGATGTGGCGCGGTTCGCGCCTTATTCGGCGGCCTCGGCATGCCGGACCACGCCGGCCAGGTAGCGTTCGGCTTCCAGCGCCGCCATGCAGCCCATGCCTGCGGCGGTCACGGCCTGGCGGTAGATGTCGTCGGTCACGTCGCCAGCGGCAAAAACCCCGGGCACATCGGTGGCCGTCGAGTCCGGCGCGGTCCAGAGATAGCCGTTCGGCTTGTGCTTGAGCTTGTCCTTGAACAGGCTGACCGCCGGGGCGTGACCGATCGCGACGAATACGCCGTCAATGGCCATGTCGGTGATGTCGCCGGTCTTGCGGTTCTTGAGCTTGACGCCATTGACCGAGGCGGGCATTGGCGGCTGCGCCGGCGCGCCGAGATATTCGATCACTTCGGTGTCCCAGATCACCTCGATGTTTTCCTTGTCGAACAGCCGCTGCTGCAGGATCTTTTCGGCGCGGAATTCATCACGGCGGTGAACCACGGTCACCTTTGCTGCAAGATTGGAGAGATAGAGAGCCTCCTCAACGGCGGAATTGCCGCCGCCGACGACAATGACGTTCTTGCCGCGGTAGAAGAATCCATCACAGGTGGCGCAGGCGGAGACGCCAAAGCCCATGAAGTCCTTTTCGGTGGGGATGCCGAGCCACTTGGCCTGCGCGCCGGTGGCGATGATCAGCGAATCGCAGGTCCACACCGCGCCGGAATCCGTCTTGATGGTGAATGGACGGTTTGTCATTTCGACCTCGGTGACCAGATCATTGACGATCTCGGCCCCCACATGTTCAGCCTGCTTGAGCATCTGCTCCATCATCCACGGACCCTGCACGGGATCGGCATAGCCTGGATAATTTTCCACATCGGTGGTGATCATCAGCTGTCCGCCCTGTTCCATGCCGGCGATCAGCACAGGGTTGAGCAGCGCGCGCGCGGCATAGATTGCGGCCGTATAGCCGGCCGGTCCGGAGCCGATGATGAGAACGGGAACGTGGCGGGCGGTCATGGCGGTTTCCTGAAACAGTGTTGCGAGCGGGCAGTGTGGGCCAACTCCGGTAAAGCAGCAATGGCAAAAGCTGCAATCGGCAGCGGGCGCAGCGGCTTCCTTTGGAGTGTCATTTAGGGATGGCTGCCGGTGAGTTTCAAGCTCACCAACACGGTTACGCACAGAACTTCGCCCTGCAATGGCCGCAGATGGCTTTACACGGGCGGCGCGCTGGCGCAATAAAGTTTCGTCGCAGCGTATGAATTGCTCTTGAGTCTGCGCCGGTAGAGTTGTCCATACGGGAAGCGAAAGATGACCATCAAGGCCGAACTTGATACGATCGACCTCAAGATTCTGCGCGAACTGCAGCGTGACGGGCGGATCACCAATGTGGAACTGTCAGAGCGGGTGGGCATTTCCGCGCCACCATGCTTGCGGCGGGTGCGCAAGCTCGAACAGGCGGGTTTCATCCGCGGTTACCGTGCAGTGCTGCACGCGCCCAGCCTCGGCTTTGACCTGGTGGCCTTTTGCACGGTTGGCCTCAAGCATCAGTCCGATGCAAACCTCAAGGCTTTCGCAGCCATGACCAATCAATGGCCGATCGTGCGGGAAACCTGGATGGTCTCGGGCGAAAGCGATTTTCTGCTGCACTGCGTGGCCCGCAATCTCTCCCATTTCCAGGATTTCGTCATCGAGGAACTGACGGCTGCAGAAAATGTCGACACGGTGCGGACCATGCTGACCATCCGTCAGGTCAAGGATGAGGGCCTGGTGGCAATCTGATTTTCGGGCCTGACGACGGGGCTTGGGGCCGGGCCGGGTTTCAAGGGCTCTTCTGTCAGGCTTCCGACCAGAGCTGATGATAGACCGCGTTGATGGCATCGGCCTCCGCGGCGACACTGAAGTGGCTTGCTGCCCGCTCACGTGCGGCCTCTGCCATAGTGCGATGGCGCTGCGGATCAGACAGGATTTCAACTGTCGCCGCAGCGGCGGCCTCCGGATCGCCATCGGTGACAATCGTTCCGGCCGCGCCGTCCCCTGAAAACGTCTCGAACCAGCCCGCATTGCTGGCAACAAAGGGCACGCCGGAGGCCATCGCCTCGAGCGGGGTCACGCCGTACCCCTCATAGCGTGGCAACGCCACCAACAGGCTGAGCCCGCGGATCAGGCCGGGCATGGTGTCAGCCAGCACTTCACCGGGAAACAGAATCCGTTCGCTGAGCCTCGCTTCTGCAACCCTGGTCTTGAGCGTGTCGAGAAAGCCCGCATGTTCATGGGCGGCCTTGCCGATGACAAGCGCCGTGTGTCCCGGAAGTGCGGGAAACGCCCTGATCATGGTGTCGACAAAGCGGTCGGTGCCCTTTTCCGGGCGGATCCGCCCGATTGTGGCAATGCCTGCCGTTCCCGGCTGGCCGGTGGCTGCCCAGGCTTCGATCCTCGATTCTGCGGGGTGAAACCGGCCGATGTCGACGCCGTGGGGCGCCACCGCGCGGACATGCGGGACAAATTCGGCCGCTGCCGGGGTGGTGGCGATCACCGCGTCCATCTTCGAGATCAGCCATCGAGGGATGAGGCTGTGGCGGCGCTGGGCCGCGGAGGTGAAGACCAGCCTGATGGGCAGCCGCAGCACATCGCGGGCGAAGATCCCGGCGCGCATTTCCGGGTTGCGGCGCACATGCCAGATATGAAACGGCTTGCCCGGCGGGAGCGTTCGCGACAGCTTGACGGCCTGGCGGAAGCCGATCGGTTCGGGGCATCCGGGCAGGGAACCGCCCACCAGCTTGAGGGCGTAATGTTTTTGTTGCTGGCGGACCACCGCCGCGGCCGTGGCCGATACGCCGGTGAAGTTGCGGTGCATGTTGAGCACGAACAACGGGTCCGGCCCCGCCGTGTTGCCGGTGTGATTGCCGGCTGGGCGAGGGCTGGAGCCGTTGTCTTTGCTCATAGTGTGCTCGGGTGTTTGCCGCAGGGGGCGCTCAGCCCCACTTGACGGCGAGGATTTCGTAGGCCTTGGAGCCACCCGGGGCGACAACCTCGATGGAATCGCCGACGGATTTGCCGATCAGGGCGCGCGAAATCGGCGAGGAGATCGAAATCCGGCCCTGCTTCACATCGGCTTCCTGGTCGCCGACGATCTGGTAGGTCTTTTCCTCGTCGGTGTCCTCGTCAACGAGGCTGACCGTGGCGCCGAACTTGACGGTGTCGCCGGACATCTTGGAGACATCGATGATTTCCGCGCGCGAGGTATAGTCCTCAAGCTCGCCAATGCGGCCCTCATTGTGGCTCTGGGCTTCCTTGGCCGCATGATATTCCGCGTTCTCGGACAGATCGCCATGGGCGCGGGCTTCTGAGATCGCCTCGATGATACGCGGCCGTTCGGATTGCTGACGCCAGCGCAGTTCTTCCTGCAGCTTGGTGTAGCCTCCTTGCGTCATCGGAACCTTCTCAACCATTAGTCTTTTCCTTGTTCCTCTTGCCTGCCGCTGTTTTTGAAAGAGCGGCAGAAAACAAAAACGAAACGGCTTCCGAAGTGGACACTTCGAAGCCGTTCCAACGTTTCCATTCCCCAGCCTTAACAAATCTGCCAGAAAAATTCACCAGAAAAAAATTTGACCGGTTTTGCCCCCAATTCCCCGGTGAAAACAGATGTTTTGGCGAATTGTTGCATCGGTGTCATGATGATGCCGCAGAGCTTATTTTCCTGATCCTGCAATTGCGGAGAGTGCAATGACAAACGTTCTGGTTGCCACCCTCAATCTCTATCATTTCGCAGCTCCCGGCATTTTCTGGCATGCGCGAAAACCCACAGCGACCTATTCGCAAGCCGAATGGGACGCCAAGAAGAACTGGATCATCACGCTGCTGTCCGAGATGAACGCCGATGTGATCGGGCTTCAGGAAGTGGTGTCCCAGGACGAGTTGAAGGCACTGCTGGCAGCCAATGGCTATCCCTATTTCTACTGCCCCGTGGCGCCCGCCTTTGATGCGGATGACCCTGAAATCTATGTCAACGCAACCGTGGCGATCGCCTCGCGCTATCCCTTTATCAGTGCAGAACCGCTTTCCGGTGTCGCCGGTGTGCCCCAGGACACGGTGATTGACGAGGATTTCAGGTTTTCGCGCACGCCGGTTGATGCGGTGATCGATCTGCCCGGCATCGGCCAGACCCGCTTCTTCGTCTGCCATTTCAAGTCCCAGGGCGCTTTTGTCGATGACGAGATCATCGACGGGCTGGCCGATTGGGGCGACAAGATCCGCACCACCTATATGGAGCGCGCCATGGCGGGCGTGAACCAGGTTGCCAAGCGGGCGGCGGAGGCCGGTGCCATTTACCGGATGTTCCGCCAGTCGATCGATGCCGATGCCGACGCGCCGGTGATCCTGCTGGGCGATCTCAATGAGGATCCGGCGTCGCACACGATCTCGATCCTGACCCAGGCCGACCGGGTCTGGTCCTGGGGCAGCGTTGCAGCCAACGGCATCCCCGACCCCTTCGCCTTTCTCAAGCATGTCTACAAGCTCTATGATGCCTTCAACCTGGTGCCGATGCAGGGCTTTGTCCGGCCCAACACCCATGGCGGTGTCGGTTCGGGGTCGACGCTTGATTATGTGGTGGTGTCCAACGGCCTCAACCCGAAGAATCCGCGCCGCCGCGGCGAGGTGGCCAAGGTCGAGGTCTATGACGATCATTTCGCCGCCGGGCTGCCCAAGGACCGCTCGTCGGACCACGCACCGGTGATCGCCACGATCAAGAGTGTTGGCGGATGATCGCCTTGCCTTTCTTGGTCCGACGCCGTTTGCTGAACGGGCAACAAAGGAGCCAGATCATGCGCCACTCAGGCCTCGCCATGCTGTTTGGGCTTTTGCCGATGTTTGCCACGCCGGCATCGGGACTTCAGAAATTCGAGCAGTACCGGATCATGGGTAGCGAGATCAGCGCGGTCCGGATCGGGCCGCAGGAGGTTGAGGATCCGGAGACGCTGATCATTGAACTCGTGTCGGAGACATCCGAGCCGGTCGAGATCATGCTTGAGTCCGACGGAGATCTCGAAGAATGCAAGCTCACCATTGAATATGCCATTGGTGACAAGGGCAGCTACATTCAGATTACGCAACACCTCACCGCCGATACGATGAACGGGGTGATGGTTACGGAATGCGCGAGGATCTCGATTTCCGGCTCTTGATTTCAACAGTGTGCAGCCGCACAAATAGGTTCTGAAACAGGCGTTTCCTTCCCGCCTTGTTCCCGGAGCATTCATGCCTTTTCGATCTGCGGCCCCCATTACCGATCAATCCCCGGTCACCTTTTCCGATCCGCTGCCTTCCGAGGTTGATGTGGTGATTGCCGGCGCTGGCGTGATCGGGATCATGAGCGCGCTTTATCTCAGGCGGGCCGGACTGTCCGTGTTTGTGGTCGAGAAGGGCCGGGTGGCGGGCGAGCAATCCTCGCGCAACTGGGGCTGGATCCGCCAGCTCGGGCGCGACGAGGCTGAACTGCCGGTCATGATGGAAGCCTCAAGGCTTTGGGAGCAGATCGACGGCGAGACCGGCAACGCCACCGGCTTTCGCCGCACCGGGATCATGTATCTGGCGAGCACAGACGAAGAGATGGAACAGCGGGCCAAATGGCTTGATGTGGCGCGCCGGCATCAGCTTGATGTGCGGGCCATAGATGGCGACGAGGTTGCTGGCCGGATCGACACCGGGCCCGGCGGCAGGCGCTGGAGAGGTGCCGTCTGGTCGCCCACCGATGCCCGTGGCGAGCCCTGGGTTGCGGTGCCCGCGGTGGCGGCGCTGGCCCACAGCGAAGGTGTCGGTATTCGCGAGAACTGCGCGATCCGGACACTGGAAACCAAGGCCGGAAGCCTGTCCGGCGTGCACACGGAGGATGGCTTTATCGCCGCCTCGCAGGTGGTGGCTGCGGGTGGTGCCTGGACATCGCTGCTGTTGCGCAATCAGGGCATCTCGCTGCCGCAGCTCTCGGTGCGCTCGACGGTGATGCGCACCGCGCCGATGCCCGAAGTTTATGATGGTGCTGCGCTCGACGAAGAGCTGGCATTGCGGCGGCGCGAGGATGGCAGCTACACCCTCTCGGCGCTCGATGCCCATGACCTGCTGATCGGCCCGGATTCGTTCCGGCATCTCGCCACCTGGCTGCCGCTGGCGGCGAAGGTGCTGGGCCAGACCCGGTTTCTGCCGAAAGCCCCGAAACACTATCCCGATGCCTGGGGCACCGCGCGATCCTGGGGTTCGGGTGACGAGACTCCGTTCGAGCGCTGCCGCGTGCTCGATCCGAAACCCAATGCGAGCCGCACTGCTGTGCTCAAACGGCGCTTTGCGGCGCGGTTCCCCTCGCTCGGGGAGCCGGAGATCACCCATGCCTGGGCCGGCATGATCGACGCGATGCCCGATGTCGTTCCGGTGGTCGACCGTGCGCCCGCGCTTGAAGGCCTGATCATCGCCACCGGCATGAGCGGCCATGGTTTCGGCATCGGGCCCGGTTTCGGCAGGGTTGTGGCCAACATCGCCACCGGCCGGCCCACCGGCCACGACATCTCGCGTTTCCGCTTTTCGCGCTTCACCGATGGCAGCAAGCTGGTTCCCGGTCCTGCGCTGTAAAGCGATGGACCCATTATGATCAGGTCTTGGGCGGGACGGCCGGTGGCGTGCGCGTCTTCACCACTTCATAGGTTCCGGGCAGGTTCGGCGGCTTGTAGTCGGGGCGTTTGTCCAGCCGTTCGATCACGGCTTCGTGGAGCTTTGCGCCCTCGGGGATCTTGCGGTGGTCGAACAGCGGAATGTAGAAATTGCCGAGCCTGAAACGGATGCGGAAGGCGGTCGCCATGATCTTGCGGGGCAGGAACTCGGCGATCGGCCAGCCGCCCCGCATGGACTGATTGATATCGGCGAGCGGATCGGGGCCCGTGTAGTCCTTGGTGCGCTTGGTGGCCTCGTCCCGGGCAAGATCCTCGTCCGGTCCGGCGCGGTCTCCGGTCCGCTTGCCATGCACCAGCAGCTCGAACACCGTCTCGTCACCGATGATGCCTGCGGCCTCCGCCTCGCGGAAGAGCCATTCCAGCGGGATCTTGGCAAGGCCGCTTTTGGCATCGGGATAGCCGCCGCCGACATCGCCATGGCAGCCTGCGAACCAGACCTCCTCGAAATCCTGCGGCTTTTTGACAAAGCCCTTCTTGCGCCTCGACCATTCCTCGTAATCCTGCCCGGGTTCCCACAATGACGGCTGGAAATAGGTCCGCTGTTCGTCGATGGCGACGGCGTGGCGGACGATCTTCACCCGGTCGTTCTGGTTGGTGTAGGCTTTCTGGGTGGTGGTCAGCCAAGGGAAATCAGACCTGGCATCAAACACCGAAGCAACAGTGTCCCAAAGACCGAGGAACTCGATGCGCGCGCCATGGCCGCCCAGCACCTTCTGGTAATGGCCGATCTCTGCGGAAAAATCCTTGCTGCCGGGCTGGCCGAGGCGGGTGTAGGCACGCCAGGCAAAGCGCAACAGATGCAGCTGTTCGCGCCGCACCAGCCCGAAAATGCGGATGAAACCGGTGAGCAGACGCGCGGTGTAGGCGCCGCGCGAAAAGCCCAGGACATAGATCCTGTCGCCAAACTCCCAATTCTCGACCAGGAACTGGTAAGCCTCCATCACATTGTCGGAAATGCCTGCGCCGGTGGCGAGCCCCATGATGATGCGGATGTTCGACCGCAGCTGCCGCCACCAGCCAATCAGCCCGAAGGTGCCGACGCCGGGCTGGTAAAACACCAGCTGCTTCTTCGACCGCTCGAGGCTGCCATAGAGCCTGAGCACATTGGTGCGGTCACCGGAGATCTGGTTCGACGTGCCATCCAGAAGGATGACAATGTTCTTGGCCATGGCGCGGCCCTCCACCAGAGGCATGATACGCGAGAAGGAGGAGGGGTGCAATTAATGGGGGAAGAGAGAGTTCCGAGATGAACTTGCCGTGCAGGCCCTCAGGCAGCGTCGGCCATACCAGGCGCCGGGGTTACGGCGGCGACCACGGCGTCGGTTGAGAGGTCCAGAAAGACAGGATCCTGCCGCAGGGCGTCAAGCGTACGGGGGGCAGGACGCTCGCCATTCCAGTCTTCAAAGGCGAATCCCAGCGCGTTTGCGGCTTCGCTCATTGCCTCGTCAAGGGTGTCGGCGACGGTGGTGACGCCGGGGACATCCGGGAAAGACACGCCGAACCCGCTATCGGGTTCCTTGTGAATGAGGGCGATGTAGTAAGCCATGGTCTCAGTCCTTGGGCCAGCGTGCTTGCGTGTAGATCGAGCGAACGGTTCCCACCGGAATATCCTTGCGCGGATGGGTGACGATCACAATCCTGCCGTCCGAAGGATGCCGGAACTTGTGGTGAGATCCCCGCGTCGAGACCAGCACGAAACCATCAGACTTCCGGCGCTTGATGATATCGCGGCTGTCTCGCAGCATCAACTCACCCCTCAAGCAGCCGGAAAATAACTCTGCAGCGGATGCACTTCCAGGTTTCCGGCCTTCAGGGCGGCGATCGCCTTGGCGGCGGAGAGGCTGCCGGCCATGGTGGTGAAGTAGGGTACTTTCTGCATCAGCGCGGCGCGGCGCAGCGACTTGGAATCCGAGATCGTCTTGGCGCCTTCGGTGGTGTTGAGCACCATCTGGACCTGGCGGTTGCGGATCGCGTCCTCAATGTGTGGACGGCCTTCCATCACCTTGTTGACGCGCTCGACGGCAAAGCCCTGCTCGCTCAAATAATCGGCGGTGCCGGCGGTGGCCATCAGCTTGAAGCCGTTGCCGGTGAGGATCCGGACCGCCTCAACGACGCGCGGCTTGTCCTCGTCGCGCACCGAGACGAACACGGTGCCTGAGCGCGGCAGCTCGTTGCCCGCGCCGAGCTGGGCCTTGGCAAAGGCCAGCGCATAGTCGCGGTCAAGACCCATGACCTCGCCGGTGGAGCGCATTTCGGGCCCGAGCAGCGTGTCGACGCCGGGGAACTTGGCGAAGGGGAAGACGGCCTCTTTCACGGCGATGTGGTTGAGCTTGCGGTGGTCGGGCACAGCGCCATAGGCGGCAAAGGCGTCGGCCAGGTTTTCGCCCGCCATCACCCGGGCCGCCACCTTGGCGATCGGCGCGCCGACGGTCTTGGCGACGAACGGCACCGTCCGCGAGGCGCGCGGATTGACCTCGAGCACATAGATCACATCGTCCTTGATGGCATATTGGACGTTCATCAGACCGCCGACATTCAAGGCCCGTGCAAGCGCCTCGGTCTGGGTCTCGAGCCGGTCAACCATCTCGGGCGACAGCGTGTGAACTGGCAGCGAGCACGCCGAGTCGCCCGAATGGATGCCGGCTTCCTCGATGTGCTCCATTATGCCGGTGACATTGACGTTCTCGCCGTCGCAGAGGCAATCGACGTCCACTTCGATGGCGTTGGTCAGGTAGCTGTCAAACAGCAGCGGGTTGGTGCCGAGCAGCGTGTTGATCTGGCCGGTCTTGTCATTGGGATAGCGCGCCTTGATGTCCTCGGGCACCAGTTCGGGCACTGTGCCGAGCAGATAGTTGGACAGACCGGCCTCGTCGCGGATGATCTGCATGGCGCGGCCGCCAAGCACATAGGACGGGCGGACGACCAGCGGGAAGCCAATGTCGGTGGCGACCAGCCGGGCCTGCTCGACCGAATAGGCGATGCCGTTGTTGGGCTGGACCAGATCGAGCTTGGTGAGAAGCTTCTGGAACCGGTCGCGGTCCTCGGCCAGATCGATCATGTCGGGCGCGGTGCCGAGAATCGGGATGCCGGCCTTTTCCAGCGCGTCGGCGAGCTTTAGCGGGGTCTGGCCGCCAAACTGCACGATCACGCCCAGAAGCGTTCCGGCTTCTTTTTCCTTGGTGAGGATTTCGAGCACGTCCTCGTCTGTCAGCGGATCGAAATAGAGCCGGTCGGAGGTGTCGTAATCGGTCGACACGGTTTCCGGGTTGCAGTTGATCATGATCGCCTCGTAGCCCGCATCTTTCAGCGCGAAAGCAGCGTGGCAGCAGCAATAGTCAAACTCGATGCCCTGGCCGATGCGGTTCGGGCCACCGCCGAGGATGACGACCTTGGTGCGGTCGGAGACGCGCGCCTCGCAGGCGAGGCTGCCTGCAAAAGGGGCCTCGTAGGTCGAATACATGTAGGCTGTGGGCGAGGCGAATTCGGCGGCGCAGGTGTCGATGCGCTTGTAGACCGGGCGCACATCCATGTCGCGGCGCAGCTTGGCCACTTCATGGGCGCGCTTTCCGGTGAGCGAGCCGAGCCGGGCATCGGAAAAGCCCATGGCCTTGATCTTGCGCATGTTCTCGGCATCGCCCGGCAGGCCGTGCTCGCGGATGCGGGCTTCCATATCGAGAATATCGGACATCTGGGCCAGGAACCACGGGTCGATCTTGCAGATCGAATGCACCTCTTCTGCGCTCATGCCTAGCCGCATGGCCTGCGCCACCATCCTCAGCCGGTCCGGCGTGGGCGTGCCGATGGCGGCCTTGATGGCGTTGTCGTCATCGCCTTCACCGAGGCCGGGGATTTCGATTTCGTCGAGCCCGGTCAGGCCGGTCTCAAGTCCGCGCAGCGCCTTTTGCAGGCTCTCGGCAAAGGTACGGCCAATGGCCATGACTTCGCCCACCGATTTCATCGCGGTGGTCAAGAGCGGTTCTGCGCCGGGGAATTTTTCAAAGGCAAAGCGCGGGATCTTGGTGACGACATAATCGATCGAGGGTTCAAACGAGGCGGGTGTCGCACCTTGCGTGATGTCGTTTTCGAGCTCGTCGAGCGTGTAGCCGACGGCGAGCTTGGCGGCGACCTTGGCGATCGGGAAGCCGGTGGCCTTTGATGCCAGGGCTGACGAGCGCGAAACCCGCGGGTTCATCTCGATGACCACCAGGCGGCCATCCTTGGGGTTGACCGCGAACTGCACGTTGGAGCCGCCGGTTTCAACGCCGATCTCGCGCAGCACCGCGATCGAGGCGTTGCGCATGATCTGGTATTCCTTGTCGGTCAGCGTCAGCGCCGGCGCCACGGTGATACTGTCACCGGTGTGCACGCCCATCGGGTCGAGGTTCTCGATCGAGCAGATGATGATGCAGTTGTCGGCGGTGTCGCGCACCACCTCCATCTCGTATTCCTTCCAGCCGAGCACCGATTCCTCGATCAGCACTTCGGTGGTGGGCGAGGCATCGAGCCCGCGCTCGATGATCTCGTAGAATTCCGAGCGGTTGTAGGCAATGCCGCCGCCGGTGCCGCCCATGGTGAAGGAGGGCCGGATGATGGCGGGCAGGCCGATCAGGTCGAGCGCCTTGGCGGCCTGGGCCATGGCGTGGCTCATGTAGCGCTGCTTGCGGTCGGTTTCGCCAAGATTCCAGGTGTTTTCGAGCGCATCGAGTGCTGCGTCGAGGTCATCGCCGGAGAGCTTGGCGCGCAGCCCGGCCCGCTCGCCCTCGTGCAGCTTGCGGTCGGTGTCCTTGATCTCGGTGGCGTTGGCGAGGAACGAGCGCGGCGTCTCAAGCCCGATGCGCGCCATCGCCTCGCGGAACAGCGCCCGGTCCTCGGCCATGTCTATTGCCGCCGGCTTGGCGCCGATCATCTCGACATTGTAGCGCTCGAGCACGCCCATCCGCTTCAAGGACAGTGCGGTGTTGAGCGCGGTTTGGCCGCCCATGGTCGGCAGCAGCGCGTCGGGGCGTTCGCGCGCGATGATCTTGGCCACCACTTCGGGCGTGATCGGCTCGATATAGGTGGCATCGGCGAGGCCCGGATCGGTCATGATGGTGGCCGGATTGGAGTTGACCAGGATGACCCGGTAGCCCTCTTCCTTGAGCGCCTTGACGGCCTGGGTGCCGGAATAGTCGAACTCGCAGGCCTGCCCGATGACAATCGGTCCCGCACCGATGATGAGGATCGACTGGATATCGGTGCGTTTTGGCATGGTCAGGGTCCCTGTTGCGCGGACTTCGCGCAAAAAGCCCCCCGCCGGAATTCAACCGTTCGGGAGACGCCATGCGCAATCTGTGAGGCTAGACGCGGCTTATAGGGAAATCTTGGCCCGGGCGAAACCCCAAAACGGTGTTGTTAAGGGGAAAGTGGCCTTTCGGCGGGTTTGTCCAAAGTGCAATCCGACATAGAAATCAAATCATGCCGCAAAGCTGCTGTCCGGACCAAATGCAGCTGCCACTTTCAAGAATGCGGAATGCTTGTGCTGCGCCTGCCGCTGATGGTTAATGATTTCTATATGTGGTTTCTGTTAACTCTATGATATTACGACGAAAAATTAACATGCAAGTAGTGTAATATTAATATCCATCCGCTAAAAGTAGCTGCAATTTTTTACGGAGATGCAGATGCATTCAGTCAGCCAATATCTTCGCAGCCGCGATGGAAATTTTGGATTGCTAGCTGGTTTGGTCATGGTGGCACTTGTCTGGGTGGCTGGCTTGGCGGTTGATTTTTCCAATGCATTGAGGGTGAAGACGACTGCCCAGGATATCGTTGATGCGACGGTGCTACGTGCAACCCGCGACATCATCGAAGAGGGGAAGACGCTCGCGGAAGCTGAGTTGAGCGCCCGCAAATATTTTGATGCCGAATTGGCGTTCAGTTCCGGTGTTGGCTTGGAAGTCTCAACTTTCACGTTGACCCAGGGCGTCGACGGTATTGTCAAACTCGGTGTATCGGGAAAAACCTCGACGAGCCTGCTCAAGGCGGTCGGGCGTGAAGAGATACCGGTTTCCGTCGATGCAGCCGCCCATGTCGGTGGTGGCAGCGTTGAAATCGCGATCGCCTTTGATGTTACAAATTCCATGGGTTTTGGGACCACTTGGGGCGAGGCCACTTCGGTGATCGCCTCGGCGCTCAACGCTCTTAAGGCCAATTCCGGAAGTATGGCGCTGACCTTCATCCCCTTTACCGACCGCGTGAATGTTGGAATGGGGCGTGCCAATCTGCTCAACCCGGGTGACCAGACTGCCGTTAAGAAGGGCGGCTGGGGCGGGTGCGTTGATGTCAGGGCAACAAAGAAAAAGAACAAGGGAGAGACGGAGTATTTCATGCCAGACTCGGCACCGGAGAAAGGCGACCGATTTACAAAGTTCGACAACGGGACCCCGGCCGCGCACAAAAGCGGGTACAAGCTTGCCTGCAATCCGCAATCGATCATCGGACCAACTTCCAATGTCAGTGATGTGACTTCACAACTTGGCAAGTTGACCAAAGGCGGTACTGGCCGCTTTGATCTCGGCTTTGCCTGGCTCTGGTATGCCTTGTCGCCCAATTGGAAGGGGTTCTGGTCGGGTGGTGCACCTGCCGACAACGGTGTCAATCTGGCGGACTATCCGACCGCCTCCACCAACACCAGGAAGATCGCGGTGCTGGCGACGGACGGGCTGACAAACGCCTATGTCTATGAATATGGCAAAACCAACCTGGCGGGCTGGAACACCGGATCCAAGGACCACTTCGAAAATGTAGTCGCTATCTGCAAGAGCATGGCTGCACAGAAGATTGAGGTTCATGTCATGCACGTAAACGGCAACGACAAGGCTGAACCATATTTCCGCGAGTGCGCATCGGCGACGGGCGGTGGTTACTACAAGGTCGCCTCCAAGCAAACGCTGGTCGATGCCCTTACCGGTATCACCAACGGCGGCGGAAACCTGCGGCTCGTCAACTGACGGTGTGGCTCCGCCGACGTCAGGGGGCAACGCGATCTTCGCTTGAGGTGAAGTTGCGTTGCCCGCGTGATTGGTTTTTTTGGCAGGCTTTTGCCGATGTTTCCAGTTGGCGAGGAGGCCGGCGAAACTCCCTTTAACTCAAGCCTGTAGAAATCGTCGCAATCGGTGGCGGCTGAGACCCCAGTCCTGACCTATAAGGCGTCCACAAGGCTTGTGACAAGACCACCGTTTGTCTGATCTGCCGGCCAGAGGCCAGTTGCATACTCCC
Organism: Hoeflea phototrophica DFL-43; assembly: GCF_000154705.2. Taxonomy (NCBI): domain Bacteria; kingdom Pseudomonadati; phylum Pseudomonadota; class Alphaproteobacteria; order Hyphomicrobiales; family Rhizobiaceae; genus Parahoeflea; species Parahoeflea phototrophica. Next base: position 3,446,262 of record NZ_CM002917.1, on the reverse strand, counting down.
ATTTTGTTTTGAGCACCGCACAGACAACTCGGCGGAGTGCATTGTGGTCCGGAAGCCGGTCTTGGTCGTGCGGATTCGCCATCTTGCCTTCGCAATCAAATCTCTGGGTGTTCAGCTCAAACAATATCTTAACTTGCATGGGGCATTGTCGGTCTTCGAAACGCCGGTATGCGGAGTGAAGGTGCATGACACGAGAACTGAAGGTTCTGCGAATGCAGATGCTGTTCGGGGTGCTGGCCAGCGGTGCGCTCATCATGGTGATGTTGCAGGCTTCCAAGATCACTCTTGATTGGGGCTCGCTTCTGTCGCCGGCAGGGTCTTTGGCCTTGCTGGTTTTCGCGGCAATTGTCTGTCGAAGGCGCGGTTTCGAGAAATCTTCGCTGATCATGGAGGTCCTGGCTGGTGGAGTTGCCTTCTCGATCCTGGTGTTGCTTTCCACCTATCTGGTGATTTCACTCAATACACCGACGGCTGATGCCAGCCTGATTGCGCTGGACCAGTGGATGGGATTTGACGGCGTGGCATTCATACGTCTTGTCGACGGCATGCCCTGGCTGTCATGGGCGCTGATGCATGCTTACGCATCATTTGCGTTTCAGCTTTTGTTGTTGCCGATGTTGCTGATCCTGTTTGGTCAGCCGTCGCGGGCTTTCGTCCTGGTCCTGGCCTATGCAGCGGTTGGCTATATCGCCAGTGTTGTTTCGATCTGGTTTCCTGCATTGGGGTCACATGTGGTTTATGGTATTGACCCGTCTTCCCTGTCATCGATCAATGCGCATTTCGGTCACGCCTTTCTCTCCGAGTTCCATGCGGTCCGTGAGCAGTCAGAGTTCGTTTTCTCGCTCGATGCAGCGCAAGGAATTCTGACCTTTCCCTCGGTCCATGCCGCTGTTGCTTTGATATGCGCCGTTTGCGCCTTCAGCGTTCCGTTGCTGCGGTATCCATTCCTTGCGCTCAACATCCTGATGGCGGCTTCCACACTGACCCATGGCGGCCATTATATTGTCGATACTCTTGCGGGCATGGGTGTTGCCGCTTTGGCGCTGTATTGCGCCTTCGCTCTGTCCAGGGTCCCGGCCTATCAAGGCGTTGCCTGGGCGGGTGTCCGTGGTGAGCGGCGCGCCTGAACCACTGCTCATTTCTGTTTTCTCTGCAGATCCATGAGCCATTCCACCACGTCGGCCTTCTCGTGTTCAAATCGTCGGAACGCGGTCATCGGGAAACGGGTGTTGCTGCGAAAGGTTTGGCAGCGACAGGCCTGGACAAATTGGTAAGCGTCTTTGACCGGGGTGTGGAAGGATTCAGCAGCAGAGTTCCGATATAGTTGGCTGCGGGCATCTGCTGTTGCCAATCCTGCTCTGCTGCCTGTCCCATCAGCTGGGCCAGCGAGCCGTATCGGTTGTGGCCCAGGGGGTTGGGATCCTGTAGTGATGTGATGTCGACAATGCGCACAAGATCAGCTCGCGCTGCCCTCTTTGTCAGAGGCGCAGCGGCACTGATTTGGCCCACGCGCGGCCGCTTGCTGCCTAACAGACTTGAAGCGACAAGCGCCTTGTCTTCCTTCGAAACCAGCAGGGTGATTGGGATGGGCAGGGGGCCGATGTCGCGCAGCTGGGATTCAAACAGATCGACGTCGATGTCTGCAGCTGCAAGCACGATTTCCATCCTGTTCAAAAGATCATCGCGCCCTTCAAATTTGAGCTGACGCACAGCCTCTACCGCAAGCATCGCTCCCATGCTGTGCGCGAAAATCACGACATGCTTCACCTTGGGCGCTTTGTTGACCGTTTCGAGCAATGCCGCCAGTTCGGTTCGCGAAGCCAGCGCGGCATCGCGATCTGCGACATAGCCTGAAACGCTTGCTGTCGAGGGCCACGAGAACAGGACTGGAGGGCTCAATTCGCCGGCATCGGCAGCCAGCTGGGCGGTTCTGAAAAGGGCTTCCTGGTAGGTGTAGTTGTAGCCATGAATGAACACGCAGAGTGTTCCGTCATCGTTGGTTTGCGCGTTCACATTCTCAATGAATGCGACTTCACTCAAGGCCTTCCTTTGCGTCACAAAATATTGCCGCTCCGGATCAATTTTTCTGGTCGGGTAGACAATATCGTTCACCTTCCGCTTGGCTGGGATTGAGAACGAATACTGCTCGAATGTCAGCGAGTCACTTCGCCTGTCGGGCTTGTTTTTTCTGTTCTCGTGGAGTCTGCGGTTTGTGGACGTCAGTATTGTTCTTTGTTGTGTTCCTGGTGTGGTGATCGCCACTGGCTCCAGGACATCACTCGCCGGACGTGTGGCGCATCCGCCCGCAATCAAAATGGATGCGAGCAGGATGGCGGGACCGCAATGCAGTCTCCCTGGTATGTTCGAGCAGGCATTTCGCATCCGGAAGCGCTTGAAGATCATGGTCCGCTGCCTTGTGCCCCGCAGTTTTCAAATGGCAACATAGACAGCGCCGGATAGCCCCTATCGCTGCGTTTATCTCCCAGCCTTGTCGGTCCATTCCGGCGGGGCGCCGACCATGCTGCCGACCATGCCGGGAACGCCGGGTGCGCGGCCGAAGGTGTTGCAGGCGGCGTATTTCGGCTTGCCACCAAAGAAGGCGTTGATCCGCTGCCTGGAGGGCATGCTGATGTCGATTGCCGCGGGCGCCTTGCCCTTGATCAACAGCTTGGAGAAGCTGTCACCATAGGCTGCGGCGAGTGCGTAGGCGTCACCCACCTGAGACAAGCGCGGACTGGTGGTGATCGAGTTGGCGCCCTTGGCCCACACCATGGCGGCAAGCTGGTTGTTTTCCGGCCCCAGCACCTCGCCTTCGACGGCCAGGCCGCCGAGGCCGAAGGGCAGCCGCGGAACGCTGACCGGCAGCACGAAGCTGCTTCCGAACGAGACCGCGGTTGAAACGCCGGCCAAGGCCTTGTTGGTGGGCACGATGCCGGTGACGACGTTGCGCACCGTGAGATCGGCTGGCTGGTCGGCCGGCACGATCACATATTTGTCGCTGAGCGCCACACAGATCGCCCGGTCGAGCGCATTGCGGACCAGCAGGCGGTCTTGTGGTTTTGTGATCTTGCCGGCAGCGGCGCCCGAGAACGCGGCGGGCAGTATGTGTACGGTTCTTGCAGCGGCAACGGCGGGCTTGTCGACAAAGGTCCGGGATTTGGTCAGCTGTCCGGTCTTCTGGCCGAGATTGCTGTAAGAGGACAATGCGCCAGTTTCGGTCAGATCAACGCTTGTGCAACCCGTGGTGAGGGCAGCGGTCGTGATCAGGCATCCCGCAAGCATGGCTTTTCTGCGGGATGCGCCTGTGAGCCTGTCCGCCAGGGCCGCGCCTTTGCGCGCCTCGGCGGGAGAGGTGTCTGTATCAATCATGTCAGATTTGTTTCCCTGGTTCAGGTGGGAGTGTCGTCGAAGGCAGCACCTGGTCCACGTTTCCGGCCCGGCTGCACTTGAGCTCGACGTGAAGCTAGGCCTTGGTTCCAAACGAATCATCATCTCCGGCGTTGATCCAGTCTTTCTCGGAGGTTGATGTTGAAGTGAACGATGTTCAGGGCGCTGAAAACGGTCCGAGGGCTTGACCGATCTCGCCAGTCTTACGTCTTGAAGGCGTGTTATTGGGATGTTTAAGTATCTGAAATTTATGTGTTTTTCTCGTAAAAAGGATCAAGCACATTCTGTTCTGGAGTCGCTTTCGCGCATCGCATCGCTGCCTGTAAACGGGCTGTCAGGCCACTCGGCCTGATCAAAGCAGATGTCTCGGAGCGCCACGATATTGCCACCTTGTTCGACATCGGTCCGTCATTGCCTCAATGTTCGGGCAAACCTTGGTCGATTTTATGGCAGCCGGGCTTTTGCCAGCATCACTTTCCCCGTCGCTGCAGATCCATGAGCCATTCCACCACATCGGCCTTTTCATGGTCGAACAGGCGGAACGTCGTCATCGGGAAATGATCGTCCTTGAGGAACTGCTCGAACCAGGCGCGGTCACGGCCGTCGATAGCGACGATCACTGAATAGGGCGGCGCCATGTCGGGGGTGAGCTGTTCGCCTTCGCGGACATGGCAGTCGCGGCACCATTCATCGACCACCTTCTGGCCACGCGCAATAGCGGCCTCGCCGGCCAGCGTGGGCGTGACGGCCAACAGTGCGGCTGCCATCAACTTCATAAGCATCGATGGCAGTGCGAACACGAGCATACGGACAGGCAGCGGGTGCAATCTGCTTGGCACCGGTACGTCAACGATGATCTTCATCGGGGGCTCGTTCGTTTGTGCGGATCCAGGTGATGTCATTGCAGCACCATCATGCATCCGCGCTAGGCGCGCCATGATCGGGATCAATCAGCGCCCGGCATCATTTTGCAATCCTGCGGCCCCAGCGCGCCCTGACCTTGTCGAGGTGGCTGCGGCTGACCGGCAGGGTCTCGCCGTCTGCGGTCTCAATCTGCAGGCGCGGGTTCTTGCCGGTTTGCCGGCTGATCCGCTCGATGCCCTGATCGCCCACCCAGTGTGAGCGGTGGATCTGCAGGCCGGTGTTGCCGCCTGTCTCGGCGATCGCGTCGCCCAATCGCATCAGCAACAGCTCCGAGCCTTTGGTGGTGACCGCGCGCACATAATGATCCTGCACCTCGAGCCTGATCAGTGCTCCGCGCTTGTTGGCGGGAAGCCGGTCCAACAGGGCAGGGCGTTGCGTTGGGGGTCCGGCCTGTGGTGATGGTGGCGCGGCCGGGCGCTCGGCGGTTCCGGTTTCGGTCTCGGGGGATGTGCGGGGATTGGCGCTGTCCGGGCGGGCTTGTGCGTCATCGCCTGAAACCGTCTTGCCGCCGCTCATGCTGAGCCAGCTGAGCAGGCAGAAGCCGATCGAAATCGGGGCCGAAATCAGGACGTTCCCGCCGATCCTGGCGAAGTTTAGCGGTGTGTGGAGAATGGCGGCATTGATCACCGTGATCGCCAGTCCGATCGGCAAGGCTGCAACGATTGCGCCTATGAGCATGCGGTAAAGCCGGTTGCTTATCCGCGACGCCAGAGCCGCGTCAAACAGGGCGACGAAGACCAGCGCGGTGCTCCAGGTCGCGGCATGAAGCATCAGCCAGTAGCCAAGTCGGGTGGGCAAGGCCAGGCGCTCATAGGTGCCGAAGGGACCGGTCAGAACAAATAGGCCAACCACCAATGCGAAAACCATCCAGAGCCGTGGATGGCTCAACAGCGTGCGCAGTTCACGAAGCGTGGATTGCAGCATCGTGTCGCTCACGAAGTTCTCCGGGTTACAGGCGCATAAGGCGTTGAGGGTGTGTGTGGACCATGGCCGATGGGGGCAGCTTTTGCAATCCGGTTGCCTTGCGGGGGATCTTCCCTGTGGCAATCCACAAAACGGATCCAATTTCATGACCCTCGAACCTCTTGTTCATGCAAACTCCGCAATCCAGCTTCACGTCCTTGCCGTCATACCGGCTGCGTTGATAGGCGGTTTCATGCTGTGGGCCCAAAAGGGCACGTGGTTGCATCGCTTGTGCGGCCGGGTGTGGATTACACTCATGGTGCTGACGGCGCTGTCCTCGTTCTTCATCCACGAAATCAGGCTGATTGGTGACTTTTCGCCGATCCACATGCTCTCCATTGTCGTCCTGGCGAGTGCGTTCGAGGTGGTGCGATCTGCGCGGCAACGCGATTTCGTGCGTCACCAGCGGGTGGTGAAGTCGCTTTATTTCGGCGCGATCGGAATTGCGGGTGCCTTTACGTTGATGCCGGGCCGCATCATGCATGATGTAGTCTTTGGTCAGGCGTCGCGAGTGGACGCGGAAGCGCTGGCTATGGCGGGGATGGCCGGACAGATTGCGGGCGGCGCGCCGGTCTGGGTCTGGCCGTTGCTGATTGCGCTGATCGCGCTGGGTGTGAGCCGCAGGCGCGACCGCGAGATGGCCGTCTGGAGGCTGCTGCTGCTGCCCGCGATCCTGGCCGGACTGTCGGTGTTCATGGCGGTGAGCAGCCAGTTGACCGGTTCGGGTCTGGCTGCGGCGATGGCCGCGGTGGCGGCGGGCACTCTCGCGGGCTGGTGGTCGCTGCGCCATTCACCGGCGATTCTGCTTGACCGCAACCGGGTGCGGGTTAAGGGCGAGGTGGTTTCCTTGATCGCAATCCTGGTGATCTTTGTTGCCCGTTTCGCCTCCGGTGCGGTTTCCACCACCCATCCGGAATTGGCGCAGACGCCTGTGATCTCGGCCCTGTTCGCCGCTGTGCCGCTTTTCTGTGCTGCGCTGATGGCCGCACGGGCGCTGGCCCAGGCGGGAATCAATCCACTGCAGCGGCAAAGCAAGCGCTTCATCGGGGCCGCGGACTGTTGAAACTGGTTGCGGCGGCCCGTACAAACACTGCATAAGCAAATGCTGAAACCGCCGGGGAGTTTGAAGCATGGACTGGAAGGGCCGTCGCCAGAGCGACAACATCGAAGACCGGCGCGGATCCCGCTCGCGCGGCGGCAATCCCTTCGGCCGCGGCGGGATGCGGCTGCCCTCGGGTGGCATCCGGCGCTCGGGCCTGAGCTTCAAGACCATCCTGATCATCGGTGTGGTCTATTTGGTGCTCAAGCTTGTCGGCATCGACCCTTTGCAGCTGCTTGGTGGTGATCCCGGCGCGATTCTCACGGGCCAGCCCTCCGCACCGGCAAACCAGATTTCGCCGGCCCGGCAGGACGAGATGACCCAGTTTGTCGCCACGGTGCTGGCGGAAACCGAGGATGTCTGGAACGGCATCATGCAATCACAGGGCTTCGACTATCCTGAGCCGACACTCGTGCTGTTTTCCGGCGCGGTGGCGTCGGCCTGCGGCAATGCCAGTTCGGCATCCGGGCCGTTCTACTGCCCGGGTGATCAGAAGGTTTACATCGACCTTTCTTTCTTTGACGAGCTGGCGCAGCGGTTCAAGGCGTCGGGTGATTTCGCCCAGGCCTATGTGATTGCCCACGAGGTTGGCCATCACGTGCAGAACCTGATTGGCGTGCTGCCGAGATTCAATCAGATGCGGCGTTCGATGAGCCAGGCGGAACAGAACCAAATGTCGATCCGGGTCGAGCTTCAGGCCGATTGCTTTGCGGGCATCTGGGGCCACTACACGGCGCAGAAAGGCCTGCTGGAACGCGGTGACCTGGAAGAGGCGCTCAATGCGGCCCAGCAGATCGGCGACGACACCATCCAGCGCCGCACCCAGGGCTATATTGTGCCTGAAAGTTTCAGCCACGGCACTGCCGCGCAACGCAAGACCTGGTTCGCCCGCGGCTTCGACAGCGGCCGGCTCGAAGCCTGTGATACGTTCAACAATCCGGTGTGATGGGCTTGCCACCAATCCTGCGGACACGGGAAAAATACTTGCCGGTTGCCGGAAGCAGCTTCACATCGGTCCGGTCCTGGGTCGTTGCAATGGGACTGTTTTGGTTCCAGGAGAGCGGAAAGGGCATTTTCCCGGGGCCTTGCGGATTGATCCGATCGGCAATAAAGCCGCTCGATTGAGGCTGCAACGCGCTGACTATTGTAGTCGATCCATAAATCAAACGGGCTGCTCCCGATTCAAAGTGAATTAACTGTCTATGATTTATCTTGTCTCACTATTTGTGGAGCCCGATTTGCCGTGAACATTCCATATGGCCTTAATGTGCCAAAGCCCATCATCAGGACTGTTGCACGTCCGGTACCATCCGGAACGATGGATCTGGATGTTTCGTCGACCGGGCTTCCCCAGATCCTTCTGATCGAAGATTCGGTGGCTGTGGCCAATCTGGTCGTGACCCGCCTGCAGGAAGTCTCGAGCGCCAAAATTTGCTGCTGCTCTTCACTTTCGCAAGCTCGCGAGGCGATCAAGGTTGAGCGTTTCGCTTTCGCCGTCGCCGGTCTGAACCTGCCCGACGCCAAGGGCGATGAGATCCTGTCTGTTCTCGAGGAAGCCGGGATTGCCACGATTGTCTATACGGCCAAACATGATCCCGATGCGGAATCGCGTTATGCGGAAATGCAGCTGCTTGATTACTGCGTCAAGGACGATAGCGGAGCGCTGAACAGGGTGGTCCAGACCGCAAACCGTGTTCTCGGGAATGCGCATATCAAAGTTCTTGTGGTGGATGACCAGCGCAGCGCGAGAATGAGCCTTGTGGAAGTTCTTGCGCGACACAATTTTGACGTCTGCGAGGCGCGTTCGGGCAGCGAAGCACTTTCCATACTCGAAGCTGAACCAGATACTCATCTGTTGATCACGGACTACAACATGCCCGATATGGATGGGTATCAACTGGTGCGTGCGATCCGGCAAAACCCGACGCATACGGCATTGCGAATCATCGGTGTCACATCATCCTCCGACCGGCGTGTCAGCGCGCAGTTTCTCAAGGCCGGTGCAAATGATTTCATGTATCGGCCGTTGTTGCCGGAAGAGTTTCAGTGCCGCATCGACAGCAATGTCGACACCATCAAGCTGGTCAGTCGCCTGCGCCACCATGCTGAGCGGGACCAGCTGACGAACCTTCCGAACCGGCGATACTTCTTTGAGGCGGTGTCGAAACTGATGTGTGAAGACCAGGCGAAGGGTCTTCAGAGCGCAGTTGCTCTACTGGACATAGACTTCTTCAAGAAGGTCAACGACACCTATGGTCACGAGGCGGGTGATGAAACCTTGCGTGCAATTGCCAGGTCCCTGAAAACAGCACTTGGGCGGACGCCGCATATGGCCGCACGGCTTGGTGGCGAGGAATTCGCAATCTACCTGCGCGGACTGGAAGGGCAGGGAGCCCACGACTTCTGCGAGGCAATCCGAAGCTCAATCGAAGACACAAGGATTGAGCTTCGCAATGGCAAAATCATTGCCGTTACGACCTCTGTCGGTCTTGTCGATATCCACGCCAATGAACCGGTGGACAATCAGCTGCATGCGGCTGACCAGCTGCTGTACATGGCGAAAGCTGGCGGACGTAACCGCGTGTTTTCGGAACTGTCCCTGGCCCAACAATGATCGCCGGACGCAGGACTTGATGTCCTTGGATGCGCTTTTCCGGTTTGCTCTGCAGGGGTTCGTCAATGTTTTTGCCCGCCTTGACAGTCTCCGGATCCAACAAGACTGTTTCCTGCGCGACACGCCAAATCTGTTACTCAGCCATTCCGGCCGCGGCCCCAGCCATAAGCGGTTGCCATGCTCCTGAGGCGGGCGCATAAGCGCTCCTGAAACGTGGGTCTGCGAAAAGGTATCTGGTCATGGCTTCGGGTGCGCTGGGTACAGCCGACGGGCAAAGCTGGGGTGCGCATGCGCGTGCCACGCTGGCGCTTGGGCTGCCGCTGGTCGGCACCCAGATCGCCCAGATTGCGATCACAACCACCGATGTCGTGATGCTGGGCTGGTACGGCACCGAGGAACTGGCCGCCACCGTGCTGGCCTCGCAGGCGTTTTTCGTCGTCTTTATCTTTGGTATCGGCTTTTCCAGCGCGGTCTTGCCGTTGGCTGCGCAGGCTGAAGGCCGCAACGATCCCACCCATGTGCGCCGCTCGGTGCGAATGGGCATGTGGATACTGCTCTTGTTTTCGGCTCTGGTGATGCCTTTGCTTTGGTATCTGGAACCGGTGCTGGTCGCGCTCGGCCAGAAACCCGAAATTGCAGCGCTCGCCGGTGACTATATCAGGATCGCGCAATGGGGCATGTTCCCGGCGCTGATGATGATGGCATTGCGGTCGTTTTTCGCCGCCCGCTCAAGGGCCGGGATTGTGCTCTGGTCGGCGCTGATCGGAACGCTGGTCAACGGCGTTCTCAATTACCTGCTGATCTTCGGCCATTTCGGCGCGCCGGAGATGGGCGTGCGCGGTGCGGCGGTGGCCTCGGTGATCAGCTCTACGGTGATCTTCCTGATCATGGCCGGCTGGGCCCTGTTTCATCGGGCTCACCGCGACTACCGGCTGTTCCAGCGGTTCTGGCGGCCGGAATGGCCGGCCTTTTTCGAGGTTTTCCGACTTGGTTTGCCGATCGGCTTCACTATTCTGGCCGAGGCCGGCCTGTTCATGGCCGCCTCGTTGATGATGGGGTGGCTTGGGACCGTGCAGCTGGCTGCCCATGGCATCGCCATCCAGCTCGCCTCGATCAGCTTCATGATCCCGCTGGGCCTTTCCCATGCGGCCACCGTGCGGGTGGGGCAAGCCTATGGGCGTGGCGACCGGGTGTCGCTGGCGCGTGCGGCGCACACCGTAATGGGTTTGGCGGTGGTGATATCATTTGCTGCCGGGCTGTTGTTCTGGCTGGTGCCTGAAGCGCTGATCGGGCTGTTCATCGATGAAACCAATGTGGATGCGGCGGATCTGCTTGCGGCGGCGGTGCCGCTGCTTCTGGTCGCAGGCGCGTTTCAGATGGTGGATGCCATCCAGGTGATCGGGGCAGGGCTTTTGCGTGGCCTCAAGGACACCCGCATTCCCATGTATGTCGCCATGATCAGCTACTGGCCCATTGGCCTGTCAACGGCCTACGGGCTGGGCTTCGGGCTCGACCTGGGTGGTCCGGGCATCTGGGCAGGCCTTGCCATCGGCCTGGGTGTTGCCGCGGTGCTGCTCAATGTGCGCTTCGCCCGGCGCGAGCGGTTTTTGGATGTGAAGGGGTGAGCGGCATTGGCCGGGGCCCTGTCATTCATTCCAAGCCATGGGCCAACTCGGTAACCATCTTCCGTGTCGCCTCGTCGGCCGGGAACAGGTGTTCGATCTTCCAGTCGGCCAGCGCAATGTCTTCGGCAGTGGAGAACTGGCTGATGGTGGAGAAGAAGGACAGGGTCACGTCTCCCAGCCTGTAGCGGGTGGGGATGACGGCCTCGCTTCCGGTGCCCGGACCGGGTGCTGCGGCGTCCACGCATGCGCTCAGCTTCGTGGCCATCTCCTCGAGCCAGGGGTCGCCGCCGAGATGGGCGGCTTCGGCGCGCAGGCGGTGGATCAGGTGCTGCGCCACCTCCTGCCAGTTCTCGATCAGCGCCGGCAGCCCGGCCTCGTCGAGCAGCGCTTCCACGAGGTTCGCGTCGGCTGACAGCCCCAGTTGCCCGAGCATCATCGTGGCCATCGCATTGGCGCGGACGATGGTCCAGCGGCGATCAAGCACCATGGCCGGGTAGGGCATGTGCCGCTCCAGCATCCAGTCGAGCGCCGAGGCGATCGGGCCCATCTCGGCCTCGTCCATCGCCCTTGTGCGGTAGCTCGGCGCGAAGCCGGCCGCATTGAGCATCATGTTGCGCGAGCCGCGCGGCACCTCAAGCACGCCGCCGAGATTGAGCACCATGGCGCGGCTGGGGCGGGCGCGGCCGGTTTCGAGAAAGGAGATGTGGCGCGCCGAGACATTGGCGCTGAGGCCGAGGTCGAGCTGGCTGAGCTTTCGCGCCTCGCGCCAGTGCTTGAGCAGGTCTCCGAATTGTGTGGTCATCGCCGTCTCCTTCGCCGCGGTTGCAGCACTTGTTCAAGCGTCCGAACGTCACCCATCATAGAGAGGCGGCAAGGTCTGTCACTTACCTTCAAGGTAATTGCGCAGCGTCGGGTGGGGCGCTCTCATGGCATCGTCAACAAGGGAGTTTTCGACATGGACATTGCAACTAAGCAAACCTGGCTCAAGGCCGCTTCGGCCGTCGTCATCGGCTTCGGACTGCTGCTGGCCGCCGGCGCCTGGCCGCCGCTGGCCGGGCCGGTAATGATACTCGCGGATCTGCTGATCTGGCCGATGGATGGGCTGCAAACTCTCGCACTGCCCGAAACCCGTGTCTTCATGGCGATTTCCGGCGGCGTCATGGTCGGCTGGGGCGTGACGCTGTGGAAACTGGCGGATTATCTGATGCCCGAACACCTTGCCGCCGTCCGCTCGATCACCATGACCGGGCTCTACAGCTGGTTCGTGGTGGATTCTATCGGGTCGATCGCAGCCGGTGTGCCGCTCAACGCTCTCGCCAATCTCACCTTCGTGATTCTGTTCCTGCTGGTGTTCCGCAGTCCGCGCCAGGCGCACGCCTGAGTGTTTTCGCGGTCTTTCAGGTCGCCGCGGCGGGCGTCCCCTGCCGCGGCCTTGTCCTTGAGTATGGGCTTGAGCGCGTGTCGTCCGGCCGCTTGACTTCAGCGCTCCGAAAGCGAGGGCTCACCCTGACGTTCGCGCACGAGGTTCATGAAGCGGCGGAAGAGATAGTGGCTGTCCTGCGGGCCGGGCGAGGCTTCCGGGTGATGCTGCACCGAGAACACCGGCTTGCCGGCCAGGCGCAGACCGCAATTGGTGCCGTCAAACAGCGACACATGCGTTTCCTCGACGCCTTCGGGCAGGCTGTCCGAATCCACCGCAAAACCATGGTTCATGGACACGATCTCGACCTTGCCGGTGGTGTGATCCTTGACCGGGTGGTTGGCCCCGTGATGGCCCTGATGCATTTTCATCGTGGTGCCGCCGAGCGCCAGCGCCAGCATCTGGTGGCCAAGGCAGATCCCGAAGACCGGAATGCCGCTGTCGACCAGCTTTTTGATGACCGGCACCGCATATTCGCCGGTGGCCGCCGGGTCGCCAGGGCCGTTGGACAGGAAGATGCCGTCGGGCGCCATCGCCAGAATGTCCTCGGCGCCCATGTTGGCAGGCACAACGGTGACCTTGCAGCCAAGCCCTGAGAAAAGCCGCAGGATGTTGCGCTTGACGCCATAATCGATGGCGACGATGTGGGCGGTCGTTTCGCCATTCTCCGCGAATCCCTGATCCCAGACCCAGGGGCCTTGCGTCCAGCTCGATGACTGGCCGGATGTTGCATCCTTGGCCAGATCAAGGCCTTCCAGGCCGCTCCACGCTGCTGCCTGGGCCGTGAGCGCAGGAATATCGAAATTGCCGGACGGATCGTGCGCGATGACTGCATTGGGCGCACCGTTTTCGCGGATCCAGGCAGTCAGGGCGCGGGTGTCGATGCCGGAAAGGCCGATAATGCCGCGGGCCTTGAGCCAGGCGTCAAAATGCTTGGCCGAGCGGTAGTTCGATGGTTCGGTCACGTCTGCCTTGAACACGGCTCCAAGCGCGCCGGTGCGCGCCGCCGGGGTCAGATCCTCGATGTCCTCGTCATTGGCGCCGATGTTGCCGATATGGGGGAATGTGAAGGTCACGATCTGTCCCATATAGGATGGGTCGGTGAGGATCTCCTGGTACCCTGTCAAAGCGGTGTTGAAGCAGACCTCCGCCTGCACCTGGCCAGTGGCGCCCACGCCCTGGCCCTCGATGACGGTTCCGTCGGCAAACACCAGAACGGCAGTTGGCTTGGTCTTGGTCCAGGGGCTCGTGGTCATGTCCGCTCCATTGGCTTTGCCCTGTCGGCATTGACGGGCCTGCATTGTCACCACTTGCGCCCCTTGATACGAGGCAGGACAGTGGCCATTTTACTCAGGAAGAAAGCCGGACGCGGAATGCAGTTCCCGTGTCCAATGCGCGCTCCATCCAGTCATGCAGATGCCGGTAAATAGACAAGGCTCGGGCTGCGGTCAATCAGCCCAGCCTGCCTGCACAGGCAATAATTTGCTTGAACAGGACGTGGCGCTAAGGCTAATCCTGTGAACCTGTGACTGCAGGTCCCCGATGTGGACGTAAGAAACTGCCGGAGATATTTTGATCATGCGCGAACGTTTTAACGAAACGCTCAAGGATGCCATTCGCAGCAAAGACTCGCGCCGCGTGTCGACGCTGAGGTTGATTCAGGCTGCAATCAAGGACCGTGATATTGCGAATCGCGGTGCCGGCAAGGATCCCGTCAGCGACGAGGAGATTCTCCAGATCCTGACCAAGATGATCAAGCAGCGTGAAGAATCTGCGGCGATCTATGAGGAAAATGCCCGGCTTGAACTGGCTGAGCAGGAACGCGATGAAATTGCCATCATTCGCCAGTTTCTTCCCAAGCAGCTTCCGGAAGAGGAAGTGCGTGAGTTGTGCGCCGGGGTCATCAACGAGACCGGTGCGCAAGGCTTGCGCGACATGGGCAAGTGCATGAACGTGCTCAAGGAGCGCTATCCCGGTCAGATGGATTTTTCCAAGGCAAGCGGAATGGTAAAAGGCCTGTTGCAATAGGCCTGTGTCGCCGCCCCTTGCATGGGTGGTAAACTTTTGTCTGGAAAACGAGAATTGCGCTCCGGCTTTGGCGCAATAGGCTAGATTTCGCTTATTGATTGTGTGGGTCGGCGCGGCTAACGGTCAGGTCCCACGTTCCTGGCGCTTTTTTAGCCGTGCCTAGGTTTTTCTCACAGAAGGGCTGTTGATGTCGCGAGAGGTTGTTTCACCTATACATTTCGTTTGGGTTCGCGAGGGGGCGCGTGCCGAAACCAACCGTCCGCTGTTTCCGGCAAAAAAAGCGGACGATTCACTGGGCGTGCGCCGATTTGCACGCCGCAATGGCGTTCGCTTTGCCATTTGTGCCAAGGATGATGGGCAGGGCCGGCGCGTGCTTGCCGGCCCCAACAGCTTGCGTCTGCGCAAGACAAAGGGCGATCCATTTGCCGGTGAGCAGATGTGCCGGATGTTGATCCGCCCCGTTCTTGCGACGGAGGCTTGATTGATGAATGCGCTTTCAAATCCTGTTTATTCCACACCGCTTTATGAACCAATTTCCAAGATCCGGACCACATTTGATGCCATCCAGGTGCTGCGAAAGACCTGCTTAAGCTATGGTTTTCGCTATTTTTCGGTGCTGACGATACCGGCGATGGTCTCGGAAAGCGCACAGGTGATGTCCCACATATCGGTGATTTCGAGCTGGCCCCCGGAGCTGATCGCCGACTATGATCGTCTCGAGCTTGGCAAGAACAGCCCGGTGCTTGAGAGGCTGCGCAAGCAGATCACGCCGCTTCTGTTTGAAGTTGAAAACATCGACAGTGAGCGCGATGGCGCCGAGCAGGCATCCGCCAAGGAGCTGTTCACCCGTTTCGGTGTGACAATGGGTGTCTATTTTCCGGTGCAGGATGGGCGTGGCCAGCGGTTTGCCGTGTGCTTCATGGGGGCGCGCAAGCCGCTTTCCGCGACGGAGCTGCCGTCATTGGCGATGTTCGCAACCCTGCTGGTGGACCAGCTTTCTCAGATCACCGCAAACGAGGACACGGCCAAGCTGGTTCTCAATGCCCGGGAAACCGAAGTGCTGCAGTGGACCGCAGAGGGCAAGACGAGCGCGGAAATCGCGCGGATCACCGGCCTTTCCGAGCACACGGTCAATCATTACGCGACCATTGCCACCCAGAAGCTTGGCTGCTCCAACCGCACCCAGGCTGTGGTTCAGGCCATCCGGCTGGGCTTGTTCCGCTAAAGCAATTCCAGGAAAAGTGGGAACCGGTTTTCCGTCCGGAATTGCGCTGCGGCCAAGCAATTCCAGGAAAAGTGGGAACCGGTTTTCCGTCCGGAATTGCGTTGTACCCAAGCAGTTTACGGAAAAGTGGCCCATAGGACCGGTCTGGCTTGGGCGACAAAGCGGGTGCGCCTTGTGCAAAACCGGGAGAGGCTCGCCAAGGTCTTTGCCTGTCCGGCGCGCGAGGCCTATATAGGGTGTTGTCCCTCAACCATTGCCAGGCACCGGAGGCCTATCGGATCTTGCGGTTTTCCCCGTCCTTTCTTGACGACATCCGCGAGCGCGTCCCGATCTCGGACGTGATCGGGCGTCATGTGACGTGGGACCGGAAAAAGACCAACACGTCGCGTGGCGACTGGTGGGCCTGCTGCCCGTTCCATGGCGAGAAGAGCCCAAGTTTCCACTGCGAGGACCGCAAGGGCCGCTACCATTGCTTTGGCTGCGGTGTGTCGGGCGACCATTTCAAGTTTCTGACCGAGCTGGAAAACCTGAATTTCCCTGAAGCCGTGGAACGGATTGCGGATATGGCGGGCGTGGCCATGCCTGCGCCTGACCCCGAGGCTGCGCGCCGTGAACAAAAGCGCGCCAGCCTGGAAGATGTGATGGAGATGGCGGCGGAGTTCTTCGAAAGCCAGCTTCAGGGCGCGGAAGGTGCCAAGGCGCGCGCCTATCTGCGTGACCGCGGCCTGTCGGGGCGCACCATCGTAGCCTTCCGGCTTGGCTACAGTCCCGACAGCCGCAGCGCGCTCAAGGAGCACCTGGCGTCACGCGGCGTTGACAAGGACCAGATCGAGGCCTGTGGCCTGGTGGTGCACGGGCCCGATATCGCTGTCTCCTATGACCGGTTCCGCGATCGCATCATGTTTCCGATCCTGTCCTCGCGCGAGCGTGTGATCGCCTTTGGCGGGCGGGCGCTGTCTCCCACTGCGCCAGCCAAGTATCTCAATTCCAACGAGACCGAGCTGTTTCACAAGAGCAATGTTCTTTACAATTTTGCCCGTGCCCGGCGCGCCTGCGGCCAGGACGGCACCCTGGTCGTTGTTGAGGGCTATATGGATGTGATCGCGCTGGCCCAGGCCGGCGTCGAGAACGCGGTTGCGCCGCTGGGCACGGCGCTGACGGAGAACCAGCTCAAGCTGATATGGCGGGTCACGCCTCAGCCGGTGCTGTGCTTTGACGGCGATGAGGCCGGCCAGCGCGCCGCCAACCGCACCGCCGATCTGGCACTGCCGCTGATCGCGCCGGGCCGTTCGCTGCGCTTTGCGGTGCTGCCACCGGGCAAGGATCCCGACGATCTGGTGCGTCAGGACGGCCGGGCGCCGTTTGATCAGCTGCTGGAACAGGCGCGCGCGCTTGCCGATGTGGTGTGGAGCCGGGAGGCCGGGTCCGGGGTGTTCGAGACACCTGAAAGCCGCGCCGAACTTGAAGCCAGGCTGCGCCAGATCACCTCGCAGATCGCCGATGAGAGTGTCCGGCGGCATTACCAGCAGGACATGCGCGAGCGGATGCAGGCGTTTTTTGGCGGTGGCGGCTACGGGCAACGAAATGGTGATGGACGCGGCGGCTACCAGCGTGGCGGCGGCGGCCGTGGCGGATCCGAGCGCGGTTATGGTGGCGGGCGTGGCGGCGGGCCACAATCGATGCAATCGTCACGCGGGCTGGCGGTGTCGGAGCGGCTGACACGCTCCGGGCTGGTGCGCGGTCATGGCGAAATGCCGTCGCTGCGCGAAACCGTGCTGGTGATGACGGTCGCCAACCATCCGCAGATGCTGCACGAGGATTTTGACGAGCTTTCGACGCTGGAATTTGACGACAAGGGGCTGATGCGGATCTGGCAGGTGATGCTTGATGCTGCATCGGTCGGCGGGCGGTTTGACCGCGAACGGCTCTATGAAGCGTTGGAGGCGGAGGGGCAGGGGGAGTTGCTCGCCCGTCTGGAAAGCCAGGTCCGCAACGCGCGGATCTGGACCGCGACCGTGGAGGCCGCTGCCGAAGACGCCCGTGAGGGCTACAGCCAGGCGCTGGCGCTGCACAAGCGAACCCGGGATCTCAAGTGGCAAAAGGCCGAGCTCGAACGCGACATCGTCGAGTGCGAGGATGCCGAGCAGAGCTACGCCATCATGGCGGCGCTGCAGCAGGTGCAGCTGGAGATTGCCCGGCTCGAGAACCAGGAGGCCATTATCGACGGCTTCGGCGTATTGTCCGGGCGGGTCAAGGGTGGCCGGGGCCAGGCCGGTTGAGGCGGCAGAAGTCGCGATTCTGCCTGGGCGCATGGGATTCTGCCCTGGCCCACTTGTGTCGCCGGATCAGGCTCCTACATAGGGGGATCGGAGTTCCGGATCCAGCCTCGGCTATGGCGGTGAAATCGGTGAATCTGGCTGTAATTGCCACAAAGACCCGGTTTTTGCCCGTTTGGCCTTGACGGAGCGGTTTTTTGTGGGAATCACCTAATGCGTATCGCGTTGGTCAGATTTAATGCGTTCACTGAGGATGGCGACTTGGCGCTTGCTGGGCAAAACCCTGGACACTTCCTCGATGAATGCTTGCCGCTGCGCGACGCGAAAATTGACGAAACAGGAATGGTATCACGCGGCTTGTGGGGTGAGCGGTGGTGCTGGACCATCCGGCCATCTTCACGGTGGCAGGGCCTAATGGCTGGCATGGTTAATAGGGAATTAAGCATCGGTAGGCCACAACAATCCGGATGATTGGCGACAAGAGCCCGTTATCGGCGGGGTCAGGCGCCGGTTCGCAGGCACCAGGCTGACATCAACCGAATGAGATCCGGGGAAAGTGACTGTTCATGGCAAGCAAGGTAAAAGAAGCAGCAGACGACACCGAGAACGAGCGCGAGGCCGGTGGGCCTGACGGGCCGTTGCTCGACCTGTCGGATGATGCCGTCAAAAAGATGATCAAGACCTCGAAAAAACGAGGTTACGTTACCATGGACGAGCTCAATGCTGTTCTGCCGTCGGAGGAAGTGACCTCCGAACAGATCGAGGACATCCTTTCGATGCTCTCCGATATGGGCATCAATGTGGTCGAGGAAGACGAGGCCAGCGAGGACAAGGACAGCGACGACGACTCTGCGGAAACGAGCGAGGGCGGCGAAGTTGCAACCGCTGGCGGCACGGCCGTTGCTGCCACAAAGAAAAAAGAGCCGACCGACCGCACCGATGATCCGGTGCGCATGTATCTGCGCGAAATGGGCTCGGTGGAGCTACTGTCGCGCGAGGGCGAAATCGCCATTGCCAAGCGCATCGAGGCAGGCCGCGAGACCATGATCGCGGGCCTCTGCGAAAGCCCGCTGACCTTCCAGGCGATCATCATCTGGCGCGAGGAGCTCAATGAGGGCGCCACGCTGCTGCGTGAGATCATCGATCTGGAAACCACCTATTCCGGTCCCGAGGCCAAGGCTGCGCCGCAGTTCCAGAGCCCCGAGAAGATCGAGGCTGACCGCAAGGTCGCCGAGGAGAAGGAAAAGGCGCGCGCCGAGAAGGCCAAGTCCGACGACATCACCAATGTCGGCGGCGAAGGTCAGTATGAAGAGGACGATGACGACGACGACGAGAACAATCTCTCGCTCGCCGCCATGGAAGCGGAGCTGCGCCCGCAGGTGATGGAAACGCTCGACACCATCGCGGACACCTACAAGAAGCTGAGAAAGCTTCAGGACCAGCAGGTCGAGGCCCGCCTTGCCGCCACCGGCACGCTGTCGCCGGCTCAGGAGCGCCGCTACAAGGAGCTCAAGGAAGCTCTGATCACTGCGGTCAAGTCGCTGTCGCTCAACCAGAACCGCATCGACAGCCTTGTCGAGCAGCTCTACGACATCAACAAGCGTCTGGTTTCCAATGAAGGCCGCCTGCTGCGCCTGGCCGAAAGCTATGGTGTGAAGCGCGACGACTTCCTGGCGCAATATTCCGGTGCCGAGCTTGACCCCAACTGGATGAAGTCGATCGCCAACCTGTCCGCCAAGGGCTGGAAGGATTTCGCCAAGTCCGAATCCACCAACATTCGCGACCTGCGTGCCGAGATCCAGTATCTGGCCCAGGAAACCGGCATCTCGATCTCCGAATTCCGCCGCATCGTGCAGATGGTGCAGAAGGGTGAGCGCGAGGCGCGCATCGCCAAGAAGGAAATGGTCGAGGCCAATCTCCGCCTGGTGATCTCGATTGCCAAGAAATACACCAACCGCGGCCTGCAGTTCCTGGATCTGATCCAGGAAGGCAATATCGGGTTGATGAAG
Source organism: Hoeflea phototrophica DFL-43 (assembly GCF_000154705.2). Lineage (NCBI taxonomy): Bacteria > Pseudomonadati > Pseudomonadota > Alphaproteobacteria > Hyphomicrobiales > Rhizobiaceae > Parahoeflea > Parahoeflea phototrophica. The sequence goes on along the minus strand of NZ_CM002917.1, from coordinate 3,426,692 downwards.
GCGGTGGACAAGTTCGAATACCGCCGCGGCTACAAGTTTTCGACCTATGCCACCTGGTGGATCCGGCAGGCGATCACCCGCTCGATCGCCGACCAGGCGCGCACCATCCGTATTCCGGTGCACATGATCGAGACCATCAACAAGATCGTCCGCACATCGCGCCAGATGCTGCACGAGATCGGCCGCGAGCCGACTCCGGAAGAACTGGCCGAAAAGCTCGCCATGCCGCTCGAGAAGGTGCGCAAGGTGCTGAAAATCGCCAAGGAGCCGATCAGCCTCGAAACGCCGGTCGGCGACGAGGAAGATTCGCATCTGGGAGACTTCATCGAGGACAAGAACGCCATCCTGCCGATCGACGCGGCGATCCAGGCGAACCTGCGCGAGACCACCACCCGCGTGCTAGCCTCGCTGACGCCACGCGAAGAACGCGTGCTCAGAATGCGCTTCGGCATCGGCATGAACACCGACCACACGCTTGAGGAAGTCGGCCAGCAATTCTCGGTCACCCGCGAACGCATCCGCCAGATCGAGGCCAAGGCGCTGCGCAAGCTCAAGCACCCGAGCCGGTCACGCAAGCTCAGGAGCTTCCTGGACAGCTGATGGATTCTCTCTCCTCTGGTGGGAGAGACTTCGAAGCGATTGCCGTAGGCAAGAGATCAACACAGTTGATTTCAGCGCACGAAGGTTGCCTGCCGCCCTTGCTGTCGCCAAGCGACAGAAGTCGCAAGTGAGGGGGCAACTCCCAAACTCAAAACCCGGCCATAGTGCCGGGTTCTTTGTTTTCCGCCAGCCGCCGTAGCTGGGCTTTCTTGTGAGCTTGCCTGACCACGCGGTTCGCAATGGCAGTTGCTTTCTTCACAATTTGGTTGCGTAAAAGGTTACGGTCAACCTTACCGACTAATTAATCAAAAAATATGAAAAATTACAGGTATCGTTCAATAATGAAATGATTTCTTAATGTGACAAGCAAGATATTGCCGCCCGGGCATGAAGCCTCCGAACCGCCTTCAAGGCGCCTGTTTGTTCCAACAGATTATGCGAGGCCGACATGTCCAATCTGCTTACGAAACTCACCATCTCCAAACGTATTGCGCTTGTGGTGGTGCTTCCGCTGATCGCCTTGCTTGCGGTTTCACTCATCAGCTTTACCAGCACTTTGAAAGAAAATTCGGAGGCGCGGTTCCTGGCTGAACTGGTCGAGGTTGTCGTCGAGCTGGGCGATCTTGTTCACACGATGCAGACCGAGCGCGGAACATCCGCCGGCTTTATCGGATCAGGTTCGGATGCGGCGCAGGCGGCGATGCTTGCTGCGCGGCTGAAGGTTGATAGTGAAATCAAGCGCTATCATGATGTCGTGGAACATTTTGGCCATCTCACACATGGCGAGCTTTATGAGAGCTTTGTCGAGATTGAAGAGGAAGTCAAAGGTATCGCCGCGCACCGTGCGGCGATCGACGCCAAGTCCATCAGCCTGGATGCTAACCTCGATTTCTATGCCAAGATTATCCATCATGTGATGGACGTCGGGTTTCACGCGGCCCAATTGTCTCCGGATGTCCGGGTGGCCACGCAGATCGTGGCGCTGACCGATCTTGGCGACGTCAAGGAATATGCAGGTCTTGAACGCGGACTTGTGGCGGGCGCCATTGCCACTGGAGAGTTGGCCGAGAAGAACTATCTCGAGTTCAACAAGGATATCGGGAAGCAGAACCTTCTGACCGATCTCTTCCTGGCCAACGAGCCTGCCGACAAGCGCGAAAAATACAAAAAACTCCTGAAAGAGGCCGGCATTGACCGGGTCCAGGAACTTCGCACCGCATTGATCACCGCGCACGGCGATATCAAGGCCTCCGGAATTGATGGCAAGACCTGGTTCGACGTGACGACCGCGCGCATCGAAGCGCTCAGAGCAATGGAAAAAATGGTTGCCGAAGACATCCTGCATGATGTCGAAGCAATCGCCGGTGCCGGTACGCGCCACATGATTGTTTCGGGAGCCAGCAATCTCGCTGTGATCGTTGCAGTGGCGGTGGCTGCGTTGCTGGTGATCCGTTCGATCACCGGTCCGCTGGCGGGGCTTACCCAGGCCATGACCAGCATTGCCCGTGGTGATCTCGATCTCACTGTTCCGGGGCAAAAGCTTACCGATGAGATTGGCAGCATGTCCCGGGCCCTCAAGGTGTTTCAGGATCAGGGGCTGGAGAAGATCCGCATCCAAGGCGAAATCGAGCAGCAGCGCTCGCTCACCGATCAGGAGCGCTCTGCCCGTGAGGCTGCAAAGGCGGCTGATGCGGCTGCAACCGATCACGCCGTGGCAACTTTCGCGGATGCGCTCAACCAGCTTGCCGAGGGCAATCTGATGGTGTCGATCGACACACCGTTCTCCGCGGAGCTCGACAAGTTGAGACTCAACTTCAATGCGGCGGTTGAGCGCCTGGGCGACACCATGTCCCGGGTCAAAGGGGCGATTGATCCTATCAATGCGGGCGCCGGTGAAATGCGCGCCGCGGCGGACGATCTGTGCAATCGCACGGAACAGCAGGCCGCAGCGCTTCAGGAAACGTCTTCGGCGCTTGAGCAGATCACTGCAACGGTCAGCCACTCGTCCGTCAGCGCGCGCGATGCGTCCAAGATGGCTGCCGAGACGCGCAAAAGCACCGATGATTCGCTTGTCGTCGTCCGCAATGCGGTTGAGTCCATGGGCAAGATCGAGAGTGCGTCAGGCCGGATCAATTCGATCATCGGTGTGATCGATGACATCGCATTCCAGACCAACCTGCTGGCGCTCAATGCCGGTGTTGAGGCTGCCCGCGCCGGGGAAGCTGGCAAGGGGTTTGCCGTGGTTGCTCAGGAAGTGCGCGAGCTGGCACAGCGCTCGGCGACGGCGGCCAAGGAAATCAAGGAACTGATCAGCGAGTCCTCGGTTGAAGTGGCCGATGGCGTCAAACATGTGACCGCCACGGGCGAAGCGCTCGATCTGATCGCCCAGCACATCAATGACATTTCCAAGCATATCGAGAGCATCGCGACGGCTGCAAGCGAGCAGTCCACCGGGCTGAACGAATGCAACAACGCGGTCAGCAGCCTGGATCAGTCCACCCAGCAGAACGCCGCGATGGTGGAAGAGACCACGGCCGTGACCCACCGTTTGGCGAGCGACAGCTCAGAGCTCGCCGCGCTTGTCGGGCAGTTTCGCTTCGCCGAGACCAATGGATCTGCGAAACAGGGTCAGCGCCGCGCGGCTTGAGCCAAGGCGGACGCAAGCCGCACCGGTTTTGCCGGTGATCGAAAGCAAGGGCGGTGCTCAGGCGGCGGGGATTTCGAACTTTTCGTGATCCTTGCTGCTTGAGCCCGCCCGGCCTACCCGCCAAACCCCTGATTTTCCCAGGCCGTGCGCACCGCTTCATTCTCCAGTACATGGGCAACCAGCGTTGCGATCTCCGGCAGTTGCATCGCCGGAGCGTGCCAGTCGGCGAGCATGGCGGCATAGACATCGGTGATGGTCATGGTCTCGCCGAGCAGGAACGGCCCTTCGATGGCTGAGGCGATCTGGGCGAAGTCGCGGTCCATGTCGAGAGCTGACTGCCGCTTGATCGCCGCGGCCGCCGCGGGGCTTGTGTCTGTGGTGTGGCGCTCGGGGTAATAGTAGCGCAGGTCTGCGGTGTAGATGTTGGCGCTCATGAAGATCAGCCATTGCACGGCCTTGGAGCGTCCCGGCGTGCCGTGCGGCGGCAACAGCCTCGCTTCGGGCAACAGATCATCGAGCACCAGCAGGATCGCGGCACTTTCGGCAATCACCGGGCCCGAGGGGCAGGCGAGCACCGGCACTTTCCCGGCCGGGTTGAGCGCCAGGAATTCCGGCGTCTGGCACATGGCGCTGTCTTGCATCTCGACACAGTTGAAATCCGCGCCGATCATGCGCAGCGCGGCCTCGATCACCACCGATCCCGAGCCCCGCCTCCAGTACAGCGTGTATCCGCTCATCTGCCTGTTCCTCCGTGGGTTCCGTGTTGCTCACCGAAGTCTTCGCAGGCGCCGGGCCGGCGGGCAAGCGCGGATTTGATCAGGCCGGGATTTGATCGGGCCGGGTCCTGCGGCCGCCAGCGGTCCTGGATCAGGGCGCGTAAACCCGTCGGCTCCCATGCAAATGGTTGAAAACATCAATGTGATCACAAAGCTTTGCTGCAGTGCCCTCAAAGACACGCATTTGCTGCTATGGAATGCGTCATGCGTGTTTTTCAAAGCGTCAGGTTCGGACCATTCGCCAGGGGATTATCCATCTCGCTGGGTCTGCATGGCCTGATCCTGGCCTGGCTGTTCCTGGACCCGAGCTTGCCCGAGCGCCCGCCGGAGCCTGAAGATACCGCGATTGAGGTCACGCTGGTCCCTCCACCCGAACCTGAGCCAGAGCCTGAACCTGAGCCCGAGCCGGCTGGGGAGCCTGAGGCTGACCCGGTGGAGGAGGCCGTACCGGAAGAACCGGCACCGGAGCCGGAGCCGGAAGTCGTGGAAGAGCCAGCGCCCGAACCCGAAGCCCCCGAACCCGAGGCCCCGGAACCCGAGGCCCCGGAACCGGAACCCGAGCCGGAACCTGAGCCTGAGCCAGAACCGCAATCCCCGCCCGAGGCGGCCGCGTTGCCAACGCCGCCGGACGCCATCGCGGCGGATCGCATCCCGATACCCACCCTCAGGCCGGTGTTCGAGTTTGGCGAGGAGGAGCGCGGTTCGGAGCCGGCGCCCGATGGCGGACGCGTCGACGCGCCCGAGCCGCCAGCGCAAGACGCGGCAACCGACCCGGTCGAAGACGCAGAGACCCCGGCACCAGGTGAGTCGGACTCCGCCATCTCCCTGCCGGAGATTGCCTTGCCGGAAAGCGGTCTGCCCGAAAACGGTTTGGGTGAGGGCGAGGGCCTGGGGGAAGCGGCCGAGGCCACCGTTGCGCCAACTAACACCACGGTTGAGGAACCGGCCGAAACCGTACCGCCTTCCGAATCAGAGCCGCTGGCAAAGGCCGAGCAGCTGTTTTCACCGGATCTGACGCAGAACCGGGCGGCGCTGACGGCGTTGGGCGATCTGCCGCGCGACGTGCGCGCCAGCCAGCTTTGCACCACCGAGCTGCGCGAACAATTGCGCTACGGCGCGCCGCCCTTCCGCCCCGAATTGCTGCCCGCCTACCAGCTCGAAAGCGGCAATGTGCTCGCCGTCCCCAATGCCGCCTTCCGCGCCGATGGCGCCTGGTACAATCTCAATTTCCGCTGCACCGTCGACGACGGCGCCCTGCGCGTCATCGACTTCGCGCTCAAGGTCGGCGACCCGATTCCGCGCGAAGAGTGGCGGGCAAGGGGCTTTCCGGATTTTTGAGGGGTCGCCCTGATCTCCCCCGCAAGGAGGGACATTGAGGTTCGCTGAACGTTGCTGGCTCTGGGGAAAATCCGCAATGGCAAGTCCAGCAATTTCAATGGTCTGTCACAATGCATCCCCCAATTTCATCCCCACTTCCGGCATCCGTGCCATCATTTTCGCACTCCCGTCACCGGATGGACCCGAAAACGTACCGGGCCAGGCGGGAGGAAGGCCTCCCGGTTTCTGCGGTAACGTGCGGCAGGACGACGGAGGAGGCGGTGCACCGGCGGGTTCCGCTGGCAGCAGGATCAGCCCTGAGGGGTTTCCTTGAAGGGATGATCGGCCAAGCCAGCCACCGGAGAACCCCTTGTCCCTTGTGCCGGCCAGCGCCGGCCGGCAGCCGGGACGGGGGAGGAAACGGGCCTGTGGCGGGCCGCCTTGCGGATGCGGAGCGGGCGTTTGACATCCTGTTCGGCGCTTGGGCGTCTTCGCATTTTCAACGCAAGGTCAGGCACGTGCCGGATGAAGCCGGATGCCGTTTTGAGCCGCTCGTGTCCGGGTGGCGATTAAGCGGCACGCGACCGCCTGTCGGATGCGGACACCATCCGGCGGCAATCGGGCCCGCGCGCAAGCTGCGCCACCCAGCATGTCTCGTCTCTGACGGAACATGCACACCAACCAAATTTCCGAACGGCACAGCCTGCGCGCGGCCCTCCGGACCTTCACCTGCTTCGAACCCGCCGGCGGTTTGCGCCGAAGGGGGATCTGGCGTGCGCGGTGACGCGCGTTGCCTGCGCCGCCGCATCGTTCTGCATGATACGGGCAGTGAAGTGATGCTGCCCTCTTGCCTGATTGTCGTGGCCTGTGGCACCAGTGCTGAAACTGCAATTCCCTTCCGGAGACCACCATGAGCCGTGATGCCACTGCCGCCCTGATCCGCACCTATCTTGAGGCCTTCAACGCCAAGGATTTTGACGGGATGCTTGCCTGTCTCGGCGAGGATGTGATCCATGATGTGAACCAGGGCGGGCGCGAGATCGGCCGGGAGAAATTCCGCTGGTTCAACGCCAGGATGACCCGGCATTATGACGAAAACCTCGCCGACATCGAAATCATGGTCAATGAGAGCGGCAGCCGGTCGGCGGCCGAATTCACCGTGCATGGCAGCTATCTTGCCACCGACGAGGGGCTGCCCGAGGCCAATGGCCAGCGCTATTCGCTGCCCGCCGGCATCTTCTTCGAAATCGATGACGGGCTGATCAGCCGGGTAACGACCACCTACAATCTCAATGACTGGATCGCCCAGGTGAAGGCCGGCTGAGCCGATGGTTGCTGGTGCGCTGTCCTTTTCGGTGCTTGCGGCAAGCGAGCTTGAGGCAGCGCTTGATGATCTGGCGCGGCTCAGGATCGCGGTGTTTGCCGACTGGCCTTATCTCTATGATGGCGATCTTGACTATGAGCGGCGCTATCTCAGCCGCTTCGCTGCCTCCGATGGCGCGGTGATCGTGGCCGCGCGTGATGGCTCCGGGCGCATGGTGGGGGCGGCAACGGCCGCACCGCTGGCCGATCATGCGAGAGAGTTCGCGGCCCCCTTTGCCCGCGCCGGGCTTGATCCGAAGGACTTTTTCTATCTCGCCGAATCGGTGCTGCTGCCCGGGTATCGGGGGCAGGGCGCGGGCCGCGCCTTCTTCGAGATGCGTGAGGCGGCAGCGCGCTCGCAGGGCTTTGAGAAGGCCGTGTTTGCCTCTGTGGTGCGGCCTGCCGATCATCCGGCGCGGCCAGCGGACTATGTGCCGCTCGACGCTTTCTGGCGGCGCATCGGCTATAGGCCGCTCGAGGGTTTGCAGGCCGAATTTTCCTGGCGCGATGCGGGGGAGGCTCACGAAAGCGTCAAACCGCTCCAGGTCTGGGGCCGTGACATCTGAGACGGCGAAATAGAAGGCTGGTGGCGGTGGCGTAGCGCGCCCGGGGAGCATCCCGTCTAGCTGAACGCAACATGAATGGAGGGTTCCGGTTCGGTTCAGGCGGACGGGTCTAGGGTGGTCTCAATCGATCAGGCTAACCGGTCGAGACAACAGGCCAGAGACCCAGATCCAGCCCCAAAGCTCAGGCGCAACGCCGCCAAACCAGGAGAACCGCCATGAACACCATGTTCCGCAATGCCCTCGCAGCCATCGTCGTCGCAACCGCCGGCTTTGCCGCCTCCGCTCCCGCCGCCACCGCCGGCGATGTCGGTTTCAGCCTTTCCATTGGCGGCGGAGGCAGCGGTTTCATGATCCATGACCGTGACCATCGCGGCGGCTGGGATCGCCATCATCGCGGTGGATGGGACCGTTTTGAAGGCCGCCGCGGCTACGACCGGGGCTTCTGCAAGCCGCACCGCGCGCTCAAGAAGGCCCGCCACATGGGCGTCCGTCGCGCCGACATCGTTCGCGCCGGTTACCGCCGGGTTGTCATTGAGGGCTTCAAGCACCACCGCCCGGTGCGGGTTGTTTTTGCCAATGAGCACCGTTGCCCGGTGATCGCCGTCCGCCGCTAGAGCCGCCACACAACAGCTTTTGACACAAAACCCCGGGAGCTCAGCGTCCCGGGGTTTTGCTGTGTCAATTCAGGCCCTGGCGTTGCTACTGGTCGATTTCCCAGGTGACGCTGACGGTGACGCGATACTCGCTCTCGCCGGCTGCCACCGGGACCGCGTCCGCGGATCTGGAGGCCATTGCCATCTCGGCCTGCATCATCGGTATTGGAGCGCTGCCGCGGGCGTTCTCGGACACCTGCTTGATGCGGCCAAGCTCGACGCCGAGCGCTTCGGAGATTGTCTCTGCTTTGGCTTTGGCCTTGTTGACCGCGTCAATGCGGGCGGTCTGGCGGATCGCCTCCTGATCATCATTGGTGAACAGGATGTTGCCACCCTGGTTGACCCCGAGGCTGACCGAGCTGTCGAGAATGGCGCCAAGGCGGGCCAGGTCGCGAAGGCGCACGGTGAGCGTGTTGTTGACCGTGTAGCCGACGATCCGCGGCTCTTCTGCCTGGTTGTTGGTTTGCTGCGGGTAGACCCAGCGCGGCTGGATCGAGAAATTGCCTGTCTGCAGATCGCGCTCGGCGATGCCTTCGGCCTTCATGGCTTCGAGAACCTGGCTCATCGCCTCGTTGTTGGCATCAAGGGCCGCGCGCGCGGTTTCAGCTTCGCGCAGCACGGTCAGCGAGATCACGGCCATGTCGGGTGCAATTGCGGCCACGCCTTCTGCGGACACGGTGATCACACCGGGCTCAGCCGCGCCGGCCTCCTGGGCATGGGCGGCAGGCTGGGGCGCGAGCAAGCCCGCGGCAAACAGGCCGGCTGCGAAAGCGCCCGCGACAAGCGCGCGGCGGCGCGCAAGCAATGCTGAGGTCATGAAAATCTCCGATCCGATTGGTGCACAATGTTGTGACGGCCCTTTTCTGGCGCGCGAATGTGGACGCATTGCGGCGAGCGGCTTTAGCCTGCAAGCGTTCTCTTCCGCTCAAGGCTGTGCGGTGTCAGGGTTTTCGGCCGGTATAGAGCAACCGTTTGGCTGTAACGCCGGGGCTATGGCCTGGGGCTCGCGCACTGTGCCCGGCATCGCAATTGCGTGCTTGCGCCTTCTTGTGAAGGCAGATGTTTTGGGCTAAACCGCCAACCTCCGGACGGTCAGTCCGGTCGAGGATATTGGCCACAATTTTTGCAATTGCGGCCTGCGCGCAGCACAATGGGCTGCCGTGACCCTCCGGGCCTGTAGCTCAACTGGTTAGAGCCGTCCGCTCATAACGGATTGGTTGGGGGTTCGAGTCCCTCCGGGCCCACCATTTCTGTCCATCGCCACAACAGGGCGGACTCAGCCACCACAAGTCCGGACTCGTCGCCACATAAGTGCGGACTCAATTAAGATTCTTGTTGATTTTTTGGGAACATGTGCGGTATAAGAAAGTTGTAATTTGAGCTTCTGCGATGAAACGCGTGGAGGTAGCTAGCGATAGAGCGACTGACGCAGTATACTGCGGATAGCGCTAGCCCACTGGGGGAGACCTCAGTCATACGGTTACGCCGATGGGCCGAAAGGCTTGGTAGGTCGAGTTGGAATACCACTAAGGGCGGCTTTTGCCGCCTTTAGTTTGCTGAATTCCAAAGACAGTCTCTTCCACAACTCGTCCAAACGGGGCTCGTCTCCTGACATCAATGCGCAACTCCTTTGCGTACGCGCTCTCTACGTACAGAATCACCTCATGTCGCCCATTGTTCTGGATACCTGTTCCTTTCACATGAAAGAAAATATAGTATCTGTCTCCGTGCTTCAATGGAGGCTCCATAGCGAGCACAAGACTCATCCAATTGCGTTTTTGCGTGAGATTAACTCCGGTCCCTGGTTTACAAATAAGCGAATTAAGTAGATGAGGAAGTTGTATCGATCTTGCATATCGATCAGGGCAAAAAACTCTGTTTTTTATATTGCCTTCAACAGCGTAGCAGCCCTCTACGAAAGGTAACTGTTCGTCTGTGTAACAATGATCGGTAAACATCGTGGTAACGTCAAAAACTACCGTTTCACCAGTGACTTTTCGCCACTCGAACGAGTCAGTTCGGGCCCACAGGTGCTTCAGCGAAAAGTCGGTTCCGAGATGTGTGATTTTTTCAGGATGTTGCAAAAAAAACTACCATAACTCGGCCAAAAGTTAAACGCCTAACGCGAACACCCTTACACGTTTCTCGTGATGCCGTCATATTGAAATTGAACCAATCGCAATTGTAGGTATTTGAATTACCCCTAGATTTGTAGATGTCTTCTCCCCTTCTTTCGAGGAAAGAAGGCCTTGATGGGCAAAGTCAAATTGAGTGACGATTTCGAGCGGGATGGTGACGCTCAGATTACCGAGCGGGGTTATTCGGTTGTGGAGGTTTCGATCGTGTCCCCCGGCGTGGTGGAACAGGCTAACCCAAAATCGAGGACATCTCAGGGAAGCAGGTCAGAGAAGTCAGCCCTATCTGATAAACGGTTCGACCATAAGTTTAACGAGTATTAGTCTGAACCGGGCTTGCTGGACCAACAATGATACCAAGCGAGAATTCTGCTACACGACTCAGTGACCATCGGGCATTGTGCTCTTAAGAGCTGAGCCAAGTTAGGGCGGCGTGACAGGGGTCGCTGTTTGAATCCGAACTTATCTGGCGATGAGACCTCTGAATCCGCACTTATGTGGCGACGAGTCCGGGAACCAAATATGGCAAGCACCCAATTAGCCAATAGAATCAATGAATCTGAATCCGGGTTGTTGTGGCGACGCACAATTTCTTTTAAAAACAATGACTTGTGGAAGATAAGGGTCTGCCGGGCCGGGTGCGAGGACCGCTCGACTCGTGGCTGGAGGCTGCGGCGTCAAACGGGTGGCGTGGGCTGACTGCAAAAACTTTCAACAAAAAGTCCGGTTTTAGGATTCCCGCTGTTGACACCGTTCTGGGTGATTAATAAACATGATATTAACAGTCATGTTTAATTGTCTGAAACCCAGGGAGGTTATCTATGGCCATTTCGGCTCCAAGACTGCTCGCGCTTCTCGCTTCTGTTTCGATGTTTGCCGGCACGGCCCTTCCGGCGCATGCGGAAGGTGAGGTCAATATCTATTCCTCGCGCCACTATGACACCGACGAGCGGCTTTACAGCGATTTCACCGATGCCACCGGCATCAAGGTCAACCTGATCGAGGCCAAGGATGACGAGCTGATCGAGCGGCTGAAGGCGGAAGGCGCCAACAGCCCGGCCGATGTGTTCATCACCGTCGATGCCGGCCGCATCTGGCGCGCCGACCAGGCCGGATTGCTGGCTCCGGTGCAGTCGGAGGTGCTTGCAGAGCGCATTCCCGAAGCATTGCGTCATCCCGATGGCCACTGGTTCGGCGTGTCGACCCGCGCCCGAGTGATCTTCTATGACAAGGACAAGGTCAGCGAACCGCCGCAGACCTATGCCGATCTGGCCGACCCGAAATACAAGGGCCAGGTCTGCGCCCGCTCGGGCACCAACATCTACATGCTCTCGCTGCTTGCCTCGCAGATCGCGCACAATGGCGAAGAGGCCGCCAAGGCCTGGGCACAGGGTCTGAAGGACAATCTGGCGCGTGAGCCGCAGGGCGGCGACACCGACCAGCTTCGCGGCATTGCCTCGGGCGAATGCGCGATCGCGCTGTCCAACACCTATTATTTCGTGCGCGCGATCACCGGCTCCGTGGAAGGGCTGAGCGACGCGGTTGAGCGGATCGGCATCGTCTTCCCGGACCAGGGCGGCAATGGCACCCATGTCAACATCTCGGGTGTTGCCCTGACCGCGCATGCTCCGCATGCTGAAAATGCGGTGAAGTTCATGGAGTATCTGACCAGCGAATCCGCCCAGAGCTACTTCGCCAATGGCAACAATGAATATCCGGTCGTGGAAGGCGTCGAAGCCAATTCGGCGGTCGAGGGCCTGGGCGAGTTTACCGCCGATACGCTCAACCTGTCGGCGCTGGGTGAAAACCAGACCCGCGCCCAGGAAATCTACAATGAGGTCGGCTACAAGTAAGCCGCGACAGAGCCAACAGAGTTCACTCCCGGGGCAATGACCGTTCGCCCCCGGGAGACATGAAGAGGCCTGGGCATTTGGCGTCCGGGCCTTTTTGTGTGCGGTGGTGTGGTGTGGTGGGGCTTTCGGCCCTTGAGCGGACATGCGCGCTCCATCTGTTAATGTCAGGTCTCATCCTCAAGTATCGAACGCAAGAATAACGAGTGGCACCGTGGCTCTAGAAACCAACCACTTCGCTTTGCGTGATAGGTTGATCTTCGATCTTCAGCTGATCACTATGCCACGACGGGTCGTGGCCGCAGATACCAGTACCAAATACGGTAGGCCTCAAGCACGATCAGGGGACCAAAGTGGATCAGGGCGGGTGCCGCGCCGTCCCAATCGTTCAATGCGGCCCAGTGCACCAGTGTCAACACGGCGGCGGCATAGGTCCAGCGTTGCAACCACTTCCACCACTTGCCCATTTTGCGCACGAAGTAATCCATGGACGTCAGAGCCAGTGGCACAAATATGATAAACGCGATCCAGCCGGTCCAGATATAAAGCCGCGGCAATTCCCCGACCACAGTGGCCACAGACGCTTTGTCTAGCAGGTAGAAAATCGTGTGCAGCAGCGCATAGCCAAAAGAAGCAACGCCCAAGTAACGGCGGTTGCGTTTCAACCATTGCGGTCCGCGCCATCCCTTCAGCAGCATCGCCAAAGGGGTCGCCATCATCAGCACGATCAACAACCGTGCGGAGGTTTCACCGGACGGGTGCACTAGTTGATGGAAAATCCGAGGATCATCGGATGTCAGCGCGGTGAATGTCATCATGATCCCGAGAGAAGCCAGCACTGCCCATGTGAAGTAAGGTGAGGTTGCTTCAAAGAAACGTTTCATTTCGGGGTCCAAACTCATGTGGATTTCGGGGTGATACGCCCGAGCCGTTGGTTTCCGTCGCGTCTCGGGCGATATCTTCACTTCTTAATGGCAGGGATCATCCGCGCCAGCGTGCCGTCCTTGCGCACGTACTGGTTAAAAATGGCCGCAGCAGCGTGGGCGGTGATCAGGCCGAAGAGCACAATATTCAAAAGCCAATGCACATAGCCCAAATCAGCGACACCGTTCCATGTCATCCCACCCGTGATCACCATGCCAATCAGTGTTCCGTAAAGCGACCAGTGTACAATTGTGGCAATCTTGGCCTGCGTCGGGGATGTGCCAGGGGCGTGACCAGGCGCACCAAAGCGGTAGCGCAGATAAAGCCGTGCCATCACAGCAATAAAGATCGTCGATCCAAAGCCTACATGAACCCAGGCCATGGTCATGTCGTTGCCTGCAGACGTAGCGCCAGTCTGCATCGCCTCTATGGTGCGTTTCATAGGCTCGTTGATAAGCCATTGCACCCAGATGGCCGCGAAAACGACCCAGTGCAAAACGATCTGTGCGGGGCGGTAGGATGTCGGGGAATTTGTCATGAGGCGCCCCTATTTGGCACTGCGAAGGGTAACTGCGACGCCTGCGGGATCGGTTCCGCGCAAGGCATCGCCGTCTTGGCGCAGATGTGGTGAGGCGACAATCTCGCTGTGTGTGATCAATTCGTAGTGCACCAACCCAGCCATACCTTGCGGCATAGGCGGGTTATTGGGGCCGGCCCAGATATTCATGGCCAAACGGTGCGTGTTGGGAGCGCCCGCGCCCATATCGGCAAAGCCCCAAGCGTCCAGCGTCAGGTGACGCTCAAATCCAAGGGTCTCGTACCATTCCAAAGCAGGCTCAAGTGCTGGGACTTTGAAGTGCAGATGCGCGAGGTAGCTGTCGTCCGCCAAGGGTGCCATCGGGTCTGCGCCCGCCGCATGTGACAGTTCGGCCCGCACATCCAGCGGTCCGCGCCCAGAATGGGCTTCGCCGTTAACACTGTACAAAGTCAGGCCCTTAGACATATCGCCGAAATGGCCAAACCTTTCAGGTGTCTCATAGGTGATCTCGATCTCCAGGCCATCAGGATCTTGGAGATATAGCGATTTCGCCATCAAGTGATCCGTCGGCCCGACTTGCACGTTCAGTTGGATCAAACGGGCAAGCATGCGGGAAAATTCGGCCTGACTGCGCACGCCAATCGCGACATGATACATGCCCGTGTAAGGGGCTGCGACAGGGGTATCCGCGCCGGAATGAAGGACGATCAGTGTGCGATCCCTTGTTCCGAGTGCGATGCCGGACGCTGACTGATCGCGTTCGATCAATCCCAGGGCCGAGCTCCAGAATTCAATCGCACGATCAAGGTCGGTCACCTGAAGCTCGACCACCCCCCACGACACGCGGTCATATTGCGGGGAAAGGTTTGTTTTGGTGAGGGGCACGGAATTGAGCATGGGATGGCGACCTATTGCAGAAGAAAGGGCGCCCCGGCGGGAGAGGCCGGGGCGCGTCAGGGTGGATCAAGCGCGCGGTGCGATCGGTGCCTTCTTGGTGCGGCCCCAGATCACAAATGCGGTCAGTGCAAAGAGGATCACGTTGACCGGCACCACTTCGAATTCGCCGCGTGTGATGTGCAGGCCAGCGGCCAGAACCATAATCACGGCCAGACCGGTCGCGGCCAGTTTCGTCAGATGCGGCATGATGCGTGTCGCAGATGGCAGGATCAGGCCAAGCGCGCCTGCTACCTCGGCAAGGCCAATGAATTTGATCAGGAATAAGGGCGCGTTTTCCGCCCAGCCCATACCCATCGCGACCAATTCGGCCGATCCGGACATCAGCTTTGTCGAGCCTGCCATCAGGAACATTGCGGCCAAAAGGCCTTGGGCGCCCCATAGGCCAATAGTCCAGCCCTTGCCGGCTTGTACGGGGTTCGTGTCAATCGTTGTCATGTCGTTCTCTTCCTAAAAACCGCTTCTTTAGCGTGTTGGGATGAGATCAGGAATAAACCATTCCCCTAGAGGCATCATTAGGCTATTAATTGGTCTACCGTTTACTGTGAGTTGATAATGGACACACTTCTGAGCCTGCGTGTTTTTGCCGAAGTCGCTGAACACAAAAACTTCTCTGCCGTGGCGGAGCGCCTTGGCCTCTCGCCTGCGATGACCAGCAAACACGTCAAACATGTCGAAGCGCGCGTCGGTGCGCGCCTGCTCAATCGCAACAGCCGGAACGTCAGTCTGACCGAGGCTGGCGCGCAGTACCTGCAAACGATCCGCCCTTTGCTTGACGAGCTAGCCAAAGCCGAAGCGCAATTGATCTCAAACAGTCTTTCGCCGCGCGGTACGCTCAGAATGTCGATGCCTGTCTGGATGTCCAATCCGGCCTTTGCGAAACTATTGACCGCCTATCATCAGCTAAACCCGCATGTGACTTTTGATGTCGACTTAAGTGGCCGCAAGATAAGCATGGTTGAAGAGGGTGTCGATCTGGCACTGCGTGTTGCGTTTAAGTTGGATGAGGGCTTGATCGCGCGAAAACTGGCAGATGTTACGTTTCAACTGGTAGCTGCCCCTGCTTTTCTGGATAACTTTGGCCGTCCCAAAACCACCGGTGATCTCAACAACGCGCCTATGCTTGCTTATGATCAGGTAGCTGCGGACGGCCGGATCAAGTTCGGCGGTGAAGACGGGGTAGATGTCAAACTCAGGCCAATCTTGGTGAGCGCCAACGAGAGCATTCTCCATCAAGCGGCTGTTGCTGGCATGGGCTTTGCCATGCTTCCGAACTGGGCCGCTCAGGACGATATAGAAGACGGCAGACTTGAAGCCGTACTGCCGATGATCGCGTGGCCGAAATTACATATTCAGGCCATCTATGCTGATCGCAGCTATCTGCCTGCGAAGGTGAGAAGTTTTCTGGATTTCTTGGCCGGACCCGATGGATTTTCCAGCATCTTGAAGTAGCCTATCGAAGGCCAGATGTGTGACTGAGAGGGTCCAGTTTGTTTGGTGTATTCTACATCGTCCTGCATAGCGGACCTTGGCGCAGCCCGCAGCGAAAGACTGCTCCCCGCCCTCAGCGGACCTCACCCGGCTGGCACGAACGCATCAATCTTCGGCCTGACCGCTGTTTTGGTCCGGCCTGTCTTGCCGATCGTGTAGCACAGCAGGATCACCGGCAGCAGGCCGAAGCCGACGATCATCAGCGAGGGCAGGGCTGCCTGTTGCAGGCGTTCGTCGGAGGCGAGGCGGTAGGCCTGGACGGCCAGCGTGTCGAAATTGAAGGGCCGCATGATCAGGGTTGCCGGCAGTTCCTTCATGACGTCGACAAAGACGATCAGCAGCGCGGTGAGCAGGCTCGGCCTGAGCAGCGGCAGGTGGATCTCGAACAGCATCCGGCCGGAGCCGCGTCCGAGCGTGCGCGCGGCGGCGTCGATGTTGGGCTTGATTGCGGAAATGCCGGTGTCGAAGGCACCGAGGGCGGCGGCGATGAAGCGGACCATATAGGCCACCACCAGAAGCCCGATGGATCCGGTGAACAGGAGGCCGGTGGAAACTTCGAAATTGGTCCGCGCCCAGGCGTCGATCATGTTGTCGAGGGCTGCGAATGGGACAAGCAGGCCGACCGCGATGACACCGCCGGGCACGGCGTAACCGATGCCGGCCGCGGTGGCGGAAAAGCGCGCGGCCAGGCTAGGTGCAATGCGGGCGCAAAAGCCGATAACAACCGCGGCTGCGACGGTGATCAGTGCCGTGATCGAGGCCAGTGTCAGGGTGTTTTCGACATAGCCGAGATAGCGCGGCGAAAACGGCGATCGGCCGGCGTCAATTGCCATGTCGAACAGTACCACGAGCGGGATCGCAAAGCCGATTGCCACCGGCACCGCACAGGCTGCGAAGGCGCTCGCGGCGCGCCAGCCTGCGAGCGGGTGGCGTTCCATGGTTTCCTGTCTCGACCCGGCAGGGAAGCGTTTGGCAGCGCCTCGCTGGGCGCGTTCCAGCAGGGCGAAGGTCAGCGCCACGACGAGCAGGCAGAGCGCCAGCTGCGAAGCGGCCATGCGGTCACCCATCGAGAACCAGGCGTGATAGATCCCGGTGGCGAAGGTCTGCACGCCGAAATGCGCCACGGTGCCGAAATCGGCAATGGTTTCCATCAGCGCCAGCAGCACACCACCGGCGATGGCTGGCCGCGCCATCGGCAGGCTGACGCGCCAGAAGGCGGACCAGGGCGTGTGGCCGAGGGTGCGGGCGGCGAAATAGGCGGTCGGCGACTGCTTCAGGAACGCAGCGCGGGCGAGCAGATAAACATAGGGGTAGAGCACGAAAACCAGCATCGCGGCGGCGCCGCCGAGCGAGCGGATTTCGGGGAACCAGTAATCGCGCGGCCCCCAGCCGGTGACATCACGCAGCGCCGTCTGCACCGCGCCGGGGTGATCGAGCAGATCGGTGTAGGCATAGGCGAGCACATAGGCGGGAAATGCCAGCGGCAGCGCCAGCACGATCTCGAAGGTGCGGCGGAAGGGGAAATGGCAGGTGGTCACCAGCCAGGCGGTTGCCGTGCCGACAATTGCCGTGCCAATCCCCACCAGAACGACCAGTTGCAGCGTGGTCCAGGCATAGCCCGGCATCACCGTGCCCATCAGGCTGTTCCAGGTGTCGAAGGTTCCCGACACGGCCGCGAAGGCGACCGCAACAATGGGCGCCAGGCACAGCAGCGAGACTATCCAGGCCAGGATCTTGAGTGCGCGTTCGCCCACGGGCGGGATGTCCTTTGTCTAAGGTGCCAGACGTCGCTGTATCAAAGTGCTTCCGCATCCTGTGAAGACATGGAAACGCCATGCTGTGTGATTGTGGAGTAATTCATGCAGGTTTTAGCGTCAACCGGCGGCACAGGCGTTGCTCGTGGCACATTGACGCCGCGCAGGCCATTGCCTAAACCTTGCACACAGCAATTCTTGCCGCCGCTCCGGCCCCGCCGCGCGGCCTCCTTGCAGAAAACGGGCATCGTCATGGACCTTCGACCGATCAATGAAACCTATTCCGTCGCCGGGCAGATTTCCGCCGAGGACCTCGAAGCCATCAAGGCGGCCGGGTTCAAGTCAATCGTCTGTCACCGTCCCGACGGCGAAGCGCCGGACCAGCCGGGCTTTGACAGCGTCAAGCAGGCCGCTGAAGCGCTCGGGCTTGAGGTGCGGCATATTCCCATCGGCCCGATGGGCGTGACGGCGGATGCGGTGCGCGAGATGGTCGACGCGATCGAGGAAATGCCTCAACCCATGCTTGGCTATTGCCGCTCTGGCGCGCGTTCGACCTCTGTCTATCAGCACACGGCGCATCTGAGAGGCTGATTTACCCGGACCGGGCTGGTGTTGCGCTTCGGGCCAGGGTCAGGTGATGGCCTTGGCAACCGCTTCGCGGCGGGCGCGATGGCCGCGCTGCCATTTGAGAAATCCGAGATAGCCGAGTTTTGCGAGCTGCCGGATGCCGGGCGTGTGAAACAGGAATGCGCCTCGTCTCAGCCAGGGCAGCCGCTGCCAGATCGCGGCAAAGGCATCCACCCCGATCAGGTAGCCGTCCTTGTTGTCCGGGCGATCGCTTCCGGCGCTCTGCGGGCGGGTGTGAAACCGGCCAAGCAGATCGTCGCGGCTCTTGCCGGGCGGCAACTCAGTGTCGTCAAGTGCGCCAATATCGACCCAGTTGATCAGGTCATGGCGGTCCATGCGGCTGTACAGCGTCACCTCCTGGCGGCACACGGGGCATTCGCCATCATACCAGACGGTGAGGGGCGTAAGATTTTTCATGCTCTGCATGTGGTGCGGCATTGCGCACTTGCAAGACGGCTTCCTGTCAGCTGCGCGCCTTTGTCACCCCGCTGCCCGAGATTTGCTCCAATGTCCGTGTCGGGGTGATCGCCTGTTGATCAAGCTTGACCTCGATGATCGCCGGTATGCCGCTGGCTTCGGCGCGTTGGAAGGCGGCGGCGAAGTCTTGGGTTCTCTCCACCGTCTCGCCATGGCCGCCATAGGCGCGGGCCAGCGCCGCGAAGTCCGGATTGGTCAGTTCGGTCGCGCTCACACGGCCCGGGTAGTCGCGCTCCTGATGCATGCGGATGGTGCCGTACATCGAGTTGTTGACCACCACGATGATGACCGGAAGCTTGTGCTGGATCGCGGTGGCGAACTCCTGGCCGTGCATCATGAAGCAGCCATCACCTGCGAAGGCCACGACGGTGCGCTCCGGGAAGGCCTGCTTGGCGGCCACAGCGGCGGGCACGCCATAGCCCATCGAACCCGAGGCGGGGGCGGCCTGGGTGGCGAATTTCTGGAAGCGCACATAGCGGTGCACCCAGGTGGCGTAATTGCCCGCGCCATTGGTCAGGATCGCGTCTTCGGGCAGGTGATCGCGCAGCCAGTTGATGATCGGGCCCATATGAACGTCGCCCGGTCCGGTTTCGGGCGGGGTTGACCAGGTGAGATAGGCGTCATGGATGCGCGCGACCCGCTCGGCCCTGCCAGGCGAGGGGGCAGTGTCGATGGCGGACAGCGCCTCGGCGAAAGAGGCCGGATCCGCGTTGATCGCCAGGGTCGGGCGGTAGACACGGCCAAGCTCGTCGCTGTCGGCATGGACATGCACCAGCGGCTGGCGGGGATGCGGAATGTCCATCAACGTGTAGCCCGAGGAGGGCATTTCGGAGAAACGTCCGCCGACCAGCAGCACCAGATCGGAGTTGGTGATCTCATCAGCTAACGCCGGGTTGATGCCGATGCCGACATCGCCGGCATAGCAGGGGTGGGTGTGGTCAAACAGCATCTGGCGGCGGAACGAGCAGCCAACGGGGATCTGCGCCCGCTCGGCGAAGCGCTCGACCTGCTGGACCGCTCCTTCGGTCCAGCGGGTGCCGCCGAGGATCATCACCGGGCGCTCGGCACGGGCGAGGCGTTCTGCAAGATCCTTGATCTGGGCCGCGCCCGGATGAATCGCGGGAACCGGGTTCGCAAGGATTTCGGCGGGCGGGTTCTCGACCATCTCGCGCAACACGTCCTCGGGCAGCGCCAGCACCACAGGACCAGGGCGGCCGGACTGGGCGACGGAGAAGGCGCGGTTGACGAATTCGGGGATGCGGGCCGGATCATCGATCTCGGCCACCCATTTGGCGAATTCGGTGAAGGCGCGGCGGTATTCGACCTCCTGGAAGGCCTCGCGTTCGCGCGCATCGCGCTGCACCTGGCCGATGAACAGCACCATCGGGATCGAATCCTGGCGCGCGATGTGCAGACCGGCGGTGGCATTGGTGGCACCGGGGCCGCGGGTGACGAAGCAGACGCCGGGTTTGCCGGTGAGTCGTCCCCAGCTATCTGCCATCATTGCCGCGCCGCCCTCCTGACGGCAGACGGTGACGCCGACGCCCGAATCCACCAGCGCGTCGAGAACTGCGAGATAGCTCTCGCCGGGCACACAGAACAGCCGCTCCACGCCATTGGCCTTGAGCGCGTCGACAATGAGTTGCCCGCCGGTTCGCATGCCAGTCATCAGGTCTTCTTCCTTGTGCTTTTCAAACGTTCGAGTTCTTCGAGAACATCATCGGTGTGTTCACCCAGACGCGGACTCGGCCGGTCGTAATTGAGCGGCGAGGCAGGCAGGATGATCGGTGCGCGCACCGAAGGAATTCCCGTGCCCGCCTGATCGGTCAGCTCCATCTGCATGCCGCGGGCAATTGCCTGCGGGTCATCGAACATCTCGGCGATAGTGTTGATCGGTCCGGCAGGCACGGCGTTGGCTTCGCAGGCGGCGAGCATCCCGGCCTTGGTGAAGCGGCTCATTGCCGCGATGATTTCTGTGCGCAGCCGCTCGCGGTGAGCAACGCGCGACGGGTTGGTCTGGAAATCCGGATCGGCGGCCATGGCGCCGGCGCCCAGCAGTTTGCAGAAGCGCTGGAACTGGCCGTCATTGCCGACCGCGATGATGACGTGGCCATCAGAGACCGGGAACACCTCATAGGGCGCGATGTTCATATGGGCATTGCCCATCTGCACCGGGGCCTCGCCGGAGACCAGATAGTTGAGGTTCTGGTTGCCCAGAATTCCGGCCTGGGTGTCAAACAGCGCCATGTCGATCATCTGACCTTCGCCGGTCTTTTCCGCATGGCGAAGGGCTGCCTGAATGGCGATGACCGAATAGAGCCCGGTGAAGATGTCGGAGATGGCAACGCCCGCCTTTTGCGGCTCGCGGCCGGGCTCGCCGGTGATCGACATCATGCCGGCCATGGCCTGGATGATGAAATCATAACCGGCGCGCGGGGCGTAAGGCCCGGTCTGGCCGAAGCCGGTGATCGAGCAATAGACGAGACGCGGATTGGCGGCCTTGAGACTGTCATAGTCGAGGCCGTATTTCTTCAGGCCGCCAACCTTGAAGTTCTCGATCACCGCATCAGCGGTGGCGATCAGATCACGTGCGGTCCGAGCCCCCTCGGCGCTGGCGATGTCGAGCGTGATCGAGCGCTTGCCGCGGTTGGCCGAATGATAATAGGCGGCCGAGAGGTTTTCGCCATCCGCACCGGTGACGAAGGGCGGACCCCAGCGCCGGGTGTCGTCGCCGCCCTGAGGATGCTCGATCTTGATCACATCGGCACCGAGATCGGCGAGCAGCTGACCGGCCCAGGGCCCGGCCAGAATGCGTGCCAGTTCGATCACCCGGACACCGGCAAGCGGGGCCGGTGCGGTGTGCGAGGGGTCAGGATTGCTCATGCGGTATCAGGCTCCGGTCTTGTTCTTGAGCGCGCGCTCGGCAAGCAGCCGCTTCTGGTAGCGCGACTGTACGATTTCGACTGCGACCAGGGTCACCAGCACGAAGTAGAAGGTGGTCTTGGCCATCGGCTCGACAGGGAAGCCGAAGAAGGTGAGATGGGCGATGTGACCGCCTTCCGACATCAGCATGAAACCGACCAGCAACAACACGAACAGGCCCAGCACCTCGTACATGCGGTTCTTGTTGAGGAAGCTTGCAACCGTGTCGGCCATCAGCACCATCAGCGCGCCTGAAACAACGATCGCTGCGGTCATGACGATGAAATGGTCGGTCAGCGCGACCGCCGAGAGCACGGTGTCAAAGGAGAAGACGAGGTTCATGACGACGATCCAGACCAGGGCGACGGCGACCGAGCGGCGCACCGGACGGTTGGTGTCGTGCTCCAGATCATCGACGCCGATCATGTGGAAAATCTCCTTGGTCGCGGTGTAGATCAGGAACACGCCACCGACTAGCACAATCAGCGAATGGCCGCTGACGGCTCCTGAGAAAAAGGGCAAGGCGATCTCGAAGAACGGCTCGTCGAACAGGGCGATCAGGTGCAGCACCACAAACAGCAGCACGATCCTGAGCACAATGGCGAGAATGATGCCCCAGCGGCGCACCATCGCCGCGCGGGCCGGATCGACCTTTTTCGCCTCGATCGAGATGTAGAGCAAATTGTCAAAACCGAGCACTGTTTCCAGCGCGGTCAAAACCAGGAATGTGGTGAAATTGTCGAGTGTGAAAAGGTCTGCAAACATGGTCGGCCCTCCGGTTCGCGGATTGTCAGTTAGCAGGTTTTTCCGGAGTGTGTCACGCCCGCAGCTGCGCCTTTCCGAGCCTTGGGTGTTGCGACAGTTTTTGCAGGTCGAGGATCAGGCCGCTGGCGCGATGACCTGATCAAGCCAGTTTGCAAAATCAGCCATGGCCTTGTCGCTGTTGATCTCGTTGAGGGTTTCGTGCCGGGTCCCCGCCAGCACTTCGGCGCTGACATCGGTAAGACCGGCTTTCCTCATCTGCGAGACCAGCCAGATGACCGCCGCGCCCTTGTCGGTTGCGGGGTCTTCGGCGCCGCCGATCAGATGGACCGGCAGGGATTTTGGCAGCCGCGCCAGATTATCGGCTCTGCTGCCGGCATAGATCATGTCGAAAATATCGCGCCACATGCTGACGGTGGCATCCCAGCCGCAAAGCGGATCGGCGATATAGGAATCGACCTCGGCCTCATCGCGTGAGAGCCAGTCGGAATCGGTTCGGCTGTCTTTCATTGCCTTTGCCCAGGTCTGGAAGGTGAGTTTGGGCAGGATCGTGCTGGGTGTGTCCGAGCCCTTGAAAAAGGCTTCGACCGCTAGCAGCGCCTGGCCAGCCCGTCCGAGCACTCCGGCATTGAAATTGGAATTCCAGATCGCAACTGCCGCGCTTGCCTGAGGGTGGGCTTGAGCGAAATTCAGAGTGATTAAACCGCCCATGGAATGGCCGAAGGTGACAACCGGCAGGCCGGGATGGCGCTCGGCGATCAGTGCATGGATGGCTGTAACATCGGCGATGACCTTTGCCGCGCCGCCGGACCCGGAAAAGGCGCCGGGGATCGAATCAGGGGCGCGGGTGGCGCCATGGCCGCGATGGTCGTGGGCATAGGCGTGATAGCCACGGGCCGCGAGAAACCTGGCAAAGCGTTCATAGCGGGCGGCGTGCTCGGCCAGGCCATGGTTGATCTGCACCACGCCGCGGGCCTGGCCCTGGGGCGGCATGTGGCGCACGGCAAGATGGGCGCCGGTGGGGCTTTGTATAGGGAAGGGAGAAAAAATCGGTTCGGTCATGGACCACAAATGCCCCTTCCAACGCGGCATGGTCAAGCGGCAACAGCCATGCATTTGTAGTGTCATGGATCACTGCTTACCGATCTTCTTTTCCTTTCTACGTTCTTTGGCTAGAGTTCGCCTTGGGCTGCTGCATGGCCAGTTGGTCTTGAGGGAGGCTTTGGGCAACCGGGGATTGGGACGTGGCTGGAAAGGATGACTTTGACGCCAGCGATCTGGATGCGGCGTTGAGCGACGATGAAGACGCTGCAGGGCGTCAACTTGAGGCAGGGAAAGAACGCAGCCGCTCTGCCGGACGTTCCGGGGTGGGGTTCTTGCTTTTCGTGCTGGGTGTTGCCTGCGGGATTCCGGCGGCAATCTTCATGCCGGGGTTTCTCAGCGATCATGGATCGGTGGTGCTTGGGATCATCCTTGGGGCCTTGCTGTTCGTCCTCGTCATCCTCTCGCTGGTGTTCGTGTTCCGGCAGCCCTTGTGGCGCTGGATGTTCCGCCGCTCGGAGATTGAAGTCACCCGGTTCGCCGGGCCACTTGCCGATGTGGCGCGCTATGCAGCGGGCCAGAAGGTGGAAGAGGCCACCAATGCCGCACGGGATTTCGCCGAGATTGCGCTGGCGCGTTACGCATGGGTGTCGAGCCGTCGCTGGCTGGTCGCGTCGATCACTGGCTTGATTGCCGCCATGGCGGCTCTTGCGGGCTCTGCATTGCTGTTTGAGCAAAACAAACTGCTTCGTGCGCAATCGGTGTTGCTGGTGGAGCAGAACCAGCGCATCGATTTCCAGAATTCGCTGATCGATACCCAGATCCAGCTCGCGGAAGCCGAACGCAGTGCCCAGATCGGCCCGGAAGTGGTGGAGATCGGGGCTCTGATCGGAGCGGAACGGCAAGCATTTCTGGATGCTGGCGGCAAAATCGACAATTTCGGATTGTCGAATCTTTCAAGTTCCACCCGCGGGCGCATTGTCGCCGCTAGCCTCGTGGCCCGACCCTACCGGTATCTTGCACCGTCCAATGCAAATCCACGCGATGCCGACGGATTGATCCGGACGGCGCTTGCCCACAGACCGGATGCGCTGGCAGACCCCAGCCTACTGGATGCCGGCGGGGAAGGCGCGGACAATGAGCGTCTGGTGGACCGCTCAGTCAGCCCTGAGCGTGGCGACCTGCTGACCATGCTGACAGCCAATTCCATTCTCGAGACCGAAATGCTGACCGCCCTTGGAGCGGATTTTTCCTTTGCCGAGTTCCGCCGCGAACTGGCGGGCGGGCTTTCGATGCAGCATGCGCGGCTGGCTTTTGCCGATTTCTCCTGGACGCGGATGGTCGGCTGCCTGTTCGGGGCGGCGCAGCTCGATCATGCCCGGATCGAAAATGCGGTGGTTCGCGATTCGGATTTCTCCTCTCTGGCGGCGGGCGATGTGTCGGAGCTGTTTACCGCGGGCGATTTCGACTATCTGCCCACCAGCATGGCCGGGATCAGTTTCAGCAACAGCGTGATCCACAAAACCGGGTTTGCGCGCGTCAATGCCATTGCGCCGGTGTTTGACGGCGCGGTTGTTGCCATGGTGGACTTCACAGGGGCTTCGATCGCCGGGGCGAGCTTCCGGGATGCGATGATCATCGAGAGCAGCTTTGAGGGGGCCAGCCTGCTCTCAATGGACCTTGAGGGGGCCATCGTCTTCGACCAGACATTTTTGCAGACCCTGGCGCAAACCGCGATGCCGGGCTCGTTCGTTCCCGAACGCTGGAGCTTGGTTTCAATCGCCGCCGGGGAGGTCGCCGATCATCCGCGCTACATCGAGATGACCAATCATGTGCC
Organism: Hoeflea phototrophica DFL-43; assembly: GCF_000154705.2. Classification (NCBI taxonomy): domain Bacteria; kingdom Pseudomonadati; phylum Pseudomonadota; class Alphaproteobacteria; order Hyphomicrobiales; family Rhizobiaceae; genus Parahoeflea; species Parahoeflea phototrophica. The sequence continues at coordinate 3,401,459 of NZ_CM002917.1, read as the reverse complement.
TGAAGCTTCCTATGCCGGTGTTCAGGCCTGGCGGATCAGCCGGGTAGAGCCGGTGGCGGATTGAGCTGCCATGTTGATGGCGGTCTTGCCGCTTGCTCTTGCCGCAAAAATCGCTAGTTGAAGGCCAACAAGTGATGGAGTGCCGACATTTGAGCGATCTGACCCTGAACCAAGCCATCGACAACATCTACGCGTCGATCAACAACGACAATGAAGAGCTGGACATCCATATCGCTGCGCTCAAGGCTGCCATGGCGCGCGAAGGTGTTAAGCAAGCCGTGTTCGATCCGGCCAAGCTGGTGCAGCCGAACCGGCAGGGACGCAAGATCATGCAGTCCTATTTCCGCAAAAAGGGCGTGACGGTCGGCTTCTCTGCCTAGAGCGCTTTGGCTCCAACGCCAGGAAGCGCGTGGACAAGACGTCAGTGCATCGCAGCGGTGACATTTGCACCTTCAAGACTGGGTTCGTTTTCAAGTCTTGAAGGCTGATCGGCTGGGGGAGTCCGGCCCGTCCGCATTGCCCTTGGCCGCCATTTCGCTTAGACAGCGCTCAAACCATCCCAATTCTTGTCTGGAGCGCATCGTGGCACGGCAATTCATCTATCACATGGCGGGGCTGAACAAGGCCTATGGCGCCAAGAAGGTCCTCGAAAACGTTCATCTGTCGTTCTACCCGGACGCCAAGATCGGTATTCTCGGTCCCAACGGCGCGGGCAAGTCGACTGTCCTGCGGATCATGGCCGGCCTGGACACCGAGTTCACCGGCGAAGCCTGGCTGGCCCAGGGCGCGACGCTTGGCTACCTGCCGCAGGAGCCGCAGCTCGATGAAAGCAAGACGGTGCTCGAAAATGTCAAGGAAGGCGTTGCTGAAAAGCAGGCGATCCTCGACCGCTACAACGAGCTGATGATGAACTACTCCGACGAGACCGCCGACGAGGGCGCTCAGTTGCAGGATGTCATCGATTCGCAAAACCTGTGGGATCTCGACAGCCAGGTGGAAATGGCGATGGAAGCGCTGCGCTGCCCGCCCGGCGAAGCCTCGGTCGAAGGGCTTTCGGGTGGTGAGAAGCGCCGCGTGGCGCTCTGTGCTTTGCTGCTTCGCCAGCCGGATCTGATCCTGCTTGATGAGCCGACCAACCACCTTGACGCGGAAAGCATCGCCTGGCTTGAAAAGCACCTCAGGGAATATCCCGGCGCCGTGATCATGATCACCCATGACCGCTACTTCCTCGACAATGTGACGGGCTGGATTCTCGAGCTCGACCGTGGCCGCGGCATTCCCTATGAGGGCAATTACACTGCCTATCTGGAAGCCAAGGCCAAGCGCATGAAGCAGGAGGGCCGCGAGGAAGCGTCGCGGCAGAAATCGCTGGCGCGCGAACAGGAATGGATTGCCTCCTCGCCGAAAGCCCGTCAGGCCAAGTCCAAGGCGCGTATCCGGGCCTATGACGAACTGGTCAAGGCCGCCGGTGACCGCCGCCCCGGCGAGGCACAGATTGTCATCCCGACCGGTGAACGGCTCGGCAATCAGGTGATCGACGTCGAAGGCCTCTCCAAGGCCTATGGTGACCGGCTGCTGATCGATGATCTCACCTTCAAGCTGCCGCCCGGCGGCATAGTCGGCGTGATCGGCCCCAACGGCGCGGGCAAGACCACGCTGTTCCGGATGATCACCGGGCAGGAACAGCCTGATTCCGGCACGGTCACCATGGGTGAAACCGTGCAGCTCGCCTATGTCGACCAGAGCCGGGATTCGCTTGATGGCAGCAAGACTGTCTGGGAGGAAATCTCGGGCGGAAATGACATCATCAAGCTCGGCAAGCACGAGATGAATTCGCGCGCCTATTGCTCGACCTTCAACTTCAAGGGCGGCGACCAGCAGCAGAAGGTTGGCACGCTGTCTGGCGGCCAGCGCAACCGCGTGCATCTGGCCAAGCTGCTCAAATCCGGCGGCAACCTGCTGCTGCTCGATGAGCCGACCAACGATCTCGACACCGAAACGCTCGGCGCGCTCGAAGAGGCGCTCGAAAACTTCGCCGGCTGCGCCGTCATCATTTCGCATGACCGCATGTTCCTCGACCGCCTTGCCACCCACATTCTGGCCTTCGAGGGCGACAGCCACGTGGAATGGTTCGAGGGCAATTTCGAGGATTACGAGCAGGACAAGATCCGGAGGCTGGGCGCGGACTCGGTGAACCCGAAGCGGGTGACGTACAAGCCGCTGACGCGATAGGCCTCTGCCATCGGAGATACGCGATACACAATCAGGCCTTGCTTGGCCTGATTGTGGTGCAGTTGAATTGCATTGCCGTGCGCATTACAATCCGGTGCAAAGGAATGCCGTGATGATCACACTCGATCTGCCGAAAGAGCTTGAAAATCTGCTCGACCGCTTCGCCAAGGATCTTGGTGTGAGCAAGGAGGAGTTTGTGCTTCAGGCAATCCGGGAGCGCGTTGAGGATCTGGAAGACCTGGCAACCGCTGAGGCCGCTCTTGCCAAGGATGGTGGCGAACGCATTCCCCTGGCCGATATCATCGCCGAGTTTGGCGATGGCACTGACGAGAACGGAAATTCGCTGCACGCCGCAGAATGACCTGGGCGGTCTCGTTCACCAAATCGGCGCGCAAGCAGTTTTCAAAACTCAACCCGACAGACCGCAGCAGGGTGCTCAAATTCCTGCATGAACGGGTTGTGCCTCACCCTGACCCCCGGCTGCTGGCAAAGCGATTGCAGGGGAAGACCGAAGAGCTTTGGCGATTTCGTGTCGGCGACCTGCGGATTATTGTGCAGATATCAGAGGGGCTGATGACCATAGTGGTCATCGAGATAGGCCACCGCAGAGAGATTTATCGTTGACCACCAATCGGGGCATCGGGCTTGAACTGGCCAAACAGGCGCTGGCAAAAGGCTGGACGGTTTTTGGCTCGGCGCTGAATAGGTCAGTTGCAAGCGGGTGACGCGTTGATAAAAAGGACGGAGAGGGCGGTCGTGTCCTCTACGTCGCTGTTTTTTGCGCTTTGGCAAAAACAACCCTTGATCTCAAGTTGACTTGATATTCTAGGGTCTGTTCAACGTTCTCGGAACTGTTGAACAAGGACGCCTCCCCATGACCACCATCCTCATCACCGGCACCAATCGGGGCATCGGGCTTGAACTGGCCAAACAGGCGCTTGCGAAAGGCTGGACGGTTTATGGGTCGGCGCGTAGCGAGGTGACGGATCCGGATGCGCATATCTGCGAACACCCAAAGTTTCATGACCTGGTGTTCGATGTGACTGATTACGAGGCGGTGCGGGCGGCGGCGTCTTCGATCAGCGAACCGATCGACATCCTGATCAACAATGCCGGCATCATCGGGCCCGACCGTCAATCGACGCTGGACATGGATTTTGACGGGTTTGCGCAGACGATTGCCGTCAACACGCTGGCGCCGCTGGCGGTAAGCCAGGCGTTCCTGCCGCATCTCCGGCGTAGCGCGGCCCCGCGTATACTCACGATTTCCTCGTCCATGGGTAGCCTGTCCTATGCCAAGTCCGACCGGATCGCCTACCGGGCGTCAAAAGCGGCGGTCAACAAGGTGATGCAGGGTTTGGCCACCGATCTTGAACCGATAGGGATCGCGGTGGCGATGTTGCATCCTGGCTGGGTCAGGACCGACATGGGCGGCGCGGAGGCCGATATCGATGCGGGCACCAGCGCCAACGGGATCCTCAAGATCGCCGAGGGGCTGACGCTGAAGCGCACAGGACGGTTCTTCAACTGGGACGGTTCAAGCGCGGCCTGGTGACGCTCTCTATTCGACCCTGCAGCAAAAGGGAAAGAACGGTTCGGACAGACCCGGTGCGCCGGTGGGCGTGAAGGTGAAGTCGCTGACCCGGTCGCTCTCGTCTGTGCAGCCATTGGGCGTGTAGGCAATCGAGCCGGTGACCGGATGGCTGGTCGCAAGCTGCCAGGGGTCTTCGCTGGCGAAGCTGATGCTGCCCGGCGTGGTCTGGATGCCGTCGCCCGAGAAGGCGTCGATGAAGTTTGATGCAGCTTCACCATTGCAGGTGATCTCGAGGGCCCAGTTGGGTTCGAAGCCCGAGCATATCATTTTCTGCCCCGGTTCGAGCAACCGGTTGCAGGACATGTCGGCAGCCATCAGGGCTGCGGGATGAGCGGCGGTGAGGGCCAGTGCGAGGCCCGCCAGGCGTGTGAGTGGGCTGGCAAATGGTCGGCTGAATGATCGTGCAAGCATCCGGATGTTCTCCCTGATCCAGAAATCGCGCCCCCGCAGGATAAGTTTAGCACATCTCGAAGCTGCCGTCGAAACCGTGTTGTGGGAGATGACAGGCTGCTGTTTCCGGCGTGTTTCAGTGAGGGTGCGAACTTTCCGGTCACGGTGCGGCAAATCGGGCCACGGGTCTGTCATCCCTCTGTCACCGAGGCGGATTAACGCTGCCCGACGTCAGTCTATGAACCGAATTATCGAACCCAACCATGGAGTTGCCCAGATGCACCGTCTGCTTCCGATCTCGCTCGGCCTGATGGCCTCGTTCGCCGTTCTCGCCTCCCCGGCCCATGCGGTCGATGGTACGCTGACGCTCTACACCAGCCAGCCCAACACTGATGCGCAGCAGTCGATCGATGCCTTCATGCAGGCCTATCCGGATGTGAAGGTGACTTTCGTGCGCGACGGCACCACCAAGATCATGGCCAAGCTCGAGGCGGAACTTGCGGCCGGATCGACACCCGCCGATGTGCTGCTGATAGCAGACAGTGTGACCATGGAAGGGCTGAAGGCCCGCGATCTGCTGATGGCGCATCCCGATGCGGATGTCTCGGCCTATGCCGCGGGCACCCATGACGCCGACAAGACATGGTTCGGCACCAAGCTGATCACCACCGGCATCATGTAGAACACCGCGGCCACCATGATCCCGTCCTCCTGGGAAGATCTTCTCAAGGACGAGGCCAAGGGCCAGCTAGCAATGCCGTCGCCACTGACCTCGGGCGCTGCGCTGATCCACACCGCCACGCTGGTGGGTAATCTGGATGCGGGCTGGAGCTATTATGAGGGGCTGGCGGCCAACGGCGCGCAGGCCTCGGGCGGCAATGGCGGCGTGCTCAAGCAGGTTGCCGGCGGCGAGAAGCTCTACGGCATGGTCGTCGACTTCCTGCCGATCCGCGAGAAGGCCAAGGGCGCACCGGTTGAGTTCGTGTTTCCCGAAGAGGGCGTGTCGGCGATTTCCGAGCCGGTGGCGATCCTTTCCTCGACCCAGAACGCTGATGCCGCCAAGGCGTTTGTCGACTTCCTGATTTCGAAGGAAGGCCAGGAACTGGCGCTGAGCCAGGGCTATCTGCCGGCGCATCCCGATGTGGCCGTGCCTGCCGGTTTCCCTGACCGCAGCGCGATCAAGGTGATGCCGTTTGATGCCGCCAAGGCGCTCAAGGAAGCTGACGCCAACAAGGCCCGTTTTGCTGAAATCTTCGGCCAGTAAGGCACAGGGTTGACCGTTTCCGACATTGCCGGACCGCGCATCAGGCTGCGCGGTCCGGTCCGTTTCAAGTGGCGCTGGCGCGAGGGCACGGGCCTGGCGCTGTTGCTGGCGGCTGCGATCCTGGTGCTCTCTATCCTGCCGGTCGGGCGGCTGCTGCTAACCGCGCTGGAGGGCGGGGCTGGCGCTTTCTGGTCGGTGCTCAACACTGGCGATGTCCGGCAGGCGACACTCAACACATTGGTGATTGCTTTTGGTTCGGGCGCCGTGGCGATGGGCATCGGGCTGGTGTTCAGCCTGGCGCTGGCGGTGACCAATATGCGCGGGCGCGGGGCGATGGCTTTCATCATGGTGCTGTCGCTGATGATCGCGCCGCAGATTTCCGCTCTCGCCTTCAAGACGCTTGCCGGGCCGGCTTCCCCGCTTCTCAAGCTGATTGGCCTTGCGCCGGCGCCGGGCACGCCCAACCCGATGCTGGGTGAATTCGGCATCATCCTGGTGATGGGGCTGCATCATGCGCCGCTTGTGGCAATCACATTGGCGGCAGGACTTTCGAGCCTGCCACGGCCGCTGATCGAGGCGGCGCTGCTTGACGGGGCGTCCCCCTGGCAGGTGGTCCGTCGGATCATCATGCCGCTGCTCGGCCCGTTCCTGCTCTCCGCCGCGATCCTGGTGTTTGTGGCCGGAACCGGCAATTTTGGCATTCCGGCCTTGCTTGGCCTGCCGGTGGGTTATCTCACGCTGCCGACCCTGCTTTACCAGAAGCTCGCCAGTTTCGGCCCCTCCACGATCAATGATGCGGCGGCGATATCGGTGCTGATTGCAGCGATTGCCGGAACCGGGGTGGTGGCTGCGGGATGGTTGCTGGCGCGGCGGCAAAGCCGGCTCGAGGCGGATTTCCCGCTGGAACCGTTCTGGAAGCTTGGCCGGGCGCGATTGCCGATCGAGATTGGTGTCTGGTGCTTCATTGCGGTTGCGATCCTGCTGCCTCTTGCATCGCTTGTCGCCACCTCGCTGGTGCCGGCCTATGGCGTCAGGCTCTCGCTTGAGAGCCTGACCCTGGCGCAATATTGGGAAGTGCTGTTGCGGCAGGACCTGACGGTGCGGGCGTTCGAGAATTCGATGCTGTTTGCCGGTGCTGCGGCGCTCAGCCTGGCCTGTCTTGCGCTGGGGTTCGCCTATCTGCTTGACCGTGCGGGCGCCAAGCTGAAGGCGGCGTCGCTTGCGTTGATCGAGTTGCCCTATGCGGCGCCCGGCATCGTGCTGGCGATCGCCTGCATCCTGCTTTTCATAAAGCCGCTGCCGGTTATTGGCATATCTATTTATGCCACACCCTGGATCATCCTGTTTGCCTATCATGCAAGGTTCCTGGCGATTGCGCTCAAGCCGGTGCTGGCGGCAATGGCAACGCTTGATTCTGCGGTTGAGGAGGCGGCCATCTGTGATGGCGCGCGGCTCGGCCAGCGGCTTCGCTACATCATCATGCCAATGGTGCTGCCGGCAGTGCTGGCCGGTGCGCTGATGGTGTTCCTGCTGGCCTTCAACGAACTGACCGTGTCGGCGCTGTTATGGTCTGCTGGCAATGAGACGCTGGGGGTGGCATTGCTCAGCCTTGAGGATGCAGGCCTGGGCTCGGAAGCCGCGGCGGTTGCGGTCGCGGCGTCGGTGCTTGTTTGTCTGCTGATGCTGATCCTGCAATTGCTGGCCCGCAGGCTGCCCGAAAACGCGTTGCCCTGGCAGGCGCTGGGCGGCCGGCGTTTGCGTTCCGAACGGGCTGGGATCCTGCGCAGCCGTGAAGGCAACGGGGCCGTTGCATCGGGCTGAAGGATTGCGTCACGCTTATTGATTGGTTCATCAACGCGCCTTGGGGTATTCCGGAACCTGCTTTCATCCCAACGACCGGAGCGCATGATGACCCTGCCGATGTTTCCCGATGCCCCTGTAACCCTGCCCGAGATCATTGCTGCACGCAAAATCAAGGGCATGGTCAGTGCCGTGCTGGATGCGCGCGGTGGGGATTTCCCGAGCGATGCGGCGGCCAGGCTTGTGGTCGGGTTCGAGGGGATCGCGGATGACTACCATGCCGGCCATACACGCAAGTCCGGCGGGCGCGAGCCCTGGTATCCGCGCGGCACCGAGATCTGCAATGAACGCCAGGTCTCGATCGTGGCGGCGGACGAGCTGGCGATGGCCGCGAAGGATATGGGGATCGACCGGATCGAACCGGGCTGGATCGGCGCCAATCTGGTGATCGAGGGCATCCCGCTGCTGTCGATGCTGCCGCCGCGCACGCAACTGTTCTTTGAAGGCGGGGTGACGCTGCGCATCGACGGCGACAACGCGCCGTGCAAGATTGCCGGGGCGCAGATCGCCAAAAACTTCCCCGATAGGGACCAGACCGGGCTGGCGCTGAGCTTCGTGAGTGCAGCCAAACGCCGCCGCGGTGTGGTGGCCTGGGTGGAAAAGCCGGGCACCATCTCTGCGGGCGAGGCCGTCACGGCGCGGATCTGGGAACAGTGGACCTATCCGGGCGCCTGAGCGCGGAGTTCTTTTTCGCTGCTGTTGCTTCAGATGATGCGGGCCAGGCGCACGGGTATCTGCTCTGCTGTTGGTCAGGCAATGGGTCCGTTCACCTTGAATTTTGGGAGAATGCGACAGATTGTTTGATCTGGGCGACATGGGGCTTGCCAAAACCTCGAAAATGACATAAACATATCTTTATATCATTTTCGAGGTTATGCATGTTGTCATTGTCACCGCTATCGCTTGAGGAATGTGTCGAGGTACTCAAGGCCGCGGGCGAGCCGACGCGGTTGCGGCTGATTGCGCTTTTGAGCCATGGCGACCTTACGGTCAGTGAAATGACCGAGGTGCTTGGGCAATCGCAGCCGCGGATTTCACGTCATCTCAAGCTGTTGGGCGAAGCCGGACTGGTGGAGCGCTATCAGGAAGGCGCTTGGGCTTATTTCCGGCTGTCGCGCGATGGGTTGCGCGCCAAGCTGATGGGCGAGGCGCTGGCCGCAGCCTCTCCGTCCGATCCGCATCTCGCCCGTGACGTCGAGCGTCTTGCCTCTGTCAAGCAGGCGCGGGCCAGCCGTGCGGAAGCCTATTTCTCCGCCAATGCCGCGAGCTGGAACGAGTTGCGGCAGATGCATGTGTCTGATGACAGCGTCGAGGCCGAGATATTAAAGCTGATCGGCCGGACCCCGTTTGACGGGCTGCTGGATCTGGGCACCGGAACCGGGCGGATGCTGGAACTGCTTTCCGACCGCTATCGCCGGGCCATCGGTGTGGATTCCAGCCGTGACATGCTGGCCATCGCCCGTGCCCAGCTTGATGAGGCCGGGATTACCCACGCCTCGGTGCGTCAGGGCGATATCTTCAACCTGCCGCTCGATCGTGAAAATTTCGATGTGGTCACCATCCATCAGGTGCTTCACTTTCTGCACGATCCGCTGCCTGCAATCAGCGAGGCGGCGCGCATGCTCAGGCCTGGCGGGCGGGTGATCATTGTTGATTTTGCCCCGCACGACCATGAGGCATTGCGGCTTGATCACGCCCACGCCCGCCTCGGCTTCAGCCATGGCCAGGTGAGCGACTGGCTCGAGCAATGCGGCCTCACGGTCGAGAAAATCGTTGATCTGCCTGCGGGCACAGACACCAGCGGCGCATTGACCGTGACGCTCTGGCTTGCGCGTGATCCGCGCTTGCTGATCGCCAGTGACACGTCCTTCCCCAAAACAGGAACCGTATAAATGCCAAGCTCCCCACGCGCCAGCGCCGAGGACCTCTCCGACCGGATCAAGGTTTCCTTCGAGTTCTTCCCGCCCAAGAACGGGGATATGGAAAACCAGCTCTGGGAAAGCATCACCAAGCTGGCACCGTTCCAGCCCGATTTCGTGTCGGTGACCTATGGCGCCGGCGGCTCGACCAAGCAGCCGACGCTCAAGACCGTGAGCCGGATCGCTTCGGAAACCAGCCTGGCACCGGCGGCGCATCTGACCTGTGTGGGTTCAGACAAGGCCTCCGTCGATGCGGTTGCACGCGAGTTCAAATCGGTCGGTGTGAAGCATTTTGTGGCACTCAGGGGTGACCCGCCGGAGGGTGTGGGTGCTGCCTACCAGCCGCATCCCGAAGGCTATGCCAATGGAGCGGAACTGGTCGCGGGCCTTCGTGCCATCGACGATTTCGAAATCTCGGTGTCAGCCTATCCCGAACGTCATCCCGAAAGCCCGGATTTTGCCACCGACATCGACATGCTCAAGCGCAAGGTGGATGCAGGTGCAACGCGGGCGATCACCCAGTTCTTTTTCGACAATGATCTCTATGAGCGCTATGTCGAACGGGTGCGCCGGGCAGGAATCTATATTCCGATCGTGCCGGGCATCCTGCCGATCCACAATTTTGGCCAGGTGGCACGGTTCTCAAAACTTTGCGGCACATCGATCCCCGATTGGCTGGCGCGGCGCTTTGACGGCCTGGAGAAGGACCCCGAAACCCGCGCATTGGTGGCGGCGGCGATTGCGGCGGATCAGGTGACCGACCTTGTCGAGCGCGGAGTCGATGATTTCCACTTCTACACCATGAACCGGGCCCAGCTGGTTTATGCAATCTGCCATCTGCTGGGATTGCGCAGCGGTGAAACCCCTGCGGTGGGCGCTGCGGCTTGATCTTGTCCGGCGCCTCCGGGCACAAAAAAACGGGAGCGCCGAAACGCTCCCGTCATTGAACTTTTCCCATCGTGGCGGCGCTTTACACAGCTAGATGAAAAGCAGTGCGCCGACAAACATGAACGCTGCACAGATCACGAGGGCATTGAGCGATTGCGTAAATCCCATGGTGGTCCTCCTAGGCGTTGTACCTTGGAATGATAGACACGGGTTTGAGTTGCTGGAAAGCAAATTCGTTGCTGCATTGCAGCTAAAGTGCGCAAAAAGTCCCCTGTGGCGCTGTATAAGTGCCTGCAATATATAGGTTATCAGCGCGTTCAAAAACTGTTAAGAAACTGTCAAATACAGCTATTCCGTGTTTGGACGCGCTGATGCACCTCTCGGATTTGCCCTTGTTCGGCCTGATTTCAAGCGAAGCAGGACAGCAACCGGGAACGCTTGCCTCAGGCTCAGAACAGTGTTTCCAGCCTTGCTGCGGTGGAGAGCAAGGCCTTGTCCTGGCCAAACCGCGCGACCGCCTGAATGCCCAGAGGCAGGCCGTTTGCGGCCGTGAAACCCGGAATGTTGAGCGCCGGAGTGCCCATCAACGTCCAGAGCTTGTTGAAGCGGGGATCACCCGTGGTTTCAAGTCCTGACGGAGCGGCGCCAGGGGCGGAGGGCGTCAGCAGAATATCGACTTCGCCAAACAGCAGCCGTGCAGCGGCGCGTCCTCGTTTGGCGTGCCGGCGCGCCTCGTCATAGGTTGCGGGCGCAATTGCCTGGCCGCGTTCGATGGCCTCGATCAGGCGTGGGCTCATCTGGTCGCGGAACCTTGCCAGATCCGGGCCGCAGACGAGTCCTGCCTCATGATCCTGAATGATCGAATGCGCTTGCCTGGCCTGTGCCATGGCCTCCGGTTCGGCGATCTCGCCCACATCGAAACCCGCTTCTGCGGCGTTGTCGGCGGCCCTATCGAGAGCGTCGCGCATTTCGGGGTCAGCGGTTTCGAGTTCGCTGCAGCGGTAAAGGCCGATCCGGATTTTTGCGGGGTCCACCGATGCCGCGCTCAGGTCACGGCCGGTCAGGAGTTCTGCAAGGAGTGCGACATCGCTCACGCTTGCGGCAAACAGGCCAACGGTGTCGAGCGAAGGTGCGAAATGTTTCATGCCGGTGGCCGGCAGCAGCCGGAAACTCGGCTTGTAGCCGGCAACACCGCAGAAGCTTGCCGGCCTGACGACGGAGCCGCCGGTCTGGGTGCCGATGGCGGCGGGGATCATGCCTGCGGCAATCGCCGCCGCAGAGCCCGACGACGAACCGCCAGGGGTGTGGGCGGGATTGTGCGGATTGACCGTTTCTGCGGGGTGAAAGAAGGCAAATTCGGTGGTCGCGGTCTTGCCGATGATGGTTGCGCCGCGGCGGCGCGCCATATCAATGATCGCCGCGTCAACGGCGGGCTGGTGTGCGGCGTAGGCCAGGGAGCCATAGGCGGTCGGCTGATCAAAGCTGTCGAAGATGTCCTTGACGCCGATGGCAATGCCTGCGAGCGGTCCGCTTGATGTGATCACGGGATCTTCCGCCACATGGGCGAAGGCCTTGACGGCCCCGTCCTCGCGGGCAATGGCGTCACGGCACAAGGCCACCATCAGGTCTGGCGTCGCCTTGCCCGCGTCACGCGCAGCGACAAGTGCCGCCAGGCTCATCATCTGGTTTTTTGCCAAAGTCCCGTTTCCCGTCCACTGGTGACTGGCGCTGTGCCGGCCGCTACCGCTTTATGGCCAGACGGTTGTCCAGTGACAAGAGGCCCAGTGCGATCAGGCCGAGGCCGAGCGCTTCGGTGAGCGATAGGGTTTCGCCCAGAAACAGAATGCCGAGCAGGATGGCGGCGGGCGGCACCAGCAGCGTGACAAGCGAGGCGGAAGTGGCTCCTGCTACGCTGAGGATCCGGAAGAACACGACATAGGCGAAGGCGGTGGAAACCAAGGCCAGCGCCAGTATGGCGGCGATCACATCGAGCGGTGGAACCGGCAGTGCCCATGGCTGGTCGACTATCAAGGCCAGTGGCAGCATGATCAGGGTAGAGGCGGTCAGTTGCCCGGTGGCGGTAACGCGCGGCGAGATGCCCTTGAAGCGCTTGCCGAAGGAGGCTGCAAAACCATAGGAGATTGCGGCGCCGACCACGGCAAGCTTCGCCCAGAGCGGGCTGTCGGCAATGCCGAGTGCGGCCGGACCCATGAGCATGACCATGCCGGCGAGCCCCAAAGCGCAACCGATCAGCTTGGCGGCGGTGATCTTTTCGTCCGTGGTGAACACCTGCGCGACCAGCACCGCCCAGAGCGGGGTTGTGGCGTTGAGGATCGAGGCGAGACCCGATCCGATCTCGGTCTGGCCGGCAAAGATCAGGGTGAAAGGAATGGCATTGTTGATCAGTCCCATGGTCAAAAGAGCGCGCCAATGGCCGACAAGGGTCTGGTAGAAGCCGGGCATGCGGGCGAACGCCAGATGCAGTGCAATCGCTGCAAGGCTGACGCGACACAGCACCAGGGTCATCGGTGGCACGTGCTGGACCGCGATGCGGCCAAAGAAGAACGAGCCACCCCAGATCAGACCCAGCAAGAGCAGCAGCCCCCAGGTGGCAAGGTCCATGGAACGATTGGTGGTCTGGGGCATCTGACTTCCTTTTTGTGAGGTGCACTCGCTTGCCACACCCGCAAGGCTGGTGCCACCCGAAATCAGCACGGCCATCAATGCGTTGTCGTTTGCCGGTTGCACAGGCGGTTGATACTGTCGCCAACCAATCAGGAGAGCAAAATGCAACGATTCGCCAATGGAACTGAGGCTGTACTGACGCTCCGGCCGGATCAGCCGCTCTACTGCTTCAGACCGGATGTGCTCAAGCAGGATGCGCGCCAGTTCATGAAGCTGTTCCCCGGCGAAACCGCCTATGCGGTGAAGACAAATGGCGAGCCCATGGTGCTCAAGACTCTGGTTGAGGCGGGGGTGAAGATCTTCGACGTGGCCTCGCCGGGCGAATTCGAGGCGGTGCGTGCTGCGTCACCTGATGCGGAGATGCTCTACATGCATCCGGTCAAGGCGCAGTCGGACATCCGCCTGGCGCTTGAGACCTATGGCATCCGGGTGATGTCGCTCGATCATGAGGACGAGATTGCCAAGGTGCTTCGTATCGTCCGTGCGCTTGACCTGGACCCGGCCTCGATCACCATATTCGTGCGGCTGCAGACCAAGGGCCACGCGATGTACGAGCTGTCGAAGAAATTCGGTGCTGCGCCCGGACATGCGGTGGAACTGGTGCAGCGGCTCGACCGGATCGGGTTCAAGGTGGGGCTGTGTTTTCACGTCGGCAGCCAGGTGGAGGAGCCGGACTCCTACGAGCAGGCGCTCAAATCGGCTGACTGGGTGCGCAACCGGGCAGGCGTCAATCTGGTGGGGCTTGATGTGGGCGGCGGGTTCCCTGCGGTCTATGGCCATGATCCGAACCGCAAGGCGAAACCGATGCCGCCGCTTGAGGAACTGATGGGGGACCTCAGGGCCAACATCAAGGAGTGGGCGTTTGACGACATGCCACTGGTGGCCGAGCCGGGCCGGGTGGTGGTGGCGCGGGCGTTTTCGCTGATCGTGCGGGTACTTCTTAGAAAAGGGCGCAGGCTCTACATCAATGACGGGATCTGGGCGTCGCTGTCAGACAGCTGGACCGGCAAGATCACCCTGCCGGCGCGGTTCATTCCCGATCCGGCGCGGAAGATCCGCAAGGGCAAGGCCGGCACCGTGGTGCCGTTCCGGGTGTGCGGCGCAACCTGCGATTCCGTCGACATCCTGTCACGGCCGTTCTGGCTTCCCGAAACGGTGGACACCGGCGACTGGATCGAGATCGGCCATATCGGCGCCTATTCGCTGTCGCTCAGGACCAGGTTCAACGGGTTTTATCCCAATGATTTTGTCGAGGTGACCACACCATTCGGCGGTGAGGGTGCGCCGGACGGCTTTGCCAGCCTTGAAACCATGGCGGATTGAGCCATGTCATCGGGGCGGGCGTGCTGATCCGTCACATGGCGGGATCTGCATATGCGCTGCAGAGTGGGTCTGGCCGCGTTGCCATGGTCTAGTGCGGTTCGAGGGAGATGCCTCTTCCAAGGAGCAAGTTCCATGCCCAAACTGATCCGTTTCGTCCTCATAAACTCCGCCTTCGGGGTGTTGATCGGCTGGGGCGTGGCGGCGGCGGTGGTGTATTTCAACATCAACGGCTTCGGCGACCTGATCTGGAACTCTTCAAACCGGATCGTGGCCCTGTTCATTCTGCTGATGTCGTTTGGCTCCACCTTCGGATTTGCGGTGATGGCCACGGCCGTGATGCTGATGCCGGTCGACAAGGACGAGTTCGACAAACTCTGATCCTTTTGGCTTTTACGCACCCTAACTCCATCTGATCCGTTTCCCTTTTGCTGCAAAGCACACTAGGTTCGGTCGGCAAGGAGTGATTGATGGAAGAAGAGATCGTCGTCGCTGTCAAAGCGGTTGAGACCGCAGTGGCTAAGGTGGTTGAGCAAGCTGCTGAGCAGGGGGCACACCATGGCGACGCGCTGATCTGGATTGCCGTTGCCATTGCGGTCGCAGCTCTTCTGGGCCTGGGCTTCATGCGTCTCAAGCAACCTCCGCTGGTGGGGTTCATCCTGGCCGGCTTGCTGCTCGGCCCCACCGGGATGGGGGTGATCTCGACATCTGAAAATGTCGCGCTTCTGGCCGAGATGGGCGTGGTGGTGCTGTTGTTCTTCATCGGCATGGAATTGTCGGTAAAGGCCTTCGTGCGCAGCATCAACCAGGCGGTGCTGGTGGCGGGCGGTCAGCTTGTGGCCTCGATGGCACTGGCGGCGCTGCTTGCCTATGCGCTCGATGCGAGCCTGCCGGAAACCATCATTCTGGGGTTCATCATCGCTCTGTCGAGCACGGTGGTGGCGATGAAGATGCTCGACGAGATGGGCGAATTGCGCTCGGAACCGGGCCGTGTGGCCATCGGCGTGCTGATCGCGCAGGACATTGCCGTGGTGCCGATGCTGATCCTGGTTTCGAGTCTCGGCGGCGACAGTATCGATTTTGGAGCAATCGCGTTCAAGGTCATCGTCGCCGTGGCGCTGCTTGGCGGGCTGTTGTGGTGGTTTGGGCGCAATCCGAAGCTCAAGCTGCCCTTTGCCGAAGCGATCGAGGACAATGTCGACCTGTTGGCGATCGGGTCGCTGGCGATGTGTTTTTCTGCGGCCGCACTCTCAGGTCTGGCCGGGCTTTCGCCGGTCTATGGCGCGTTTCTGGCGGGCATCATTGTCGGCAACTCAACGCTTCGCAGCCGCGTCATCCCGGTGATCGAACCGATCCAGAGCATTCTTCTGGTGGTGTTCTTCCTGTCGATCGGACTGCTGATTGACCTGGATTTCATCCTCGACAACATCTGGCTGGTGCTGGCGGCGGCGCTGCTGGTGGTGGCGCTGAAGACCGTGCTCAACATCCTGCTGCTCAGGATCACCGGATCGGACCCGAAGACGGCGCTGGTGGCTGGGCTTTCGATGGCGCAGATCGGGGAGTTTTCCTTCGTGCTGGCGGCAGCGGGTTTCGCCTCGGGTGCCTTTGGCTCCGATATCTACAGGCTGGCGATTGCCGTCACCGCGATCTCGCTGCTGGTCTCGCCGGTCTGGTTCAACCTGATGGAGCGGGTTGAGAACCTTGCGACCGAGGGTCTCGGGTCCTACAAGGAGGCGCTGGCGCAAGCCTATGAGGGCGAGCTGGACGGGGTGGAAAATGTTGTCTGGTCAGCTCGCGCGCGCTATCGCGCGCTGCGCTTTGCGCTCTACCAGCGCCGCGCCCGCCGTGCCGAAGCCAAGCCGTTGAGCGCCGCCGCAACGGCTGCGGACGAGGCTGCGCCTGAAACCTCGGGTGATGCGGAGGCCGGCACCGCGGATGCGGCCGGCGCTTCCGGGACGTCCCCGTCAAAGCCTTCTAAAGACGGTTGAGCAGGTCCGCCGTTGGCCAGCCATCGGCGGGCATGCCGAGGCGCAATTGTTCGCCGCGGGTTGCCGCGCGGGTGCCAGCCCCCAGAATGCCATCGATCTTGCCGACATCATGGCCGCGCGCGGCCAGTTTTGTCTGAAGCTGCTTCATCGCCGCGTCGTCAAGGCCGGGCGCCGGGTTGCCGGCGTCATAGCGCTCCGCCCCGCCGAGCCGTGTGGCGAAATAGGCGGCGGATGTGGTGTAGATGAAGCTCTGGTTCCATTCGAGGTAGATGTGGAAGTTCGGGAACGCCAGGAAGGCGGGACCGCCACGGCCCTGCGGCAGCAGCAGCTCTGCGGGCAGGTTTTCCGATGTCGGCTGGCCATTGCGGAAGGTGATGCCGAGCGCGGTCCAGTCATTGAGGTTCATGCCCTGACGCAGGCCGGATTTTTCATAAGGGAATGGTCCGGAAGGCACCGAGACCTCCGCAAGCCAGGGCTGTCCGGCCTTCCAGCCCAGCGACTTGATGAATTTGGCTGCGGTCAGAATTGCGTCGGGCGAGGACTTCTTCAGATCGACATGACCGTCGCCATCTCCGTCGACGCCAAATTCAATGATGTCGCGCGGCAGCATCTGCACCTGGCCGATCTCGCCTGCCCAGGCACCGGTGGTGCGGGCGGGATCGAGGTCGCCATGGCCGACCATCTCGATGGCGGCGATCAATTGCGGCCGGAACAGTTCCGGCCTGCGGCAGTCATGGGCGAGCGTCACCAGCGCATTCATGGTGTTGAAATCGCCCTGAAAGCCGCCAAAATCGGTTTCGAGTCCCCAGAAGGCGGTGAGCACCGGGGCGGGCACGCCATATTCGGCCTCCGCGCGGGCGAAGGTCTTGGCGAACTGCGTCATCTTCTGGGCGCCAACCTGCATGCGGTTGGCGCTGACCGAGCGCTTGGAGAACTCGAGGAATGTCTGCCGGAACACGCCCTGAGCGCGGTCGCGCGAGAGCACCTTGCGGTCGATCGCGGCATTGCGCAGCGCCTGCCGCGCCGCATCGGGGCTGACGCCCTTGGCAACGGCTTCCGCCTTCACCCCTTCGAGAAACGAACCGAGATCGCCGCCGCAGGCGACGCTTTGCGCCATCGCGGGCGTGGCAACAAGGCTTGCAAGCAGCAGGGCGAGGGGGAATTTCGATGTCATGATGGCGTGGCCTCCCTTTAGAGCGCCGTGCGTCCAATTGGACGCATAAAGGTCGCTCTAACACTTTGATTTGATGCATGTACGTTATCACTCAATTGAATCCAATTGAGTGCGACATGCATTAGGGGCGCATACCACCCCGGATTTGTGGCGATGATGCGATGATTCCCGCAATTGGCCAACTGCTTGCGTCTGCCACGAACCATAGCGTTCCATAGCGTAAGCTGAACTTATGAGCATTTACCTCAAATTAATAAGAATAGTAGAACTATCTGCAAGTGATCGCGCCTTGGAGAGTTCTATGTCCATCCTGAATGGGAACCTGAAAAGCAAAGTAATGGTTCCCATCTGGATCGTTGGTTTTTTTGCGGTTCTTGTCGGTGGATTGAGCCTTCAAAAGTTCAATAGCATGATCAACAAGGGTCATATCGAGAAGGTGCGCGTACTTGTCGAGTCCGGCGTGAGCATTGCCGAGGAAAACCATCGGCTGTTCAAGGCCGGGGCGTTGAGCGAGGCAGAAGCCCAGAACCGTGCCCGCGATGCAATCCGTGCGATGATTTTCGATGGCGGCGCACGGGTGTTTGTGTTTAACGAACAGGGCGTCCGGGTTGTGAGCAACACCAGGGCTGACGAGGGCACCAGTGCCTGGGCGTCGCCTCACACCCAGTCGATGGTCAAACACGCGCTTGAAGGTGGCGGCATAACCTACTATCGCGGCGCGCGGACGCTGAACGGTGTCACCACCTCCAAAAATCCCAAGGCGGCCTGGTCGCAAAGCTTCGCACCCTGGGGCTGGGTTGTCGCGTCAGCAGTGTATCTCGATGATGTCCGTGAGGCCTTTCTCTCAAGGCTGATTGAATTTGCAGGTCTGTTTCTGGCGGGTGCCGTCATCCTTGTCCTGGTGGTCCGGTGTATCGTTCGCAGCCTGACCCTGCCTCTGGAGCGCTTGACCAACACCATTGTCGAACTGGCCAATGGCACGAGAGATGTTCGTGTCAGCGACACTGGTCTTGGCAATGAAATCGGCGACATGGCCCGCGCGGTGGAGACGCTTGCCCGTTTCGAGACGGAGCGGCGCGAGCTGCAGGATCAGCTGGGGCAACTGGCCTACACCGACCAGCTTACCGGCCTGCCCAACAAGGAGGCGCTGCACCAGACGCTGTCGAAAGTTGTGCAGCGCGCCTCCGCCCGCAATCGTGAATGCGGATTGATCGTTTTCGATCTGGACCGCTTCAAGACGATCAATGACACGCTCGGTGACATCTCGGGTGACGAGATCCTGAAGTCAGTTGCCACCCGGCTGAAGCGGGCGGTTGGCCGACGGGGCGTGGTTGGCCGGAAATCCGGCGACGAGTTCTTTGTCGTGATACCCGATCTGGTTAAATCCGGCGGCTTGGCCAGTCTTGTGGCGCGCATCAGGGACAAGGTTGTCGGGCCGATTGATGTGGCCGGCACATCTGTCGAAATTGCAATCAGTGTCGGGCACGCCATCAGTCCCGTCGATACCGCAGATGAAAGGTGCCTTGTCCGCTTTGCCGACATGGCACTGCATCAGGCAAAGAACTCGGGTGGCAATTCCGTATGCGCCTATTCGCCGGATATGAGTGAGGCGGTTGAAACACGCTTCAGCACGGAAGCGATGATCAATGACGGGCTGCGCCAGGGCGAGTTCCTGCCCTATTATCAGGCCAAGGTGGATCTGGCGTCGGGGGATGTCATCGGCGCCGAAGCGCTTTGCCGTTGGAAGAGGCCGGAGACAGGGTTGGTCAGCCCGACCGACTTCATTCCGCTGGCTGAAGAGACCGGGCAGATCGTCCCGATCGGCAATCTGATGCTCAGGGAAGCCTGCGCCTTTGCCGTGGAATGTAACAGCGGGCGAACCACACCGTTTGTGGTGGCTGTCAATGTGTCACCGCGGCAGTTGATGTATGGCCAGTTCCTCAGGAACCTTCAGCAAAGCCTTGAGGAAACCGGATGCGAGCCCGGCTGGGTCTCGCTCGAGATCACGGAAAGCCTACTGATCACCGACGATGGGGCGGTGATGGAGACGCTCAATGCGATTGCCGGTCTGGGGATCGAGATTGCTATCGATGATTTCGGAACCGGCTATTCGGCGCTGGGCTATCTCACGCGCTTTCCGATCAGTTGCCTGAAGATCGACCAGTCCTTCGTGCGCAGGATTGTCGATGATCCGCAGCAAGAGATCCTGGTGCGGGCGATCCTGACCATGGCGCATGGGCTGGGCATGAAGGTTGTCGCCGAAGGCATCGAAAGCCAGCGGGTCGCCGATATGCTGCACGCAATGAAGTGCGAAATCGGCCAGGGCTACCTCTGGCACAAGCCGTCTCCCGCAAAAGACTTCCTGGCCGGACTGGCCAAGCACCCCCTGATGAAAATCGCCTCCTGATCCGGTTGCCTGAACGGGCAGATCGATGGTCCGGCTTTTATCAAAGATCTCTTGCAAGCCTGGCGCTTCACGGCCCCCACAGTGCCGGATCGCGCCAAGGGGCGGGGACGGTCAGGGTTGCGGAGGTTGGGAGTGGCGCGGCATCGAGGCTGACCGATTGCCAGGCATCGCGGTATTCATCAGGCAAAGGGTAGGGTGGCGCAATGCTGGTTTCCGGTTTGAATCCGCTCCGGCCGTAGTAGCCCGGATCACCGAGCACGAAGACCTGGGTGACGCCGCCTGATTTCATGCGTTCCAGGCCCTCGCGGATCAGTGCCGTGCCGACGCCTTGGCGCTGGCTTGCAGGCGCCACGGCAAGGGGGGGCAGCATGGAGAGTTCTGCATCCGCGTCGGCATCGCTCGCGCAAGGGGTGAAGATCACATGGCCGATGAGGCTTTCGCGCTGAAATGCGCCAAGCGAGAGCAGGCCGGGCACGCCCTCTAGCACTTGGCCAACCACTGGCAGCAGATCCTCATCCGGGAAGGCCGACGGGTAGAGTGCCTGGATGGCCGGTATGTCCTGCGGGCGTGTTTCGCGGATGTGGATGCCGAGCATGGGGTTTGGCCGCTCCCGTGGTGTTGCGAGCACAGAATAGTCCCTGCGGCGAGGCTTTGGAAATCAGCGTTGAACCGGGCCTGACGGTCAGGAATAGTCCTCATCGCAGTCGTTCGGCAAGGCGGATTTTGAAAGCTCGTTCAAGAAAAACTGGATCGCCTTCGGGTCGAGTTCGTCCTTTGACATGCGGAAATCGCCGCCGAGGCTGTCGAACTGTTCGACCGTTTCGTTCTCGACATCGCTCGAGAGAATGCCGATCGGGTTGGTGTAGCCGGCCTTACGCAACCGGGGCAGGCTGGCCCGTATGTCGATCTCGGGGCCGAGATGATTGTCGAGCAGCACAAGATCTATGCTCTTCTTGCTGAGCAGGTCGATGGCATCTTCGACATTCACGCAATGAAAAATCTCGAACGCGTGACCTGCCACCTTGGAAAAATTCCGCCGAACAATGTCGTAGTCGGTCTCGTCGTCCTCGATTACGAGTATTGAGTGCGTGTTGATCATCTATCCAATCAGGCCTTTGCGGATTGCGGTGGCGATCAGTTGTGGCCGGTTCAAAACCCCCAATCGGCGAATCATGCTGGCCACATTTGCATTTACGGTGTGCTCAGAGATCTTCAGCTCTACGGCGATCTGTTGCGAGGTCAATCCCTCGGATGTGAGTGAAAGAATCGCGGCGTCACGCGCATCGAATTCATCCGAATTGTCTGCATTGAGCAAATGCATGTTCAGCCTGTCGAAGCAGGCAAGCGCATCAAGCATCAGCGCGCCGGTGTTGCGGTTCTCCGGTGTGTCTTTGCGCGCGAAAAAGGCAATTGCGTAACGCGTCAATGTCAGACTTGGAAGATTGAATGCCACACAGACATTGATCCCGTAGTGGCGCAACAGGCCTTTTGCCAAATCTATCGCATCGTTTGAAGTTAGCCGCAGCTCATAGGGAACTGCCCAATGCATCAGATGCTCCAACACGGGTTCGGCGCTGCAGCCTCCCTCCAGGTCCAGCATCTCAAGCTCGATTTCCGACAGCGAGTGAAGATCGAATATCGAGCGAAAGTTGGCGGACTTCAGACTCTGCGGCAGCCGCAACAAGGCGAAATCATCGAAACTGTATTCCTGCGCCAGGTCTTTGAGCAAGCGGTAGCCATCAATCCGATTTGCAATCTTGCCAACGCTTTTTCTCGGCTTTCTGGAGCTCAAGTCTGTATCCGAACTGATTTCGATCACCGGCGATTTCGCGTTTGTCTGGGGCAGCGGTCCGTCGGCTGGTTTAATGGGACGTGGCTTCATGGCATCAGGTGTTCAATTTAAAGATAGAGCGTGGGCGCAATCAAAAATCAAGCGCTGTGAGAATGTTTCCAAATCCAGCTGTGATTTTTGAAGCTTAAACATGTCGGGACAACCTCAAATGAGATGCTGATTCTATGCCGGAGTGTGTCTCCAGTTAAAGTGGGCGGCACATTACAGCGCTTTGGTGCGATCATTGCGGTGGTCTGCTGCTTTACCCATCATGGAAAGGCAGGTGAGCAGATCGGAGAGGCAACAATGCATTTTGGCGGGGGCGGTTGCCATTGATTTGGCGGGTCCGATCTGACCACGAATCAGCAATACCACAAAATACTAAAAATAGCACATCCTTCGTATTATAATTTCTATTTTGCCTGCTTAATTAATAGTGTGCGGATTTCAAACGGTCGATTGCTGTGCTAAACGCAGTTCAAATATGTGGAGGTCTAAGGGGGCGAGCGGAAGTGCCATTGGTCGGCTTGGAATCTGCGAGGCTGAAGAAACTGGATGAGCTCGGACTGACCGGTCCGGCCGTTGACACTCAGTTGCAACCTATTGTCGCTTTGCTGGCACGGTCGATCGACGTTCCAATTGCGCTTGTCACGATCATCGGCGAAAACTCCCAATGGTTTCGTGCAAAAATCGGTCTCGAGCTGGACGGAACGCCCCGTGACGAGGCGTTTTGCAATCATTGTATCCGTCAGGACAACGTGTTCGTGGTCTCCGACGCAACGCGTGATCCGCGGTTTTCCCATTTTCCCACTGTCGCAGGTGACACCGCAGTTCGCTTTTATGCCGGTGCTCCAATTTTTGTTGATGGAGCGGCTGTAGGATCTGTCTGTGTTCTTGATCGCAAAGTGCGCGATATCAATGTTGCCGAGCGCAAACAGCTTCAGGATGCTGCAGCCGTCATTGCCGACATAATGGAGGCTGCCCTGCCGAGACCGGTGGCGAATGCACCGTCTCCGAATACGGGCCATTATCTCGAAGCGGAATTTCAAGAGTTGATCCGTTCAGATTCCGATGCGTTCAGGTTCTTTCAGGAGAGTTCGCTGGATGGTGTTTGGTATTGGGATCTTGAAAATCCCGAAAGCGAATGGCTCAGCCCTCGCTTCAAGGAGGTTTTTGGCTACGAAGATCATGAAATGGAGAATTCACCGCGCTGGTGGCAGCAAGCGATTCATCCAGATGACCTTGTTACAGCCATGCGCAATTTTGAAGAGCATCGTGACGATCCCAGAAAGCCATACATCCAAGATGTTCGTTACCGCCACCGAGACGGATCAACCGTTTGGATCCGCTGCCGTGGGCTGATCATCCGGGACAGCACCGGCAAGCCGCGCAGAATGTTTGGTGCGCACACAGACATAACCGCTCTTAAGAACCTGGAGCGCTCGGCAACAGAACGCGCCAGTTTGGTGAGCGCCATCCTCGATGCCGCCGATGAGGGCATCATGCTGTTCGAGGGTGTTTGGAACGGTGAGGGGCAGGTGGAGGATCTTGTCTTTCGTGAAGCCAATCCGGCCAGTCTTGGGATTACTGGACGAAGCAGGGACGAGTTGATTGGTGAGCGTCTCAGCAAGGCATTTCCCGGCAATTTCGAGACCGGTATCTTCCTGCATTACAAGCGTGCGCTGGAAACCATGGAGTCGGTGCAGTTCGAGATTCACTATCAGTATGAAGGACTCGACCATTGGTTCATGGTCAGAGCAGCGCCCTCAAGCAAGAGATTGCTGGTTGTCACCTTTGTTGATATTTCGGCGCTCAAACGCGCCAATGTCGAGCTAGAACGGCGCGGCGCCGAGATGCGCTTCATTCTCGACACGATACCGGTTCGCGTCTGGTTGAAGGATCTGGAAGGTAAAATCTTGCGGCTCAACAAAGCTGCTGCAGATTCCGTTTCCTTGCCCGTGGACGAGGTCGAGGGTGTTTCGACGTCGGAGCTGATGCCTGACAGTTTCGAACGGTACCTGATTGAGGACCGAAGGGTTGTCGAGACCGGTGAGCCGATCAGGGGCCTGCTGGAGCGTTTTGATGCAATAGAGAGCCACAAAGGCTGGGTTCGTACCGACAAATATCCTTTGCCCGAGGAGCTCGGTCATGGACAGGGCGTGATTGTGGTATCGGTGGATGTCACAAGCGAGCAGACTGCTCTGAACAATCTCGAAATCGCGAATTCGTCCCTCAAGCAGTTTGCGTCACTGGCGTCGCATGACTTGCAGGCACCGCTTCGACAAATCACGTTCCTAGCAGATTTTCTTGTTGAAGATCATGCTGATGAAATGTCTGAGGAGGCGGTCGAAACACTTTTGCGGATCCAAAAGGTCGTAGGTACCATGCGAACGCTGGTGCGTGATCTGTTGTCTTTCAGCTCCGATCCAATCTCCCAGGACAGATTGGAACCAGTTCCCGTCAGGGAGCTGCTTAAAGCCGTTGCCCAGGAGCTTGAACCCGATTTGTCGGAGCTGCAGGCCGAACTCTCCGTCAAGTTGCCTGCCGTCAAGGTTCTGGCAACGAACACCATTTTGCGGCAGGTGATGCTGAACCTCATTGGAAATTCGCTCAAGTTCCGAAGTGAGGCTGCCCCGATTGTAGCCGTCAAGGGGCGCAAACTTGGGAGCATGTTGGAAATCGTCGTTGAAGATAACGGGATAGGCCTCAAACCGGAACTCCATGATACCGCGTTCAGGTTGTTCGGACGCGCGCATCACAAGGCGGTATCGGGGAACGGGATCGGTCTCGCTTTCTGCCGCAAGGCGGTGACCGCATTTGGCGGTACAATTTACATCGATCCTGATTATAGCAAAGGATGCCGAATTATCATGTCACTGGCTTTGGTGTAACCGATGAAGACTATCCTGGTGATCGATGACGATGAACTTGACCGCTTTACTCTCAACCGGACGATCAAATCGATCTGTGATGATGTCGTAATCCATGAACTGGACAGTGGCGAGACTGCGGTCGAGATGATCAGCAGTCTGAATCCGGATCATACGTTTCTGGACCTTTGGATGCCCGGTGTCGATGGCTTTGGGGTATTGCGGGCCGTTGCGTCGGAAGGGTTGGAGCCCAAACCCAAAATTCATGTCGTTTCAACATCAGACCACATCGATGACAAGAAGCGTGCCTTGGAACTTGGCTGCACCGACTACCATGTCAAACCCGACAGCAAAGCCGGATATCTGGCGTTGGTCAGGTCAATCCTGAATGCGGACTAGAGCCATTTGTCCACCGCGCTGCGGTGGTGCTTCAACGTAACCACTCTGCTGTCCCGCTCCGGCCTTGTTTGCGGCAGATGGCCAGCTGTTGGATTGGATCCCTGGCCGGCTCGCGGCTCGCCGGATTGACCACTTTACACGTCCGGTCCGGTGGTGACGCAGACCATGTCCGTCAGCGCGCGTATTTCCGCAGCCAGTCCTGCCATTGTTTTTTGCTTCCGGCAAAGGCGTTGATGTCGGTGTGGCCCTTGATGCCGTCCATCATGCCGGTGCCGGTGTATTGCCAGAAGGTCCAGGGGTGGTCGGGATAGATGTCCTGGGGGTGGGCGGCGACCGAGCGGAGCCAGAACTGGTAGCCCTTGAAATGGCCGTCGAGATTCTCGCGGTGAAAATCGACCGGAGTGTAGATGATCGGGCGCTTGCCGTAATGGCGGGCGACCATGTCCATCCAGATTTTCATCTCGGCGCGGACCGTTGCCGGGTCGGGGCGCGTGGTGCAGGTCTTGGAGGCGTGGTTCCACTCGACATCGAGAACGGGGGGCATCTGGACTGAGGCCCGCGGCACATTTGCGATGAACCATTCGGCCTGCTCGCGCGCCGGGCGGCAGAAATAATAGAAGTGATAGGGCGCGTGGGGGATGCCGACTGCGCGCGCCTGCCGCCAATATTCATTGAAGCGGCTGTCATTGTGGTCGCCGCCTTCGGTGGACTTGATGAAGGCAAAGGCAACGCCGGCGCGTTTGACCGCATTCCAGTCGATGTCGCCTTGCCATTTCGAGACATCAATGCCGTGGACGGGGTAGAGGTCGGGATGGCGCTTGCCGAAATCGACCGGCTTGTGATCGCCAAAGCGCAGGGGGCCAGGGGGATCGAGCTTTTTCACGTCTGGGCGGGCGGGGGTGCTTGCCGGTTTGCGGGTTTCGTTTCCAATGGGTTGCAGACCATCGGTCAGGCTCGATGAGTTGCAGCCACTTAGCGCGAGAGCCGCGCCAAGCAGCATTGCTGCAGTGGCAGCACCTTGCGGGCGGCCTAAACGCATGGGCGCAAAAAGGCGTTTCAGACTGGCGGCAAACTGGTGGAGGCGGGGCATGATTGTGCCTTTGGGCGAATCAACGGGTTTCATCACGGTGCTACACGGTTCGCTCCCGTGCGTGAATCCCGCTGCATTGTCGCAGACAGGATGCGGGGCACCGGGAGGATGGATGCGACCCGAATTTAGCGGCAAAAGCTTAAATTTTGAAAAACACTATAAAACATATGTTTACCACAAATTCTGTCGGTCACTATTTGTTAAATGCTGATGCGGCAAGGTGAAGTTGCAGAACAGGAGTATTTAGCATGATGCTGAATCCTTACCTGCCAAACAGATTTCGGCGATATGCGTTCGCTGGTTTGGCAATTGGACTTTTGACAGCTCTGGCGTTGTACGCCGGGGAGAGTCTTGCTGGTGTGTCGTCGATCCAGGCGGTTATGCGCGCCGCGGATTTTCCGTTTTCCATAGCTCTTCTGAGTGTGCCCACCGGGTTTGCCCTGATTTTGGCCTTGGCGTTCGGGCTGATGCAATCGCACCTTTCCAGGCAACTCTCCAGCGAGCGCGCGGCCGCACAAACACTTCGTCAGGCCGCCAATCACGACAGTCTCACCGGCCTGCGCAACCGCCGGGCGCTGGGCGAGGATGTTGCAATCCTTTTGGCGGACACCAAAGATCCGGGCACGCGGCTGGCGCTGTTGCTGTTTGATCTCGACCGTTTCAAATTCATCAATGACACGCTGGGGCATGGCGTCGGCGACACCGTTCTCAAGGCACTGGGCTTGCGCATTGGTGTTGCCTGCAATTCAGCGCAGCGGGCCTACCGGCTTGGCGGTGACGAGTTTCTGGTGCTTTGGGAGAACGCCCCTTGCGACGCCGCCATCAGCGAGTTTTGCCGCGGGCTGGAAGCCACCGTGTTCAGGCCGGTCGATTGCGCCGACAGTGCGTTGGAGACCGCCGGGAGCATTGGCATTTCCTGTGCCGATCAGGGCGACTTTGTGCTTTCCGACATGCTCAAGCGTGCCGACCTGGCACTTTATAGGGCGAAGGAAACGCCTGGTGTGAGCCACGCTTTCTTTAGCGCAGACATGGACAGCGACTATCGGCTTCGCCGCGAGCTCGAGGCAGACATGCGGTCGGGTCTGACGTCGGGGGCATTTGGCATCGAGTACTTGCCGGTGTATGAAGCCCAATCCATGCAGCCGACCGGATTCAGCGCAAAGCTCAAATGGACCCATCCGGTTCACGGAGATGTCGCGCCAACAAAGTTCATGCCGGTTGCAGAGGAAAGCGGGCTTGTTGTGATGATCGGCAAATGGATGCTTGCCGAGGCATTGCTTGCGGCGCAATCCTGGGGCCGCAGCGGCGAAATCATCGTGCCGGTGTCAAAGGCGCAACTCTCCGATCCCGGGTTTTCCTGCTTGGTTGAAACTCTGCTCAAGGACACCGGCGTGGAAGCACAACGTCTGGTGCTTGATGTCCGGGCCCGCGCAGTGCCCGAGGATGATCTGGTGGCCATGGCAACGATTGCGCGCCTGCGAAGCGCCGGCGTCAGGATCGCCGTGAGCGATTTTTCCGCCGGCATTGCAGGTCTGGCGATGTCGAGGCCGCATCCTGTCGACCGGGTGCGGCTCGATCTGGCGCATATAAAGGCAATTGCCGGTCAGGAGCGGTTCGCGGTGATGCTTGGTCTGTTCGTTCAACTGGCGAGAACGGTGAACACGCAGGTGACGCTGACCGGCGTCGACGGACCCACCGATGTCGAAAGCGCGATCGCGGCCGGGGTGTTGGAAGTCGAAGGCCGTTTTGCCGGCCCTTCGTTGAGCGCGCGTAAGGCTTCGGCGGTCTTCCAGTCGCGGAAAACCAAAACCCCTGTGGTCCGCCTTGCAAGCTGATGGCCACCGCTGCGGCACCGCCGCCGTGGCGTTTTGCAACGGCCACGCCTTTGCTTGATTGGCCGGCCCAGACTCGGGCGTGTTTGCTAGCGCTTGCCCGCACCCCCTGGCGTTGGCGTCGTCAGGACAACTGCGTCACCGGCCTCCAGCACTGTCTGGTCGCAGGCTTTGAGCGTTTCAATGGTCCCGTCGCGGCGTCTCACCTCGGTCTTGCCGACTTCGCCTGAAGCGCCGCCATCGATGCCCAGAGGCGGGCGGTTGCGGTGCGAGGAGAGGATCGAGAGATCCATGCGCTCGAGAAAGCGGATGGTCCGGCGTGTGCCGTTGCCCGCTGTAAACTGCCCCTTGCCGCCAGACCCTTCGCGGATGTGGAAATCCTCGAGCTGAACCGGAAAGCGCATTTCCAGGATTTCCGGGTCGGTGAGGCGTGAGTTGGTCATGTGGGTGTGGACCCCGGAGGTGCCGTTGAAGCCCCGGCCGGAATTCTCGTAACCCGCCGGCGAGCCCGAACAGATTGTCTCGTAGTATTGATACTTCTCGTTGCCGAAGGTCAGGTTGTTCATCGTGCCCTGGCTGTTGGCAAGCGCGCCCAATGCGCCGAAGATGGCGTTGGTGACATGCTGCGAGGTCTCGACATTGCCTGCGACCACGGCGCGCGGATAGGCCGGCTTGAGCATCGAACCTTCCGGGATGATGATCCTGATCGGACGCAGGCATCCGGCATTCATCGGGATCGGCTTTTCCACCATCACCCGGAAGCAATAGAGCACGGCGGCGCGGGCCACCGGTTCGGGCGCGTTGAAGTTGTTTTCCATGGCATCGGAAGTGCCGGTGAAATCAACGGTCGCCTCACGCTTGTCGCGGTCGACCGAGATCTTCACCTTGATCACCTGGCCGGTGTCGGTGGGGTATTCGTACTCGCAGTCCGACAGGGTGGAGAGCACCCGCGCGACGCTTTCGGCCGCATTGTCCTGGACGTGGCCCATATAGGCCTCGACCACATCGAGCCCGAAGTCATTCACCATCTTTCTCAGATCCGCCATGCCCTTTTCATTGGCGGCAATCTGAGCCTTCAGATCGGCGACATTCTGGGTGACGTTGCGCACCGGGTAGGGGTGGCTGGTGAGAAGCTCAACCAGCTCGTCCTCGCGGAAGCGGCCGCGCTCGACCAGGCGGAAATTGTCGATCAGCACGCCTTCCTCGTCGACGGTGGTGGCAAGCGGCGTCATCGAGCCGGGCGCGGTGCCGCCGACATCGGCGTGGTGGCCGCGCGAGGCTGCCCAGAACAGGATTTCGCTGCCGTCATCGGAGAATACAGGCGTGACGACGGTGATGTCGGGCAAATGGGTGCCGCCATTGTAAGGGGCATTGAGCGCAAAGACGTCGCCGGGATGGATGTCGCCCTTGTTGAGCCGGATGATGGTTTCCACCGAGCGGTCCATCGAACCCAGATGCACCGGCATGTGCGGGGCGTTGGCGACCAGGGCGCCGGTGCGGTCGAAGACGGCGCAGGAGAAATCCAGCCGCTCCTTGATGTTGACCGAGTACGCCGTGTTCTGCAGCGTCAGGCCCATCTGCTCGGCGATCGACATGAACAGGTTGTTGAACACTTCGAGCAGGATCGGGTCGGCCTGGTCGGCGCCGATTGCGAGCGCGCGTTCGAGCTTTTCAAAGCGGGTCAGCACCACATGATCGCGGGCGTTGATTGCGGCTTCCCAGCCTGGCTCGATGACGATGGTCTGGTTGGGTTCGATGATCAGCGCCGGACCCTTGAGGCGGTGGCCGGGCTTCAGGCGGTCGCGGCGGACGACGCGGGCATCGTGCCACTGGCCTCCGGAATAGACCGGACGGGTGTCGCCGTCCTCGATCCGGGCGTCGACCATATCATGCTCGGGTTCGATGCGGTTGTCCTGGCGGTCGTCGATGGCTTCCACCGAGATCGCCTCGATGATGACGGTCTTGTTGTCATAGACAAAACCGAACTGCGCCTTGTGGGCGGTTTCGAATTCGGCGCGGGCAGCTTCAAAATTAAAGTCGGAAAAGGCCACGGGAATAGTGGTGTCGGTGCCGTCATATCTCAGTTGCAGCATCGGCCGCCAGCTGATGGCGCTGTCGGGCACGCCCTGGCTGTCGAGCTCCTCGAAGACGCCCTTGCACAGATGATCGATGAGCAGCTTGATGTCGGTGCGGCTTGCTTCTTCCAGCGGCTTGATCAGGGCCTGCTGGCGGCTGGCGAAGACGCTCGCCAGACCGATGCCATAGGCCGAAAGCAGACCGGAGAAGGGGTGGATCAGGATCGATTCCATACCCAGCGCGTCGGCCACAAGGCAGGCATGCTGACCACCGGCGCCGCCGAAGCAATTGAGCAAATAGCGGGTGACGTCATAGCCGCGCTGGACCGAGATCTTCTTGATTGCATTGGCCATGTTCTCGACCGCGATGGTGATGAAGCCTTCTGCGATGTCTTCCGCTGACTTGCCCGTTTCCGCCTTGGCGAGCTCACCGAAGGCCAGCGCAACGGCGTCGCGGTCAAGCGGCTTGTCCTGGTGGGGGCCAAAGATGGCGGGGAAGAAGTCAGGCTGCAGCTTGCCGAGCATGACGTTGGCGTCGGTCACGGTCAGCGGTCCGCCACGGCGGTAGCAGGTGGGGCCTGGATTGGCGCCGGCGCTGTCGGGGCCTGCGCGGAAGCGGCCTCCATCGGCATGCAGGATCGAGCCGCCGCCGGCGGCAACGGTGTGGATGCGCATCATCGGGGCACGGATGCGCACGCCGGCGACTTCGGTGTCGAAAGCGCGTTCATAGTCGCCATCATAATGGGCGACGTCGGTGGAGGTGCCGCCCATGTCAAAGCCGATGACCTTGTCAAATCCCGCGAGCGCCGCAGTCTCGACCATGCCGACGACGCCGCCTGCAGGGCCTGAGAGGATGGCGTCCTTGCCGCGAAACATGTCGGCTGCGGTCAGGCCGCCCGAGGACATCATGAATTGCAGTGTCGGTCCGGGCTCGCCCGAGGGGGTGGCGCCGAGTTCACCGGCGACGCGGTCGACATAGCGCCTGAGGATCGGCGAGAGGTAGGCGTCGACCACGGTGGTGTCGCCGCGTCCGACCAGCTTGGCCAGCGGCGAGACCTGGTGGCTGACCGAGATCTGGGCAAAGCCCGTGCGTTCGCAGACACCTTCGACAATGGCTTCGTGGATCGGGTTCTGCCAGGCGTGCATCAGCACCACCGCGACCGAATCGATGCCGTCGGCGCGAGCCTTGGCGAGTTCGGGCTCGAGGGCTTCAAGGTCCGGGCCATGCACGGCCTTGCCGTCGGCCATGACGCGTTCACTGACTTCAATGACGCGTTCATAAAGCTGTTCGGGGAGGATGATCTCCTTGGCGAAGATGTCCGGCCGTGCCTGGTAGGCGATGCGCAGCGCGTCGCGAAAGCCCTTGGTGATGACCAGCAGCGTCCGGTCGCCCTTGCGTTCAAGAAGCGCGTTGGTGGCGACCGTCGTGCCCATCTTGACGTGACCGACATGGGCCGGGGGGATCGGGGTGTCCTTGCCGATGCCGAGCAGATCGCGGATGCCCTGAATGGCGGCATCGGGATAGGCTTCGGGGTTTTCCGACAGAAGCTTGCGCTGGTGCAGCGAGCCGTCCGGTGCCCGTCCGACCACATCGGTGAAGGTGCCGCCACGGTCGATCCAGAAATCCCAGGTCTCGGTCATGGTCTGCTCCTTCAAGCTTTGCTGCGGCCGTTGCTGCGGATCCTGCGGTTCGATCTTGCCTGATCTGGTCTGATCTGGCTTGGCGCAATGGATCCTGTCGCAATGGACAAAGGGTTTGGTCTGCGTATAATGCGCATTGTCAGCATAACGTCAATAAATTATCGACAAAATGTGAGTGAAAACTGTGACCCCACCGAAAACGCCATCCGAAAATGAGGTTGGTCCGATTGTATCCGCCGCGCATCTGGCCGATGGCGGGATGCCGTCGCTGTCGGAAATGGAGTTTGCGCTGGTGATCGCAAGCAATGCCTTTCAGCGCTGGATCACCCGCTGCACGGCGGCTGCGGGTGGGGAAGGCCTGTCGAGCATGGAAGTGCAGATCCTGCATGCGGTCAATCACCGGGAGCGTGACAAGACACAGGCGGATCTGTGCATGATGTTCAACATCGAGGACACCCATGTGGTGGCCTATGCGCTCAAGAAGCTGCAGACGCTGGGGCTGGTCGCCCCCGGCCGCCGCGGCAAGGAAAAGACAGCGCGGATCACCCGCGAGGGGGCGGACCTGTGCCTGCGCTACCGCGATCTGCGGGAAAAACTGTTGGTCGATCAGATCAAGTCACTGGGACTCGACGAGGCGCGGATCAGCGAGATCGCGGCCCTGATGCGGGTGATGTCGGGCCAGTACGACCAGGCTTCGCGCGCGGCGACGAGCTATTGACCCGGTGCGGGTCGGCTCTCTATCGTCGCGCCACAATTCACATATGACAGGAGAGACACATGGACCATGTTCGGCTGGGGAAAACGGGTCTGAAAGTCTCGCGGCTTTGCCTTGGATGCATGAGTTTCGGCACGCCGGGCGGTCCGACGCACCCCTGGGTGCTGCCCGAGGATGAGGCGCAGCCCTTCTTCCGCAAGGCGATCGAAAGCGGGATCAATTTCTTCGACACCGCCAATCATTACAATTACGGCGATTCCGAAAAGATCACAGGCAAGGCGTTGAAGGCCTATGCGCGGCGTGACGAGATCGTGGTGGCGACCAAGGTCGGGCTCGCCATGGGTGACGGGCGGCCCAATGACCGCGGGCTGTCCCGCAAGCACGTGTTTGACCAGATCGACCAGTCGCTGGCCCGGCTCGGCATGGATTATGTCGACATTCTCTATGTCCACCGGCTGGATCCGGACACCGGGTTCGACGAGATGCTCGACGCGCTGGAAGCGGTGATCCAGAGCGGCAAGGTGCGCTATATCGCGGCGTCCTCGATGTGGGCCTGGCAATTCGCCAAGCTTCGCGAAATGCAGAAGGCGCGGGGCTACCAGCAATTCATCGCCATGCAGAATTTCTACAATCTGGCGTACCGTGAGGAAGAGCGCGAGATGATGCCCTATTGTGCATCCGAGGGTGTCGGTGTGGTGCCATGGTCGCCGATTGCGCGCGGCTTTCTTGCCGGCAACCGGCCCAAGGACGGTCAGACCACCAAACGCGGCGCAACCGACGGGCGAAGCCACGACTATTTCGGTTCGGCACAGGATTATGCGCTTCTGGACCGGGTTGAAAAGGTGGCAGCAAAGCTTGGCGTCAAGCCGGCGCAGGTGGCCTATGCCTGGGTTCTTTCCAAGCCCTACATCACCTCGCCAATCGTCGGGGTTACCAGGCTGGGTCAGCTTGAAGAAGCCATTGGTGCGCTGGACATCAAGCTCGATGCCGCGTCGGTCCGGTCGCTGGAAGCGCCCTACAAGCCGCGCGCGGTGACAGGGCATAGCTGACGAAACGCCGGTGACAGGTTCAGCCGATGGCAAGCCGGGGTGGCTCAGCCCACCTTGGCCTTGCGGCCGAACCAGACGACGAGTGCGACCGCAACGGCAAAGCCGAGTGTGACCCAGGTGATCTGCTCGCCCAGCAAAAGGGCCGAGAGAGCCAGCGTGACGAAGCTTTGCAGCAGTTGCACCTGACCGACGCGCGCAATGCCGCCGATGGCCATGCCCCAGTTCCAGAAGATGAAGCCGGCGAACATCGAGCCGAGCGAGAGATAGATGAAGCCCATCAGAGCTGCCGTATCTGGGTTGGTGACGCCGCTGTCCCAACTGTAAAGCGCGCCCGCGAGCGACAGCGGGGCGGTGATCACCAGGGCCCAGCTGATCACTTCCCATCCCGGTTGCGTGCGCGCCAGCTTGCCGCAAATGACATAACCGCAGGAGGCGGAAAGTGCGGCGCATCCAAGCCAGACATCGCCCAGACCGGGCTCGATGTCGGCGCCGGAAAGCGAGAAAATCACCACCAGCGCCGCGCCCGTGATGCTCCAGGCCCAGAAGGCGAGACCCGGCTTCTCGCCGCCGAACAGGGCCGCGAATGTGGCGGTCATCAGCGGCAGCACGCCGAGCACTACTCCGCCATGGGAAGCGGGCACGGTCTGCATGGCGACACTTGAAAAGCCGGGAAAGCCGTAGACCAGCAACACACCGGCGGCGAGAAACGACAGCGCATGCTGGCGCGGAAAGTGTTTGCCGAGCGCGAAAAGCGCAATGCCTGCGACCAGGGCCGCGAGAGCGGCGCGGCCAAAGGTTATGAAAGCGGGTGAAAAGCCTTCAAGCGCAATCCGGGTTGCGGGCAGGGTGGCGCCGAAGATCACGACCCCGACAAAGCCCAGCGCCAGGCCTGCGAGCGGATGCGCGGGCGGCCTCTGCAAGGCTGGGGAAGGGGCTCGCGCCGCGGGTGAAGGCTCTGTCATGGGCGAGCCTTAGCTGGCATCTGCAGCGCACGTCCAGCGTTTTCGCTTGATCAATCATATCCTCAAGATTGATGGATCGTTCAGTGATAGAGCGGTGCGTGATACTCGATTTTTGAGACTAATTATTATAAGGACAAGCCATGTCTCTTTTCAGCCGCTTGTTCGACGTCATTGGTGAAACCGCTGCAACCGCCTTTTCCGGCGTTGTCGAAGCCGTGCGCACGGTGTTTGCCGGCGACCCTGAAACACGGCGCCGGGTGGCGTTCTCCGTGGCGGTGATTGCGCTGTCGGCGAAGATGGCAAAGGCCGACGGGATTGTGGCTCCCGAAGAGGTGCGTGCCTTCCAGGAGATCTTCACGATCCCGGAGGCCGAAGCCAACAATGTGGCGCGGCTTTACAATCTCGCCAAGCAGGATGTGGCGGGTTACGAGGCCTACGCGCAACGCGTGGCGGGCATGTGCGGTTCGGGGGAATCCAACTGCGCCATGCTTGAGGACGTTCTCGACGGGCTGTTTCACATCGCCAAGGCGGATGGGCTGGTTCATGAAAAAGAACTCGAGTTCATCGCCAATGTGGCCGATATCTTCCGTGTCGACGAAGCCCATTTCGAACGCATTCTGGCGCGTCATGTGCATCCGGACGGGATCGATCCCTATGCGGTGCTTGGCGTTCCCGAATCAACGCCTTTTGACGAGGTGAAGAAGCGCTACCGGACGCTGGCGTCCGAAAGCCACCCCGACCGGCTCAGGGCGCGCGGGGTGCCGGAAGAGTTCCTCACCATTGCCAATGACCGGATGGCCGCACTCAATGACGCGTTTGCCACGATCGAAAAGGCGCGCGCTGCCGCATGAGTGCATTCCAACCTGATTTTGCCAAGCCGGATTTCGCTGGCGCGCAGGTCCGCCCTTCGCCCAATTGCGGTGAGCGCAGAAACGGCCGAAAGCCGGATATGCTGATCCTGCACTACACCGGCATGGCGACGGCCCAGGCGGCGCTTGACTGGCTCTGTGCCGAGGAAAGCCAGGTGTCGAGCCATTATTTTGTCGATGAGGCCGGCCTGATTACCCAGATGGTGCCGGAAGCGGCGCGCGCCTGGCATGCGGGCGAAAGCAAATGGAAGGGTGAGACCGACAACAATTCGGCCTCGATCGGTATCGAGATCGCCCATGTCGGTCACCGTGAGGACGCCACGCCGGATTTTCCGGATGTGCAGATCGAGGCTGTGATTGCGCTATGCAAGGACATTGTCGAGCGTAACGGGATCGCCGCTGAGCGGGTGCTGGCGCATTCCGACATCGCACCCATGCGCAAGCAGGATCCGGGCGAGATGTTTCCCTGGAACAGGCTCTATCGCGAAGGCATCGGCCATTGGGTTGAACCGCTGCCGGTCGGCGGCGGGCGGTTTTTCCAGGAAGGCGACTCCGGCCAGCCGGTGGAAGCACTGCAGACCATGCTGGCGCTGTACGGTTATGGTCTCGAGGTTGACGGGGTCTACAGTGCCCAGACCGCGGCTGTGGTGCGTGCCTTTCAGCGCCATTTCCGGCCCGCGCGGGTGGATGGTATCGCCGATGCCTCGACCATCGGCACGCTGCACAAGCTGCTCAGCGAGCTGCCCGGCGTCGCCTGAAGAGCGTTTCTGTATCGTTTCGAAACACTTGAGCGCAAATATTACAGCCTGAAACGCAAGTTTATGGCGATGCAGCATTTTGGGCTTGTCCGGCCATAAAATAACCGTCAGAAGCCGCGATCTATAAGTTTCAAGCGCATGGATCACGCCCGGCATCAGGCCTCAGGCGGATCTGTGGCAGATGCAAAACGCGCCAGGGGCAAGGCCCGCTCCCTTCCATGAACGGATGGGCAAGGCGCTTTCGGAGTAACTCAAAAATGCGTTCAATTTTACCGGCTGCCGCGGCGGCCTTGCTCACACTTGTGCTTGCGGGCTGCGAAACCACCGGAACTTCGGGTGAAACAACCGGCTCTATCTCGAAGGGCAAGACGTCGCAAACCACGCTTGAACTGGGCTATGCAGGCAGGCCGCACGGCAAGCTGATTTCGTCCTACGCCAAGGCCAACGGCATTC
This sequence comes from Hoeflea phototrophica DFL-43, assembly GCF_000154705.2. Classification (NCBI taxonomy): domain Bacteria; kingdom Pseudomonadati; phylum Pseudomonadota; class Alphaproteobacteria; order Hyphomicrobiales; family Rhizobiaceae; genus Parahoeflea; species Parahoeflea phototrophica. The sequence continues at coordinate 3,365,194 of NZ_CM002917.1, read as the reverse complement.
CTGAATCGCTTGCCCATGCGGTGATTACGGTTGAGAGCAATTACCGCGCCAGTGCACGCGGGGCCGCGGGTGAAGTCGGGCTGATGCAGATCAAGCCGTCCACCGCGCGGATGATGGGCTATCGCGGTTCGACCAAGGGCCTCTATCATCCCGAGACCAACATCAAATATGGGATGAAGTATCTCGCCATGGCGCACAAGCTGGGCGGCGGCACGACCTGCGGCACCATCCTCAAATACAATGCCGGCCATGCAGCCAAGCGGATGAACCCGATCTCCAAGCGCTATTGCGGCAAGGTCGCGCGGTTGATGAAGTAAGGCCGGGGGCGGCCATTGCGACGCGGGGAATGCTCTGGCCATCTCTTCGCCGGTGGTCTAAGGAGAGCACGCCAGTCGGCCGGGCAGCCGCACTTTGCAACGTCGAAAGACAGCAGGGTGAGGAAAGTCCGGGCTCCACGGATAAGCGGTGCCGGATAACGTCCGGCGGGGGCGACCCCAGGGAAAGTGCCACAGAAAGCAAACCGCCCCGCCACCTGATCGCCGGATCCGATTCCAGGATCGAGCGGCAATGAGGCGGCGGGGTAAGGGTGAAAGGGTGGGGTAAGAGCCCACCGCGCGACCGGCAACGGAAGCGGCACGGTAAACCCCACCGGGAGCAAAACCGAATAGGGATGACGCAGGGCGAAAGCCCGGCCCTTTTTCCGGGGTTGATCATCCGGGTAGGTTGCTTGAGGTGCGCAGCAATGCGTGTCCCAGAGGAATGGCTGCCACGTTTTGGCCCGCAAGGGTCAAGGCCATACAGAACCCGGCTTACAGGCCGGCTGGCAATTTCACACCGTTTCGCGACCAGGCTTGCCGTGGGCGCGCAGATTGCGTGGCTCAGCGCCAGACCAGCCGTATGGTTGTGCCGTCGCTGCCGCTGCTCAGATCGAATTCGGCACCGATGCTGGCGGCGCGGCGGCGCATGCCGGCGAGGCCATGGCCGTGGTGCCTGCGTCCGTCCGGTGCCGGATCAAAGCCCTTGCCGTTGTCGCGGATGGTGATCGAATCCTTGTCTGATGCAACGGTGATGATGCTGGCTTCGGCGTGCTTGATGACGTTGGTGATGCTTTCCTGGACGATGCGCAAGAGGTTGAGGTTCTGTGATGGGCCAGGATGGGGCAGTTCCGGCTCGTCATCGATGCGCCAGTCGAATTCGAGCGCATGTTCGGCCAGCAAGGCTTCCAGCCGGGTGCGCAACATGCCGAGCAGCGTCGATATGCTGGCATCGGTTTCCAGGCTGTCGAGCATCAGAGACAGGTCGCGCAACGCGTCTTCAAGGGCCGTCTGGATGACCGTGTCGCCCCTCTGGTTGTTCTGCATGTAGGCCAGTGTGTTGACCAGCTGACCGCCGATGCCGTCATGCAGGTCGAGCATGATGCGCTGCCGCTCGTCATTGATCGCCTTGAGCCGTTCCACCTGTCCGAGTTTCTCATAGGTGAGCCGCAGTTCCTCGGTCTTGGCGGTGACGGTCTCCTGGAGGCTTCCGGTCAGTTCCTCGTAGTTGCGAAGCGAGAGCATGAAGCGTGAAATCACCAGCCAGAGGCAGACGCAAAGCATCGCCAGCGGCATGAACTGGAAAATATGCTGATTGCGTCCCGGATCCACAACCGCGGTGATGTAGAGCTCATACACGCCTATGGCCGAAGCCATGGAGAGGAAAAAGAAGAAGATGCGCAAGTCGGGTTTGTCGATCTTGCTCCGGTTGCCGAGCAGCACCGCCAGTACGAGAAACGACAGGATCGCCGGGTGCAGTTTGAAGAAAAGCAGAGTATCAAAAAAATAGGCGGCGGGAACGAGGGCGCCGACCACCAGTTCAGCCATGATGAACACCAGGCTGACGGTCTCGAGCGGTTTGAGGTCCTCGCCGATATAGTGATTGCAGAACTTGAAGATCAGCAACACATAGATGCTCACCGAGGCCTGCCAGGCCAGTGTCGACCAGCGGTAGCCGATGGCGCTGGTGTCGAAGCCGAAATGGATGCAGATGACGCAAGCAAAGGCGCATGACGTGGCGAGCAGCGCGTAGATCGGTTCGTTGCGCCGGGCGAGCCAGATGATTGCGAGCATGAGCCCGGCAATGGCCATGAAACCCAGATTGAACCGCGCCATCCCGGCGCTGGTGATGAAGCGCCAATTGTAGTGCGGGGCCAGAAGTTGTGCCTCACCGAAATGGAAGGGCTCGAGCACCAGCCCTTCCTGCGGATAGCCGTAAAGCGCGATGTCGATCTGGTTTTGACCGGTGTGCAGAAGGCTTGGCGGGATTGTCGCCAGCACCGGGATGTTCCACATCCGGGCGGGCTGGCGCCCCCCCAGTTCGCTGCCATGGACGGTGACGCCGTTGACCCGGATGAAGACCTCGTCGGCATAGCTCGGCAGGTAGACCGCCTGGAGATCTTGCGGCACTGTCGGCAGCGACAAGTCAAAGCGCAGGTGCCGGGTTTCGTGGCCGGCGGCATAGTGCGCCGGAAAATGGACCGGAAGCGCAATGTCGCTGGCTTGCGCGCAATCGCGCGTTTCACAGACCTGTCCATCGGTCAGCAGAACCGTATTGTCGATCGGCTTGATGGTGCCGATGTTCAGCGCCCAGATAAGCCCCGCAATGGTGGCGATCCAGGCGAGGACGATGAGCAACGGACGGCCGTTTATCACCTAGAGCAGTCCCATGCGGGTCGCCCGGGCAATGGCCTCGGTGTTCGAATTGACGTTGAGCTTCTGATAGATGTTGTTGATGTGGTTGCCGACAGTGCCGGTGGAGATGCCCAGTTTTTCGCCGATCTCACGGCGCTTGTAGCCTTTGGCGACAGCATTGAGGATTTCGGTTTCACGGTTGGTCAGATCGATCTGGGGGGCGCCTTCGGACGATCCCGCAGCGCCGGAACTGACCATCGCCAGCAGATGGCGGGCAATCTGCGGGCTGATCGGGCTGCCGCCCTCGATCACTGATAGCACATCCTTGCCGATGGTCGCCAGTGAGCCGCTCTTGAGCACATAGCCGCGGGCGCCGGCGCGCAGGGCTTCAATGACCCGGCCCTCGTCGCCGAAGATGCTGACGACCAGGGCCTCGCAGCTCCAGGCTGCCTCGGACACGGCCTTGATCACCTCAATGCCCGAACCGTCGGGCAGGCCGAGATCGACGAGCACGATACGGGGCTTGTGCGCAAAAAGCTGGTTCAGCCCGCCATCAACATCATCGGCGACGGCGCAGACGGTGAGTTCGGGCGTCTTCTCGATGGCGGATTTGAGCCGCAATGCGATCTCGTGCCGGTCTTCGACAATGAGAACGGAGTGCTGAACGGTGTCAGGCGTGGGATGGGCAGACATGGACCGGGCCGCTTCTTTGAATACGCTCACCTGCAGCTTAGCAAAGGAAGCCGTGGGCTTGCATGTATTAATCCATCTATTGAGCGGAGGTGTCGCTGGCAAATAGGTTTGGGCTCGTTCAAGCCAAATCATCATCGGGAAAACGCCATGTCTGAACAAGCTCGTTGCAATTTCACCTCGTATCGCTTCCGTCGCGTGCTGCGCGCCAGCAGCGGCATGGTGGTGGTGCTCGGAACCATGTTGATGGTAGCGGTCCTGGCCGCCCAGGCCACGGAGTTGACAGTGTATGAGTGCGAACCCGAGGGCGACGTCTTCTACGAGGTGGAAGTGTTCTGGGCTGATGGAAACTCCACCGCACGGATCACACCCAAGAGCGAATATATCAGTGCGGCGGAGTCGGCGGCGCAAACCGAAACCGCGCGGGAGCAGCGCGTGGCCAGCGGGTTCAGCTTCGACAGCCGCAGCTACCGCTTCTTTGGCAAGGGCACCGATGCGCGGCTTGGTTTCAAGCAGTACCCGAACGACAGCGCGGTGCCCTGCACTGAAAGCACCAGGGGGCAGACCCATGCGTCGGATGCGGTGGGCGGCAATGAAACGATGCTCGGCAATGCCGCGGCCCGTTCGCTCGGCGGGCGCCTGCGCAACGGGCCGGGAACGAATTTCGGTCAGGCCGGAAGCCTGCGCGAAGGCGCGCCCGTGACGGTGACGATGAACACCGGCGTGCGGTTCGATGGCTATGATTGGTTCGAAATCCGGCAACCCGGCGGTCCGGCCTACCAATGGGGCGGGATCATGTGCTGGGAAGGCCAGCCGATTGCCGGCATGTATGGCGAGTGCGGCGCGGTGCTTGGCGGCCAGAACAGTGCGTCCGCGCAGGGCGGATCGAACGGCACGGGGTGGATGGCTTTCGCCATCGGCAACAATGGCCGTTTCGGCCACGGTGCCGGGGTAAGCCGCGAGGAGGCGCAGTCCTATGCGATGCAATATTGCGGCGATGTCTCCTGTGGCATCGAGGACATGACCCAGGCGCAATGCCACGCACTGGCATCGGGCAGTGGCGGTCACTGGTTCGGCGCCGGCACCAGCAAACGGGCGGCGGAAAGCTATGCCATGGGGTTCTGCGCCAATGCTGGTGCGGTCTGTACCGTGCAATATTCCTTCTGCCGTTGAGCAGGGGTTCTGCCGGTTGAAAGCGGGCTGATCCGCAAAAAGCGACGCAAGTGTATGATTCCATACATTCCGGCTGCCAGGCCCGGCGGGTAGTTAGACCCCATCATGATCTTGAGCAGGAATATTTCATGAAGGTCGCATCCTATCTCACCGCAGCAGTCGCCATTGCAGCGGAACTGGCCCTTTCAACCGGCGCACAGGCCCAGGATGGAGCGCTGACGTCCGCGAAGGATCTCTATTTCAGCGGCACCATCGGTGGTGGCGTGATGGTGTTCAGCGGCTCTTCCAATGTGGCATCCACCTATTACGGCGTTGATGCTTCCGCGGAAGTCTGCCGCGCCAATGGCAGCGGGTGGGACCTTTGCGGCGGGGCCAGCCTGTTTCAGTCGCTGGGCGATGCAAGCAAGACCACGACAACGGGAACGGTCAATGTCACCACCGAGACAGACGTGACGGCAATCGGAGGTTTCGTCAAAGCGCGCAAACAGGTCGAGCAGTTCGGGATTGCGCCCTATGCCGGTTTCCGCCGCTTTCTCTCCGAGAGCACTGTCACGGGTCTCGGGGCAGCCACGAAAATCGATGACAATGCCAATGGGGCTTTTGGCGGCGTCGAGCTGGATTACGCCCTCAGGGAGGAGAAGGTATTCTTGTCGCTGAAGGCGTAAGTCGGCCGGACCTTCGGTGTCCAGACCAACCGGACCACCTTCCTGTTTGCGCCGGGCGTTAAGGTCAAATTCTAGTCCAAACCTCAGTTTCGATCCCCGCTTTTTCCGATCGGGATATGGGGATCCTCCTGCTGGCGGCATCTTGTCCTGCCGCCAGCAGGCTTCTGTGGAGACTCCCCCCGGCCGCTAAGGCGATCCACCAGCTTTGGCAATGAAGCCAGTTTGCCTATTGAGCGGGATTGCTGCCGGTAACAGCGCGAAGCGATGCTTCGATCTCGCCGCTGCACCATGCCTCGCCGTAGGCCGCGTCGCTCTTTTCGCGAAGTTCGGTTTGGGAGGGCATTGCGCCGATGCGGTCGCACAGGCTGGTGATCCCCGGTGCATGGGTTTCGAGCACCGGCCTCAGCGCCGGAAATTTGGTGGTCATGGTGCCCCATAATGTTGCCGTCACGAGATCGGCAAGGCAGGGTGCCTCAGTTCCAAGAATGAAACCTGACTGAGCCGTCAGGCCATAGCGCCGGCCGGTTTCCTCGAAAATCTCCATCCAGCGCTGAAGCCTTGGCTGAAACTCGGCCCAGGCCTCATTTGTCCACTGCTGTGCGCCATTGTGACGGGTCATCTCGTAGAGCACATCATTGGCATCATCGATCAGCTTGGTGTTCATCGCCCTGAGCACCAGATCATCGTCTATGAGCCCGTGTTTTTCACCGAGATAGGCAAGAATCGCAGCCATCTGGGAGATGCTGAATTCGCGGCTGTGATCGGTGAGGACGGGCGGCCCCATATGCGGGATCAGTTGCGCGGAGGGTTGGGCGGATTTCTGGGCGATGATTTCGTCGAAGCCGACCTCATTCCAGGACGCGCCGGCATGGGCGAGGACGGCGCGGATGAATTGGCCGCGAAGCTGAATCGGCCAGTAGTAGAGTGTGTAATCAACCATCTTCAGTGTGTTCGACCTCGATCAATCTTTGGGTGACTTCAGTTTAGCATGGGACGCCTGCAAGTGGGCACGGGAAGCTGGAAAGCTTTGCCCAGCTGGGTTTTGCACGTCACTTCAGAGCCGTGATCAGCCGCCTTGCGACCTGCTGATCGAAATGGCCGATGGTGGCGTCGATGAAGGCTTGCGCAAGCCGTCTTTGTTTGCCGCCGGTGTGGCCGACGGCCAGCTCCAGGGCCTGAGCCCTTGCCTTGAGCGGTCTGGCGACAACCTGGTCGCCGGAATAGGTGGCGGCGGTTTCGGGCCGCATGTTGAGGATTGAGAAGCCGATGTTCTTGCCGACCAGGCTGCGGACCATTTCATGGGTGTTGGCCTGGACCACGATCTGGCTGGTGACATCGGTTCCGGCAAACACATTGCGGTAATAGTCGCTGGTCATCGGCAGGTCGAGCAGCACCATCGGTTCGTTGCTCAGATCGTCCGGCGTGACAAATGCCTGGTCGGCGAGACGGTGTTTTGCCGAGACGAGCACATAGGGCGGGGCTTCAATCAGCTTTTGGTGAACGATGCCGGCCCTGATGTTGTTGGCGACGAAGATGATCAGATCGAACTCGCCTGCGAGAAGCCGGTCCTGCACCGCTTCATTGTCCGTCTCGGTCAGCTTGAGCCGGATTCCCGGATTGGTCTTCAGCATCGGTGCGAAGATCGAGGGTATGAAGGCGGACGCGACCGGGGCGTAATAGCCGACGGAGATGTGCCCGGAAAGCGCGGTTTTCAGCTCGGTGCCTTGCTGAAGCAAGAGCTCGTAGTCATCCACCAGGTTCCGGATCTTCTGGATGACGACCGAGCCCGGTGCGGTGAGCGTGATCCCCTTTGCCGGAAAGCGCTGCACCAGTTGAAGCCCGAAGGCGGTCTCGACCATATCAATGGCGTTTGAGACGGCTGATGGCACCACATTGAGCCCTTTTGCAGCCTTGACGATGGAGCCCTGCTCCGCTGCCGCCAGGAAATACTGCATCGCCTTGATCGAAACGCTCATCTGGCAGGGCCTTTCATCAGGATCATTGCTCGGAAAAAATGATGTTATCGGTCGGAAAGTTCTGTTTTTCAAGTTGTTTGGGCTGTGGGAGATTTGGACATCCAAAGACAGGCAAGAGACCAAAGGCCAGCTAGAGGGGTGTTGCAGTGGGTGAACAAAGCGACGTGAACACACAGCCTGCCGCGAGCGGATTTGCCGGGCAATGGCATCACCGTCCGCAGGTCCCGATCAAGGTCTCTCCGTTCTTCAGCTGGCCGCCGGATCCCCGGCGCATGGTCACATGGGTTGCGGACCGGTGGTTCGCGGTTGCCGAGAATTCAATTCTGGTCCTGATCAGCCTGACCTGCTGGATGTGGTTCCAGCCGTCGATGGAAGAGGCCAAGACCCTTTCGATCGGGTGGATCGCCGAGATCTATGTTCGAAATCTGATCCTGCTGTTTGGCGTCGCGGGTGGTCTGCATCTCTATTTCTTTGTTTGGAAACGGCAGCGGATGGAGCTGAAGTTCGACAAGCGGGATCTGGCAAAGGAGAGCCGGGCCTTTACCTTCAAGAACCAGGTTCATGACAACATGTTCTGGTCGCTTGGCAGCGGCGTTCTGTTCTGGTCGGCCTATGAGGCCTTGATGTTCTGGGCCATGGCGAACGGCTATGCGCCAATGCTGCACTGGAGCGGCAATCCGGTCTGGTTCGTGCTGCTGTTTGCGTTGACGCCGGTCTGGATCTCGTTCCATTTCTACTGGATCCACCGGCTCATTCATGTGCCGCGCCTGTACAAGGCCTTTCACGCTCTGCATCACAGAAACATCAATGTCGGGCCCTGGTCGGGGCTGTCGATGCACCCGGTCGAGCATCTGCTGTTTTTCTCGTCGGTGCTGATCCACTTCATCGTGCCGGCGCATCCGTTGCACATTCTCTTCCACATGCAGCATCAGGCGCTGACGGCGGCGACGTCACACACCGGATTTGAGGGGCTGGTGGTCAAGGACGAGAACCGGCTGGCGCTCGGAACCTTCCATCACCAGATGCACCACCGCTATTTCGAGTGCAATTACGGCAATCTCGAAATGCCCTGGGACAAGTGGTTCGGATCGTTCCATGACGGGACTGATCAATCCCATCAGGCGTTCAAGAACCGGCGCAGCGGGCGCTGAACCCGGACTGGCAGGGCGTGTCGGCGGCGGCTCATTTCATCATAGCGTCGATGGTTTCCTGCAGCGAATGGGACGCGAATTCGCGTCCCCAGCCCGGGTTCCAGGCCCAATGCAGGATCAGGGCGTGATCGAGATGTGCCGCAACCTCGCGAATGCTCCGACAGCCATTTCGGACAGGATCCTTGAGCTGAACGGTGGCAGGCCTTACGCGAAATCGACGAATTTGCTGAACGGCATTTCCCTCAAGCGGATGCCGGTGGCGGCGAAGATCGCCCCCGCAAGTGCAGGGGCTGCAGGCGGAACCGGCGGTTCGCCAATGCCGAGCGTCCGAGATCCGTTTTCCAGGCCCCGAACCTCGATCTCAGGGCACTGGTGCATGCGCATGCCTTCAAAGACGTGGAAATTGTCCTGATCCGCAATGCCGTCGGTGTAGGTGATTTCGCAATTCATGGCGTGGCCGAGACCGAAGATCACCCCGCCCTTGACCAGATTGTCGAAATTCACCGGGTCGATCACGGTGCCGACTTCGGCGGCGGCATAGACCTTGTCGATCTTGATTCCTGCGTCGGTCATCGTCACCTCGATCACCTCGGCGCAGTGAACGCCGAAGGATTGAGTGAGCGCTACACCCCGGCCGCGGCCATTGCCCAGCACACCATCCCAGCCGGACATTTCTGCAACCGCCTCAAGCACCTTGCGGGCTTCGTCGTTGGAGCAAAGCCGCAGCCGTTCTTCCATCGGATCCGCGCCCGCGGCATGGATCAGTTCATCAAGGCCGGCATTGTAGAAGAAGCCGTTTGACGATGCGCCGACCGAGCGCCAGGAACTGCTTGGGGCGAGCTCGGGCGCGCGGTAGCCGGTGACCCTCTGATTGGGGATGGCAAAAGGCTGATCCCACGCGCCAGCGACAATCTGGCTGTCGGGGCCGGGCACCGACAGACCCTGACGGGCCATCTGCGAGGCCACAACGGAGGGCATGGTGATGCCCAGATCATAGGTCTCGACCTTGCCGTCGCGGACCACGCCGCGCATCCTTGCCATGGCGATCTGGCGGGGGAAGTCATGGACCATGTCTTCTTCGCGTGAATAGGTGAGCTTGACCGGCGTCCCCTTCATCTGCATGGCGATTTCGGTTGCCTGTTTGACCACCTCATCCTCAAGCCGGTGGCCGAAGCTGCCGCCCATATAGAGCACATGCACGATCACCATGTCGGCATCGATGCCGGTGATCTTGCTGATATTGTTCTGGATGAAACGCGGGATCTGCGTCCCGGTCCAGACCTCCACCATATCGTCATCGACACGAACGATGGCGCTGATCGGCTCCAGCGGTGCATGTGCCAGATAGGGCGCACGGTATTCCGCGCTGATGACTTCGCCGGTTTCAGCGAAAGAGATTTCGACATCGCCGTCATCGCGCTGGCGGCTGTCCAATGCGTCGTCGTTGAAGCTGTTGCTGAGCGCCTGCCAATGATCCTCCATGGCGGCGGGGAAGGGCGCGGGGCCCCAGTCGAATTCGATCGCCCGGGCGGCCTGGAAGGCGCGCCAGGTGTTGTCGGCGATGATGCCGACGCCGCCGGTGATTTCGACCACATCCTTGATGCCGCGCATTTTCAGCGCCTCGCTGGCGTCAAAGCTGTTCATCGGTCCGGTCTGGGCGGGGTTAAGCACCACGGTTGCATGCACCATGCCGTCGATCTTGTGATCAATGCCATAGTTCAGAGTGCCGGTGGACTTCTCCACGATATCGACGCGCTGCATGGGTTTGCCGATCAGGCGCCATTGGGACGGATCGCGCAAGGCGACATCCTGGGGCGGCTCGATGCCTGCGGCAATGGTGGCCAGTTCGGAATAGGGGATGGAAGTGCCATCGGGCAGGATCACCTGGCCTGCCTTAGTCTCGAGCTCACTTGCTGCGATGCCGGTTTTCTGGGCTGCCGCCAGTCTCAGGGTTTCCCGCGCCGAGGCGCCGGCCTGACGCAGTTTGACAAAGCCGTCGGGGACGGTGGTCGAGCCACCGGTGATCTGCATTCCGATGGTTTTCATCGCGGCGGACAAGAAACCGTGGGCCGCCCAGTTGGTCACCCCGTCGCCCGGGGCCATGAAGGCAGCTGCTTCTTCGGCCAGGGCCTCATTCCAATAGGCGGGCGAAGGCGGGCCTGGATCGACCTTGATCTGGTCGAGCTCGATGTCGAGTTCCTCGGCGATCAGGGCCGCCTGGACCGAATAGGCGCCCTGGCCCTTGTCGGCGCGTGGGGTGATCAGCGTTACGCCGTCGGCATCGATGCGAACATAGGGGGTAAGTGCGGCCTCGCCGGTCTTAAGATCAGCGAGCAGCGGATTTTTGTGCGGCGTGCGGACCGTGTAGACCCCAAAGGCAACGCCGCCCACGACCGCGGCAGATCCGACCAGGAACGCACGGCGGGTGAAGGTTTTCAAACGACCCATCTCATGCGCTCCTTATTGTCTGTGCGGCGGCCTTGATGGCTTCGCGAATACGGGGGTAGGTGCCGCAACGGCAAAGATTACCGCTCATGGCATCGTCAATGTCCTGGTCGCTGGGATCGTTGTTTTCGGCAAGAAGGGCCGCTGCCGACATCATCTGGCCGGACTGGCAATAGCCGCATTGCGCAACCTGATGCTTGATCCAGGCGGCTTGCACGGCGTGCAGAGCGTCCGGTGTTCCCAGACCCTCAATCGTGGTGATCTCGCCCTCGACATCGCCGACCCACTGCTGACAGGAGCGCGTCGGAATGCCGTCGATGTGGACGGTGCAGGCGCCGCACATGGCAATGCCGCAGCCATATTTGACGCCGGTGATGCCAAGTTCGTCTCGCAGCACCCACAACAGCGGCATGTCCGGTTCGACATCCACCTCGTGGGTCTGACCGTTCACGGAAATCTTCATGTGCTTGCCTCCGGGCCCTGCAATGGTTGATAAGTCGGTGATGTCGGTTCGCCCCGGCAAGCGAAACAGATAACTTCGTCTGTTTCATGTCCATCGTCTGTCCAGGGTTCTTATGCTTACTTTGACAAATCGACAAAAAATGTCAAGTTGTTCGAAATGAATGATCGGCAGAAAAAAATATTGGACGCAGCAATCGCGGTGTTCTCACGCTACGGCTTGCGCAAGGCGACAATGGGCGACATTGCCGAACAGGCAGGGATCTCGCGGCAGACCCTTTATGCGCGCTATTCCAACAAGGAAGAGATCATATCGGCTGCAATGGAACTGATCGCCGAGCAGGTCTGCCGTGAAGTGAAAGAGGGCTGGGGTCCCGCCCGGAGCATTGGCGAGCGGCTTGATATCTTTCTCGACGCAGCCGTTGTGCAGTTCTTCGATCAGGTTCGCCAGATGCCTGACGCCAGCGATCTTCTGATCGGCAACAGCGATGGCGCGAAGGGCGCGCATATGGCCGCCGAGCAAGGCAAGATCGATCTGCTGACCTGCCTGTTCGAACCCTTTGGCGAAGCGCTTGCTGCCAAAGGCAGCAGCCCCGAAGCCCTTGCCGAATTCTTCTATGCCAGTGCGGCGAGCTACAAGTTCATCGCCCGGGATGCAGATCATCTGCACTCGCTGCTTGCAACCTTGAAGCAAAACACGCTGATCATGCTCGGCGAGGGATAGCCGTTCAGGCATGCCGTTTTCCGGTCAGGCAGATAGCGCGCTCCTGCGTGCCCGGGGCTGTTTCCGGTCTCCGTCAAATTTGGTCTCCCCCGGTAAATTGCGAAGCGGCATTTTTCATGCGAAGAACGGCCTTCGGAATAGGAGTTCTGAACACAAGCTTATTGGGAGAAAGCACTTGAAACATACTTCACTCGTTCTGGCGCTCGGTCTCGCCGCCGGTTTCGTCACCTCGGCTGCGTTTGCTGAAACGCGCATCACCTACAAATCCGCCAAGACCGGCTCATCCTATTATCAGATGGGTGTCCAGCTGGCAGAGGCGATGAAGGCCGGTACAGATGGTGAGGTGATCGTCACCGTTGAGGAGAGCCAGGGTTCGGTTCAAAACGTCATGGAAGTCAAAGCGCGCGGTGGTGACTATGTCTTCACAACGCCGCCGGTGCTGGTCAAGCTCGCGCAGGGCGGAAAAGCCATGTTCGAGGGCAAGAGCGATCCGAAATTCGACGAGATCCGGGCACTGTTCCCGATCCCGTCGCTGACGATGCATTTCGTCATGTCCGCTGACAGTGGCGTCACCGACTTCGCAGGCATGGAAGGCAAGACCGTTCTGCTGGGCAAAGGTTCATTCGGCGCCCGGGAGGGCGAAAAGTACCTCAAGCTGTTCGGGCTTGAAGGCAAGGTCAATCTTGCTGAAGTCGAACTGTCCAACGCCGTTCCGGCACTCAAGAACGGGCAGATCGACGGCTTTGTAACAGCAGGCTCATGGCCGGCGCCAAATGTTATTGAAGCGGCAGCCTCCGCGGATGTGGTGGTGCTGTCGCTCAGCGATGAGCAGATCGCCGAAACCAAGCGTGCGAAGCTGGTCATCCCCGCAGGCACCTACAGTGGCCAGGACAACGACATCACCACCACCTCGCTGCCGGTGGCGGCCTTCACCACCACGGCGATGAGCGATGACGCGGCCTATGAGCTGACCAAGACGTTCTGGGAAAGCAAGGCCGCCATGGCCGAAAGTGCTCCTTGGTGGAACGGAGTCGATGCGGCGCTGATGTCCAACATCACCGGCAAGCTGCACCCGGGCGCGATCCGCTACTACACCGAAGCCGGGTTTGAGCTGACTGCTGAGCAGCAGTAAGTCCGTCCTGCGCTTTCAATCTGGCGCCACTGGTTCCGCGCTCTCCGGCTTTCATTGGCCGGGGAGCGCGTCGGCCGGATGCCGGCAAAGCATCATCTTGAACTACAGGAGCCTGTCGGATGCGAATGGCCATGATCGCCAGTGCTGCATGCCTGGTGGCATTTCATCTGGGCCTGATCTTCTGGGGGCTGGTCCCCAATCTGGTGAGCCGGCCTTTGCATCTGGCATTGGCGCTGCCGTGGATTTTCCTGTTTGCCGACGGTGGCAGATTTGCCCGCCTGAGTGGAATTGCGTTCTGTGCCTTGGGGATCGCCGCGAGTGCCTGGATCGCCTGGAACCAGTCGGCGCTTGGCGATCAATACGGGTTTCTCGAGGGTAATCTTCAGATTGGCGTTGCCGTCGTGCTGCTCGTCGTGGTGCTGGAAGCCGCGCGCCGGGCTATCAGCTGGCCGCTGCCGCTGGTGGCGTTGCTGGCTTTGCTCTATGGGCTTTTCGGTCAATACATCCCGGGCGAATTCGGTCATTCGGGCACGCCGCTTGCCAGTTTTCTGGGCACGCTGACAATTGCCGAGGGCGGCATCTGGGGCAGCCTGGCGGGCGTCTCGGTGAGCGTGGTGGCGATCTTTGTAATCTTCGGTGCGGTCCTCAATGCCGGCGAGGCGGGGCAGGGCTTCATGAACATTGCCTCGGCAGCGGCGGGGCGGCTCAAGGGTGGAGCCGCCAAGGTATCGGTGATTTCCTCGGCGCTGTTTGGCTCGATCTCCGGCTCGGCTTCGGCCAATGTCGCCTCCACCGGGGCGATCACGCTTCCGGCAATGACGAAGCTCGGCTATCCCAAGCGGCTGGCTGCGGCGGTCGAGGCGGTGGCGTCCTCGGGCGGCCAGATCATGCCGCCCCTGATGGGGGCGGGCGCTTTCGTCATGGTCGAGCTGACGGGTGTGCCCTACACCGCGATCATGGCGGCGGCAGTGTTGCCTGCACTGTTGTATTTCTTTGCCGTCTGGGTTGGGATCAACGCCTATGCCGGGCGTCATGAGCTGGGTGGCCTTGCGGAAGAAGACCGCCCCGGTCTGCGCGCGGTGATCATCACCTCGGCGTTCTTTGCCGTTCCCTTTGCGGTGCTGATGTGGGGCATGTTCGGCGCGGGCTACACTCCACAATATGCTGCCTGCATGGCGATCCTGGTCGGCTTTGTGATGCTGTTCTTCCATGCCGACGGCACGTTTGATTTCGGCCGGACACTGGGCAGGCTGGAGAATGCGATTCTCAACGCCGCGCGGCAGGTGTCGATGATCGCGGCCATCATCCTGTGTGCTTCGATTATCATCGGCGTGCTGTCGATAACCGGGCTGGGGGTGAAGATCACCTCGCTGATCCTGTCGGCATCGGGCGGCCTGTTGTGGCCGTCGCTGCTTCTGACCGCGCTCGCCTGCCTGGTGCTGGGCATGGAGGTGCCGACCACAGCCGCCTATGTGATCTGCGTTTCGGTCGCCGGGCCGGCGCTGATCCAGCTGGGGCTCGAGCCGCTGCAGGCGCATCTGTTCGTGTTCTGGTTTGCACTCCTGTCGACCATCACGCCGCCGGTCTGCGGTGCGGTGTTCATCGCGGCGGGCATGATCGGCGAGAACTGGCTCAAGGTGGCGCTGACCGCGATGAGTCTGGGCGTCGGGCTGTACTTCATTCCGTTGACGATGGTTGCCAATCCCTCGATCATTGCCCTGGCAACCGACCCGATGGCCGCCGTCATTGCACTTGTGCAGATAGGGTTTGGCCTCGGCCTGATTTCCTATGCGCTGATCGGGGCGTTTGCGCCGATGCTGCGCGTGGGTTTCGCGGTGGCCGGGATCCTGGTGCTGTTCGGGCCGGTGATGATCGGCTGAGAGGCCACCGGGCACCTAGAACGGCTCCGGGGCTTTCGGTATGGTGTAGGCTGCCGACCGTGATCAGGGCGAAAGCGTTTAAAACCGCTGTTTTCAGACCCAGCACTTTCCCCAACAACGGCAGAGTATCAAACATGGTGCCGCCTATATCCTGCCAGACCAAGACGACGACACCAGAGATCCCGCTAGCTGGCTAAAGCTTCCGTTAAATCCGCGAGTGCAATCGCCAAGGTTTTACGCATCTGTTCGAACCACATTCATGCCGCTTGTTCCGCACGGCGCCAGAGCGGGAAGGGGTCGACATAATCCGGCAAATCGTCCAGACATGAGGCTTCCGAAGCTGGAACCAGGCAGGCGTCCAGACGCGCTTTCAGCGCGATCCAATCAATGCCCACACCGATAAACACGATCTCCTGACGACGATCACCCCAGGGTTCTTGCCAGTTTGCTTGAAGATAAGCGCGAGCGGCTTCATGGGTGGGCCTGCGTTCTACCGGAACATTCGCCCACCATTGTCCCAACGGAGTGACGCTGGAAAGCGCGCCAGCCAACGAAAACTCTGCGACCCATTCCGGTCGAGAGGCGAGCCAGAAATGCCCTTTTGCGCGGACAACGCCTGGCATTGCGCCATTCAAAACCTCTTGGATTTTTTCAGGCACGAAGGGCTGGCGTGCGCGATAGACGAAAGATTGCACGCCGTACTCCTCCGTCTCGGGAACATGGTCGGCAAAGCCGTACAATTCCTTCGCCCACATCGGATGTTCGTGGGCTTTCTGAAAATCAAACAAACCGGTATCGAGAATTGCCTCCGCTGGAACATCGGAATGGTTGGTCTCGATAATCCGCGCATCCGCGTTCAGGCTGCGGACAATCTTGCGTGCCGCATCCGTCCGCTCAGGGCCAGCATCTTTGACCTTGTTTATGATGACGACATCGGCAAACTCAATCTGGTCGGTCAGCAGATGCACAAGCTTGCGCTCGTCTTCATCCCCCATCGTTTCACCGCGGTCGCTCAGGAAGTCATGGCTTGAATAGTCGTTTAGCAGATTTGCTGCATCGACGACCGTGACCATCGTATCAATCCGGGAGACGTCTGACAGGCTGACGCCATTCTCGTCGCGAAAATCGAAGGTTGCGGCAACCGGCAGTGGTTCGGAGATGCCCGTGGATTCAATGAGCAGATAGTCAAAACGGCCCTCGCCGGCCAAGCGCCGAACCTCATTCAGCAAATCATCGCGCAGCGTGCAACAGATGCAGCCATTGGACATTTCAACGAGGGTTTCGTCAGTTCGGCTCAATTCCGTATCCGCGCGCACAAGGTCGGCATCGATGTTCACTTCCGACATATCGTTGACGATGACAGCAACCCTGCGTCCCTCACGATTGCTAAGAACGCGGTTGAGCAGCGTGGTTTTGCCGGCGCCGAGAAAACCGGACAGGACCGTGACTGGCAGGCGGGTATCGGGCATTGTTCGAACTCCAGTTGATCGCAGGGCAGGTATCTATCGCAGTTACCAGACACGCACAACAAAAATGTTACGTTATAACAAATCTAAATTCAGAAGCCTGACGTTTGAAAAGAAACAGTCGCCCTTCTCTGACGCTTCAAATTTTGGGCTGTATGATTGGAGATCCGGACCGGCTTCGGACCTTTGGCAAGATCGCCGATCATGCTGCGATGAATGTAGTCGTCGAGCGGCTTGTGTCGGGCAAACTTCCCGGGGCAGGACCCTCTGTCTCTGAAAAAGCCGTTCCGGCAATCCGCACGATTTCTTCCTGACACGATTCACACTCCGTCCACCTTTCCTAACCCTTCGTTAATCTTGACGGGGTATTAACGGGCATCCGTGACTGCATTTGAGGGGGCGTGTTCCCATTGACGCCCAAATTGGCCCATGATATCCCAAATGCCTAAGATCAGCAGGCGGGCATCCGCCGTTTTTTGCTCATTTGAACCGTGGCTCTTCATCGGCGCCGCACAGGCGAATTTCGCCGCCAAAGGTTCTTCAGAGGGCGAAATCCGGTTGAGGCGAAGCGGAGGGTCGATGGCGTGGGGCCACAAGGCGGAAACGGCGGTACAGCGTAATGAACCGGTTCCTGTCGCATGCGACAAACAGGATCGACGCGAAGGGGCGGGTTTCCGTGCCCTCGATGTTTCGTGCCGTCCTGGCCCGTTCGGGCGTCGAAGAGCTCTATGTCTGGCAGGATTTTGTGTTTCCGGCGATCTCGATGGCCGGGCCGGACGTGCTGGAGCGCTTCGAGCGGATGATCGGGTCACAGGATCCTTTCTCGCTGGAGGCCAACAAGATGTCGCTGCTCATTCACGGCGGCGGCGTGTTCATGAAGCTCGACGGCGAGGGTCGGCTTCTGGTGACGGATTTCATCCGCGATTTCACGGGCATCACCGATCAGGTGACGTTTGCGGGGCGCGGCGACCATTTTCAGCTCTGGGCACCGGCGGCATTCGAGGAAATGCAGTCGCAAGCCCGGAAAGACCGGACGGCCAGTTCCTGACCGTTCATCACGGATGGAGAAACGGAATGGCGGCGGACATGGGCGAAGGACATTCTGACGCCCAAGGCGGACCTGTTCGCCACATTCCGGTTCTTCTCCGAGAGGTTCTGGCGGCGCTCGAAGCGGCGCCGTCGCAGCTCATCGTTGATGGCACCTTTGGCGCTGGCGGCTACACCGCCGCCATTCTCGAGGCCGGCGCCTCGGTGATCGGCTTTGACCGCGACCCCGAGGCCATCGCCAATGGCGCGGAAATGGCGGCGGCGTCCGGCGGACGGCTCAAGCTCATTCACGCACAGTTCTCGCATCTTCTCGAACATGTCGAGGAAGCCAGCCTAGATGGCCTGGTGCTCGACATCGGCGTCTCCTCGATGCAGATCGATGAGGCGGAGCGTGGTTTCTCCTTCATGCGCGACGGGCCGCTCGACATGCGCATGGCGCAGGCCGGGATCAGCGCCGCCGATGTGGTCAATCGGGCCAAGGCCTCGGATCTGACCCGCATCTTCGGGATCCTGGGTGAGGAACGGCATGCCGGCCGCATTGCCCGGGCGATCGAGGCCGAGCGTGCCAAACACCCCTTTTCAACCACGCGGCAACTGGCAGGGCTGATCGAAAAGGTCTCGCCGCGCCGGCCGCAGGACAAGATCCACCCGGCAACACGGGTGTTCCAGGCGCTGCGCACCTATGTCAATGACGAGCTGGGCGAACTTGCCACCGCGCTGTTTGCCGCCGAAAAGGCGCTCAAGCCGGGCGGGCGCCTGGTCGTGGTGACCTTCCATTCGCTTGAAGACCGGATCGTCAAGCGCTTCTTTCAGGACCGTTCCGGCAAGGCGTCCGGATCGCGGCATCTGCCGGCAGTGCAGGAGCGCAAGGCAACCTTTACCGCCATCGGCAAGCAACCCGTGGTCGCGGGCGAGGAGGAGTGTGAGGCCAATCCGCGCGCCCGCTCCGCCAAACTTCGTGCCGGTCTGCGTTCGGATGCGCCTGCGGGGCCCACCGGGTCAGACATCCTGCCGGTTCCCAATCTCGTTGCGTTAGGAGGCTGAGCCATGCTGCGAACTCTCGACCTGGTGCTGGTCGGCGCGATGATCACTGC
Organism: Hoeflea phototrophica DFL-43; assembly: GCF_000154705.2. NCBI lineage: Bacteria > Pseudomonadati > Pseudomonadota > Alphaproteobacteria > Hyphomicrobiales > Rhizobiaceae > Parahoeflea > Parahoeflea phototrophica. The sequence goes on along the minus strand of NZ_CM002917.1, from coordinate 3,346,623 downwards.
GGCGACAATCACCTATCAGATCAAGCACAATGCCGAGGAAAAGCTCGCGCAGGTGCGGGAGCTGCAAGCGGCGATCAAGCTTCAGGAAGAAACGATCGACCTGCTCGAGGCCGACTGGAGCCTGCTCAACCAGCCATCGCGTCTCCAGCGGCTTTCCGAAGCGTTTGAAGAAGAATTGCAATTGAAGCCGATCGAGACCTTCCAGATGGCGGCACCTGACGAATTGCCCGGACGCGCCAGCGACTTTGCGCCGCTGGTGGCCGAAAACGAAGATGGCGACGCCGATGCGGCGCTGACAACCGGGTCGGTGAACCCATGAGCGGCCTTGGCGCATTTTTCCGCAGTTTTGCCCCCAGGCGCGCTGCGCATGCGGCCGCGGGCCGGACCCATCTCGAATTCGAAGGTGTGCGTAAGGCGCAGGGCGATCAGGCTAAAAACCGCATCATCATCGCCATTGCCTGTTTCGGCGTGCTTTACTCCGTGATTGGCGGCCGGCTGGTCTATTTTGGTCTAAAGGCACCGGAAATCGTGTCCTCGATCAACCGCTCGAATCAGCTGCTGGCCTCGCGTCCTGATCTGCTGGACCGCAATGGCGAGGTGTTGGCCACGGACATCCGCACGGTGTCGCTGTTTGCGGAACCGAACAAGATTGTCGATGCCGACGAGGCCGTCGAATTGCTTGCGACGGTGCTGCCCGATCTTGACCTGCGGGATATCCACCGCAAGCTTTCTTCCAATTCCCGCTTCCAGTGGCTGCGACGTCAGCTCACCCCCAAGCAGCAGAGCCAGATCCTGGCGCTGGGCATTCCCGGTGTCGGATTCCGGCCCGAGACCCGCCGTTTCTATCCGGGCGGCCCGACCGCGTCGCATGTTGTCGGTCACGTCAACATCGACAACAAGGGCATCGCCGGCATGGAGAAATATGTCGACGGGCAGGGGCTCGGCGACCTTGCGGCCGTTGGCATGACGTTCAACGAGGATCTCAATCCGGTGCGGCTTTCTCTGGATCTCAGGGTCCAGCATGTGCTGCGCGATGAGCTGGCCGCGGCAATCGACCGCTACAAGGCGATCGCGGCGGCGGGCGTGGTGCTCAATATCCACACCGGCGAAGTGCTCGCCATGTCGTCACTGCCCGACTACGATCCGAACAATCCGGTCGAAGCGCTCCAAAAGGACCGGCTCAACCGGATGTCTGCGGGCACCTACGAAATGGGCTCGACCTTCAAGGCCTTCACCACGGCAATGGCGCTCGATTCGGGCAAGGTGAAGATGACCGATTCCTTCGATGCACGCGGCTCGATCCGGATTGGCGGCTTCACGATTTCTGATTTCCACGGCAAGAACCGGGTGCTCACCGTGCCGGAGATCTTCATCTATTCCTCCAATATCGGCACGGCGCGGATGGCCGATTTGGTGGGCATTGAGGGGCATAAGGAGTTTCTGACCCGGCTGGGGCTTCTCACCCGGATGCAGACGGAACTCCCCGAGGTTGCGATGCCGCACCAGCCGGCGGAATGGAAGAAGATCAACTCGATCACCATTTCCTTCGGCCATGGTGTTCGACGACACCGCTTCAGACCGCGGTGGCTGCGGCAGCGTTGATGAATGGCGGCAAGCTGATCGAACCGACATTCCTGCCGCGAATCAGAAGACTGCTGAAAGCCTTGCGGTTCAGGTGCTTGACCCAACGACCAGCTTGTACATGCGTGACCTGATGAAGATGAATGTGGCCAAGGGTTCGGGCCGGCGCGCCCAGGTTCCGGGTTTTGATGTCGGCGGCAAGACCGGGACCGCCGAAAAGGTGGTCAACGGACGCTACTCCTCGGCAGTGCGGTTCAATGCCTTCCTGTCCGCTTTCCCGATCGACAATCCTCAATATGTGGTGCTGGTGGTGATCGATGAGCCCAAGCCGGAAGAGGGCAAGCCGTCCGCAACCGCGGGTCTCAACACTGCACCGACGGTGGGCGCGATCATCCGCCGCTCGGGTGCGTTTCTTGGGATCAGGCCGCATTTCGGAAATGGCGCTCAGGCGTTGTCCTTGTCATATTGACACCACAAGCGGCGGGCAGGGCTAGCCCGGCCGCAACGCAAACGAAAGACCTGAGCATTTTATGAACCTATCAGCCCTGATCTCGGCCCTGCCACCTGGAACCCTCTCAGCACCGTCGTCGGCGAACCTGGATTTTTCTGTCACCGGCCTGACGGCCGACAGCCGTGTGGTCGAGCCGAGCAATCTGTTTTTTGCCCTCGCCGGGGTCAAGACGGATGGGGCAAGGTTTGTGCAGGAAGCCATCTCGAAGGGGGCCGCCGCAATCGTGGCTGCGAGCGGTGCCGGTATCTCCACGGACGGTGTGGCGGTGTTGCGCAGCGACGATCCGCGGTTGGCGCTGGCGCGCATGGCCGCAGCCTTTTTCGGACCGCAGCCACGCGTGATGGCGGCGGTGACCGGGACGGCGGGCAAGACTTCGGTTGCCTCTTTCCTGCGTCAGATCTGGGCCCATGCGGGTGAAAAGGCTGCAATGCTGGGCACCACTGGCGTCGTCGCGCCGGGACGGAGCGAATACGGATCGCTGACGACACCCGATCCGGTGGCTCTGCACCGGCTTCTCGCGGAGCTGGCAAGCGAAGGTGTCACCCATGCGGCGATGGAGGCTTCAAGCCATGGCCTTGACCAGCGCCGGCTTGACGGTGTGATGCTCAGTGTCGCGGGTTTTACGAATCTTGGCCGCGACCACATGGATTACCACCCGACCATGGAAGATTACATGGCTGCGAAGATGCGCCTGTTTGACACCTTGTTGCCCAAGGGTGCGCCGGCGGTTATCTTTGCCGATGATCCCTGGTCTGAACAAGCTGTCGAAGTTGCCGAAAGAGCCGGCGCGCGGGTGCTGACCGTGGGCCGCAAGGGCGGATTCCTGAGCCTCAAACGGGTTGAGCATCTGCGCCACAAGCAGATTGCTGAAGTGCATCTCGACGGACGTATCTTCGAAATTCATGTGCCGTTGGCCGGCGACTTTCAGATTTCCAATGCGCTGGTGGCAGCCGGCATGGCGATTGCCACGGGCACAGGAGCGGATCAGGCCATGGCCGCGCTCGAGCATCTCACCGGTGCATCTGGCCGTCTCGAACTGGTCGGATCGACCGGGGACGGCGCGCCGGCCTATGTCGATTATGCGCACAAGCCTGAAGCCATGGAAAATGTCCTCGACGCGGTGCGTCCGTTCACCACCGGCCGCATCATCATGGTGTTTGGCTGCGGCGGAGACCGGGACCGCGGCAAACGTCCGATCATGGGGTCGATCGCCACCAAGCTCGCCGATGTGGTGATCGTGACCGACGACAATCCGCGCACGGAAGACCCGGCAGAAATCCGAAGTGAAATCCTGGTTGCGGCACCTGGCGCCACGGAGATCGCGGACCGGGCAGAGGCAATTCGCACGGCGGTTGAGATGCTTGAGGCCGGGGACACGCTAATCGTCGCAGGCAAGGGGCATGAGCAGGGGCAAACGGTTGGAGACACCGTTCTGCATTTCTCCGATCATGAGGAAATCCGTGCCGCGTTAAAGGGGGTGAGCGCATGAGCTTGCTGTGGACCGTTCAAGAGATGACCGAGGCCATGGACGGCCGTCCCTTGGGCAACCTACCCGACGGGGTGACCGGGATTTCAATTGACAGCCGGACGGTTGGGGAAGGGGATGCCTTCTTCGCCATCAAGGGTGATAAGTTTGACGGACATGATTTCGCCAGTGCGGCAATTGCAACTGGTGCGGCACTGCTGGTGGTCGCGGAAGCCAAATTGCCTGCGCTTGGACGGCTGACTGCGCCTATGATCGTGGTCAATGACGTGCTGTCAGCGCTTGAGGATCTGGGCCGGGCGGCACGGGCGCGCTCGGAGGCGAAGATCATCGCGATCACCGGATCGGTGGGCAAGACCTCGAGCAAGGAGATGCTGCGCCGGGCGCTTGAGCCATCAGGCGAAGTGCATGCCTCTGCCGCCTCCTTCAACAATCACTGGGGCGTGCCGCTGACGCTGGCGCGGATGCCGGCGAGCGCTCAATACGGCGTCTTTGAAGTGGGCATGAACCATCCCGATGAAATCCGGCCGCTGGTCAAGATGGTGCGTCCGCATGTGGCGATCATCACCACCATTGCCGCAGCCCATCTTGGCAACTTCAAGAACCTCACCGAGATCGCCGCTGCCAAGGCCGAAATCATGGAAGGTGTGGTCAAGAACGGCCACGTCCTGCTCAATCGGGACAATGAGAAATTCAGCTGGCTGAAGAAGCGGGCCTCCGAACTGAGCTCAGCCAAGGTTCTGGCCTTCGGCGAGCATGCCAAGGCGGATTACCGGCTTCTCAATTGCAAGCTTCTTGCCGATTGCTCGACCATCACCGCACGGATCGGCAAGGATGATGTTGTCGTCAAGATCGGCGCGCCCGGCCGCCATCTGGTTCAGAACGCGCTTGCGGTGCTCGGCGCGGTTCAGCTGGCTGGCGCTGACCTTGCGAAGGCAAGCCATGCACTGGCCGCAATCTCTGCGGAGAAGGGGCGCGGGGCGCGCCATGAACTCTCGATCGACGGCGGAAGCTTTGTCCTGATTGATGAGAGCTACAACGCCAATCCGGCCTCGATGCGCGCGGCGCTCGAATTGTTGCGCGACACGCCTGTGCGGCTGAGAGGGCGGCGCATTGCGGTGCTGGGTGACATGCTGGAAATGGGCAAATTCGCCGAGCGGGTGCACCGGGAACTGGCCGAGCCAGTCCGCCAGGCGCATGCCGACATGGTTTGCCTTTCAGGATCCGAGATGAAGGCGCTGCGCGACGAACTCGGCAATGAGGTTGAGACGGTCTACCGCGACACTGCCGATGACCTGGCAGACCATCTCAAAAATGTGCTCAGGGATGGCGATGTGGTGATGGTGAAGTCTTCGCTCGGCATCGGTTTCGGGCGCATTGTTAAGGCTTTGCTTGACAAGTATCCGGTGCTGGCTGACAGCAACGCCAACGACTGAAATTATTCGGGGGACTGGAATTCATGCTCATCTGGCTTGTGGATTTGGCGGACCAAATCCAGTTCTTCAATCTTTTCAGATATATCACCTTCAGGACGGGTGCGGCGATGTTTACCTCGGCGCTGATTGTCTTCCTGTTTGGGCCGCGAATCATCGCGTCTTTGAGGGTTCGGCAGGGCCGCGGTCAGCCAATTCGCGCCGACGGACCGCAAACCCATTTCCTCAAGGCAGGCACCCCGACCATGGGCGGGTTGATGATCCTGGCGGGCATTGTCGGCTCGTCGCTGCTTTGGGCGGATCTTTCGAGTGTTTATGTGGTGACCACGCTTCTGGTGACGCTGGGTTTCGGCGCGATCGGGTTTTACGACGATTATCTCAAGGTGACCAAGCAAAGCGACAAGGGCTTTTCGGGCAAGGCCCGGCTTGGGCTCGAATTCATCATTGCCGGCATCGCGGTGTTCTTCATCATGCAGGCCTCGATGGCTGCCTCTAACGCTAGCGGAGCCGAATTCGGTTCGTCGGTGGCGTTTCCGTTCTTCAAGGACCTGCTTCTTGATCTGGGATGGTTCTTTATCGTGTTTGGTGCATTCGTGATCGTGTCGGCGGGCAATGCGGTCAATCTCACCGACGGGCTTGACGGTCTGGCGATCGTTCCGGTGATGATCGCGGCTGCCTCGTTTGGCGCGATCGCCTATCTCGCCGGTAACGCGGTCTTTGCCAATTACCTGCAGATCCATTTTGTTCCTGGAACCGGCGAACTTGCCGTCATCCTTGGTGCGGTGATTGGCGCGGGCCTCGGATTCCTGTGGTTCAACGCGCCCCCGGCCGCGATCTTTATGGGCGACACCGGCTCGCTGGCGCTCGGTGGACTTATCGGCACGGTCGCAGTAGCGACCAAGCACGAGATCGTCATGGCAATCATTGGCGGGTTGTTCGTGATCGAGGCGCTGTCGGTGATCATCCAGGTGGCGTCGTTCAAGCTAACCGGCAAACGGGTCTTCCTGATGGCGCCGATCCACCATCATTTCGAGAAAAAGGGATGGACCGAAAGCCAGGTTGTGGTGCGGTTCTGGATCATTTCCGTGGGCCTCGCCATGATCGGGCTGGCCACGCTGAAGCTGAGATAGGCCATGATTGCGGCGTCGACATTCAAGGGCAGGCGGGTGGCGCTGTTCGGGCTGGGCGGCTCGGGCCTTGCCACCGCCAGGTCGCTTGTCGCCGGGGGTGCCGAGCTGATTGCCTGGGATGACAATCCGGCCCAGGTCGAGGCCGCCGCCAAGGCGGGCATCGCAGTGGGGGATCTTCGCGAGATCGACTGGGCCAGGATCCAGACGCTGGTGCTTGCGCCCGGTGTCCCGCTCACCCATCCCAAGCCGCACTGGACCGCGGATCTTGCCAATATGTATGCGGTTGAAATCATCGGCGATGTGGAAATCTTTGCACGCGAGCGCCGGGCCCATGCTCCGGACGCCGCGTTCATCGCCATCACCGGCACCAACGGCAAATCCACCACCACCGCCCTGATTGCCCACCTGATTGAGCACAGCGGCCGCGATGCGCAGCTTGGCGGCAATATCGGCACCGCGGTTCTGACCCTGGAGCCGCTCACCGATGACCGGGTCTATGTGATCGAATGTTCGTCCTACCAGATCGATCTGGCCCCCTCTCTCGATCCCAGCGCCGGATTGCTGCTCAATCTTACGCCCGACCATCTCGACCGTCATGGGTCGATGCAGCACTATGCCGAGGTGAAGACGCGGCTGGTGGCGCAAAGTGACATGGCGATCATCGGTGTCGATGATGATTGGTGCCGTGACATCGCAACGCAGATCGAGGCGGACGGGCGCAAGGTCGAACGGATCTCCAAGTCGCTGCCGCTGTCACGCGGAATTTTCGCCGATGGCGGCAAGATCCGCCAGGCGGCAGATGGCGCAGTGCAGGAGATTGCCGATCTTTCAGGGATCCCGACCCTGCGCGGTCAGCACAATGCCCAGAATGCCGCTGCCGCAATCGCAGCCTGCCGCGTGACCGGGCTCAGCGACGCGGAAATCCGTACGGGGCTTGCCACCTTTCCCGGCCTCAAGCACCGGATGCAGCCGGTTGGGCGGCAAGGACGCGTGGTCTTCGTCAATGATTCCAAGGCCACCAATGCGGAAGCCGCGGCACCTGCGCTGCAGAGCTTCAAACCGATCTACTGGATTGCCGGCGGGCTTGCCAAGGAAGGCGGAATTGCTGCGCTGGAGCCATATTTTCCCCGCATTGCGAAGGCCTATCTGATCGGCGAAGCAGCTGCGGAATTTGCCGCAAGCATCGGTGAGCGGGCGCCATTCGAGATTTCCGGCACGCTTGATCGTGCGGTCGCAAATGCGGCGCGTGATGCGGGGCAGGATGCGGCCGAGATGCCGGCGGTGTTGTTGTCGCCGGCCTGCGCCAGTTTTGACCAGTACCGGAATTTCGAAGTCCGCGGCGACGCCTTCGTAAGCCTCGTGGCAGCGTTGGATGATATTGAAATGCTTGTGGAGGTCGGGCGCAAAGGAGAATTGAATGGTTAGCCGTGCTGAACGCGGGCTGGTCGCGGACTGGTTCTGGACCATTGATCGGCTTTTCCTGGCGGCCTTTGTCGCCCTTATGGGCATTGGACTGATGATGTCGTTTGCAGCCAGCCCGGCGGTGGCGGAGCGGCTCGGGCTTGACAGTTTCCATTTCGTCGAACGTCACGGGGTGTTTTTGCTGCCGGCGCTTGCGGTGATGATCGGGGTGTCGTTTCTGAACGCGCGGCAGGTGCGGCGGCTGGCTCTGCTGCTTCTGATCGGAGCGATCGCGATGATGGTGCTGGCGCTGTTTTTCGGTGTTGAGATCAAGGGGTCGCGACGCTGGATTTCGATCATGGGAATCTCGGTTCAGCCGTCCGAGTTCATGAAACCGGCCTTCGTGGTGATCTGCGCATGGTTGTTTTCGGAGCGGTCACGCCATCCCGAAATCCCGGGCAATCTGTTCGCCATCATCCTGTTCGGCATTGTCGCAGCCCTTCTGGTGGCGCAGCCGGACCTTGGCCAGACCATGCTGACGGCCGCTGTCTGGGGTGGGATGTTCTTCATGGCCGGCATGTCCTGGTTCTGGATCCTGCTCCTGGGCGGACTGGCTATTCTGGGTTTTGTTTCGGCCTATGTGGTGTTCCCGCATGTGGCCGAGCGCATCAACGGCTTCCTGTTTGGCGAGGGAGACAGCTTCCAGATCGACACGGCGCGCGAGGCCATCATTCGCGGTGACTGGTTCGGCCAGGGGCCGGGCGAGGGGACGATTAAGCGAATCCTGCCCGACAGCCACACCGATTTCGTCTTCTCGGTGGCCGCCGAGGAGTTCGGGATCGTGTTCTGCATGGTGCTGGTGGCGCTGTTCGCCTTCGTGGTGCTGCGTGGGCTGACCCGCGCTGGTGCGCTTCAGGATGATTTCACACGGCTCGCCGTGGCTGGATTGTCGCTGCTGATCGGCTTCCAGTCCTTCATCAATATTGGGGTCAATCTCGAATTGCTGCCGGCCAAGGGCATGACGTTGCCGCTGGTCTCCTATGGTGGTTCGTCGATGATTGCGGTGGCGATCACGGCGGGCTTCCTGCTGGCGCTCACCCGACGCAGGCCGGAAAACCGGGCACAACCGAGACCGTTCTTCCGGGCGGCCGAGAGTGTGGCGGCGGAGTAGAATTCATGGCTAAGGGCAAACTCTTTCTGCTGTCTGCGGGCGGCACCGGCGGACATCTGTTTCCCGCTCAGGCGCTGGCGCATGAGCTGGTGGCGCGCGGCCATCGCGTGCATCTGGTGACGGACAGCCGTGCCGAACGCTTTGCCGGCAAGTTTCCCGCATCCGAAATCCATATCGTACGCTCTGCAACCATCGGCTCGAAGAACCCGATCAAGCTGGTAAAGGCCTTGTGGACGCTGTTTTCCGGCGTGCGCGAGGCCGGTGCGCTGATCCGGAAAATCCGGCCTGACGCGGTGATTGGATTTGGCGGTTATCCGACAATCCCGCCGCTGCTGGCGGCTTCGAATGCCGGTCTGCCAACGATGATCCATGAGCAGAATGCGGTGATGGGACGCGCCAACAAGGCGTTGGCCACCCGCGTCAAGGCAATTGCCGGCGGTTTCCTGCCAGAAGGTCAGGGCACGCATGCGGCCAAGACCGTGATCACCGGCAACCCGGTGCGGCCGGAGGTGCTGGCGGCAGCTGCCATTCCCTTTAAACCGTCGAAGGATGATGAACCATTCCGGCTTGTTGTGTTTGGCGGCAGCCAGGGTGCGCAGTTCTTCTCCGATGCCATTCCTTCAGCGATCGCGCTGTTGCCAGATCCGCTGCGGGCGCGGCTTGAGCTGACCCAGCAGGCCAGACCCGAGGACGAGGAGCAGGTCCGCGCCCGGCTCATCGAGCTTGGCGTCAAGGCTGATGTCTCTCCCTTCTTCACCGATATGGCAGCGCGCATCGGAGCCGCACATCTGGTGATCTCGCGCTCGGGCGCATCGACCGTTTCGGAGATCGCGGTGATTGGACGTTCGGCCATTCTGGTGCCTTACCCTCACGCCCTTGATCATGATCAGGCTGCCAATGCGGCGGCGCTGATGGCCAAGGGAGGGGCCAGCGTGGTCCGGCAGTCCGAGCTCTCGGCGCAAATGTTGTCCGACATGATCGCCGAGCGTATGAACGATCCCGCAGGCCTTGCAGCCACAGCCGCAGCAGCGCAGGCCACGGGAAAACCTGATGCCGCGCGCTTGCTTGCCAATCTGGCGGAGGCTATCTCGGAAGGTATCAGCCCGGAACAGTTCAGGAGCACATCCGCATGAAAATGCCGCAAACCATCGGCCTCGTTCACTTTATCGGCATTGGCGGCATCGGCATGAGCGGGATTGCCGAGGTGCTCAACAATCTCGGCTACAAGGTGCAGGGCTCGGACCAGTCCGAAAGCGCCAATGTGCAGCGGCTCAGGGACAAGGGCATTGAGGTGCATATCGGCCATTCGGCGGCCAATCTCGGTGATGCCGAAGTCGTTGTGGTCTCGACCGCGATCAAGAAGAGCAATCCCGAACTGATGGCGGCGCGCGAGCGGCTGCTTCCGGTGGTGCGCCGGGCCGAAATGCTGGCCGAGCTGATGCGCTTCCGCAATGCGATTGCCATTGGCGGCACCCACGGCAAGACCACGACCACATCCATGGTGGCAACGCTTCTGGAGGCCGGCGGGCTGGATCCCACGGTGATCAATGGCGGCATCATCAATGCCTATGGCACCAATGCGCGCATGGGCGAGGGCGAGTGGATGGTGGTGGAGGCCGACGAAAGCGACGGCACGTTCCTTAAACTACCCGCCGAGATTGCGGTCATCACCAACATCGATCCCGAGCATCTCGACCACTACGGCACTTTTGACGCGGCGCGTGCTGCGTTTCGTCAGTTTGCGGAGAATGTGCCGTTTTACGGCTTCGGCGTGATGTGTCTTGACCATCCGGAAGTGCAGGCTCTGGTCAGCCGCATCGAGGACCGCCGGGTGATCACCTATGGCGAAAACCCGCAGTCGGATGTGCGCTTTTTCAACCACCGCATGGACGGGCCGGTATCGGTGTTCGACGTTGTGATCAACAGCCGCAAGACCGGCGAGACGGTCGAGCTGAAGGATCTGCGGCTGCCGATGCCGGGCAAGCACAATGTGTCGAATGCGGTTGCCGCAATTGCGGTCGCCTTCGAGCTGGGCCTGACGCCTGATCAGATCTCCAAGGGGCTGGGTCAGTTCGGCGGGGTCAAGCGCCGCTTCACCCACACCGGTTCCTGGAACGGGGTCGAGATCTTCGACGATTACGGCCACCATCCCGTCGAGATCAAGGCGGTGCTCTCGGCAGCGCGCGATGCCTGTCAGGGACGGGTCATCGCGGTGCACCAGCCGCACCGCTTTTCAAGGCTCTCCAGCCTGTTTGATGATTTTTCCGCCTGCTTCAACGATGCCAACACGGTGATGCTGGCGCCGGTCTATGCTGCGGGCGAAGATCCGATCGAGGGCATTGATTCCGCGCATCTGGTGATGAGCATGAAGGCGGGCGGCCATCGTGACGTTCGTCTGGTGGACGGACCTTCAGCTCTTGCGCCGATCATTGCCGACATCGCCAAACCGGGCGATTATGTGGTGTTGCTCGGGGCAGGCACCATCACCCAATGGGCCAACCAGTTGCCCAAGGAGCTCAATACGCTCAAGCCTGATGCGGAGAACAGTGCATGAAGGCGCTGCAGGTCGATGGAGAAAAGCTGCTTGCGTCGCTCAGTGGCAAACTGGACGATGTTCGCGGGCGGCTGACGCCGAATGCCGAGATGTCGAAGGTCACCTGGTTCCGTACCGGTGGTCCGGCTGAACTCTTGTTCCAACCGCTCGATGAGGACGATCTTTCGGCGTTTCTCACCGTGTTGCCTGAAGAGGTTCCGGTGCTGCCGGTTGGCATCGGCTCCAATCTGCTGGTGCGGGATGGCGGCATTCCGGGTGTGGTCATCCGGCTGTCGGCCAAGGGCTTTGGCCGGGCCGAGCAGGTCTCGGACACACGGCTTATGGCCGGCGCCGTCTGCCCCGACAAGCATCTTGCCGCGCTGGCGCTCGAGACCGGGCTTGGCGGGTTTCATTTCTATCATGGCATTCCCGGCGCGATTGGCGGCGCCCTGCGGATGAATGCCGGGGCCAATGGCGTTGAAACCCGCGAGCGCGTGGTCGAGGTTCATGCTGTCGATCGCAAGGGCGAACGCCATGTGCTGTCCAATGCCGATATGGGCTACGCCTACCGGCATTCCTCCGCACCCAAGGACCTGATCTTTACCCGCGCCATCTTCGAGGGCGCGCCCGCAGACAAGGACGAGATCCGGCAAGCCATGGATGCCGTGCAGCATCATCGCGAGACGGTGCAGCCGATCCGGGAGAAAACCGGCGGATCGACCTTCAAGAATCCGGAAGGCCATTCGGCCTGGAAGGTGATTGATGAGGCGGGCTGCCGCGGCTTGACCGTAGGCGGGGCGCAGATGTCGCCGATGCACTGCAACTTCATGATCAACACCGGCTCGGCTTCGGGCTATGAACTCGAAAACCTCGGCGAAACCGTGCGCGCGCGGGTGCTGGAGAATTCCGGTGTCCGGCTCGAATGGGAGATCAAACGGCTGGGCCTGTTTGATCCTGAACAGACGGTGCAGGAATTCCTGGGACAGTTGGTCTAATCAAGCCACCGCCGCGAATGCGTTTGGCATGCCATCGCTCCCGCAGAGCCGACACCCACCAACTCTGATCATTCTTGTCAAATTCCGCCGCTTTCTTTGCTGATGCCGGTTTGAGGACTTGCGCCGCGAATACGTCATTTGAGAGCGAAAGCTGCCGTTGGGAACAGGTCTTTTCCGCTGACGGCGGTGAGAGCCCGGGAACCAACCGGATCAAGCCGTTCAGCCGCACATTCTGAATGGAAATAGCTGTGGATAACAGCGCCCAGCCCTAGGCGAGTGTCGGATCTGGCCATGCTTTTGAAGGACATTGTTAAGGCTACCAGCCTAGCTTCCGTCGCGCCGATGGAGGTGAAACAGTGGTTGCCATGATACGTGACTGGATTGTAAAGCAGCTTATGCTCGGGGAGTTTTCCTCCTACGGTGACGTGTGCCGGAAGTCCGTCCTGGTTGGCCTCAAGGTTTCACTGGTTGCCTATCTTCTCAATCTTTCTCTCCATGGTCTGCTCTATTTTTCAGGCCTGATGCCCTATGAGAAAATGGGCGACGCGCTGTTCCTTGCCACGGTTCTGACGCCGCCCATTGCCTTTACGATTTCTGTTGCCGCTTACATTGCGGTCGGATTTGCAATTCATGATCTGGGTGTGTCGCGCGATGAGCTGGAGTGGCTGAGCCGCACAGACATGCTTTCAGGGCTTGCCAACAGACGGGCCTTCCTGACAGCCTTCGAAACCACCGAGGGCGAAAAGACCATGGTTGTTTTCGATATCGACCGGTTCAAGACTGTCAATGATTCTCATGGCCACTCGGCCGGCGACAAGGTGATCGGCGAAGTCGCAAACATGTTGTCTACGGTGTTTGGCGATAGGTCTCTGTGTGCCCGTCTCGGCGGAGAGGAATTTGCTGTGTTCAGCGGCGAGGTGCCTTTTGGAGAATTCGCGGCACTGAGCGAATTGGCTCGTATGCGCATTGCCGGTCTTCAAATTGAGGTGGATGATTCCGTCGTGCAGGTGACGGTTTCCGCCGGGATTGCCCGCTGCTCGGAAAACGAAACGTTCAGCCAGACCTTTTCCCGTGCCGACAAGCTGCTGTATCGGGCCAAGACCAGCGGGCGTAACAGAGTGATGTTCTGCTTCGGACCCGGTTCTCCCACCGAGACAGTCTTTCAGGCGAAAAGCGCCTGACCCCCGATTGGGCCACTCTTTTTTTGTCTTCGCTTGGATTTTGATTCCGCGTGTCCCGCCTTTTGAGGCGATGCCCGCAAAAATCAGGATGAGCCCTGGAAAGCATAGTCCCAATCTGGGTTCTTGTTCCCTTAAGACCCTTGTGCTCCCGCCTTTGAGACGGAAGAAGGGGGGTGTCTTGGAGCTCAACTCAAGGCTGACAGGCCCTCGTGTTGATCCGGGGCGGCGTTTCCGTGATTGGATTGTTCCTGCTGCCGGTCGATCATGTCCCGTGCATCGCTGTCCTTCATCGGTTTGCCATACAGGTATCCCTGGATCAGATCCGGTTTCATCGGGGACAGGATTGCCATTTCACTTTCGGTTTCCACGCCTTCAAGAACGCAACGCAGATCGAGTTTCCGGCACAACCCGATAACGCCGGCCACAATTTCGCGCGATGTGTCGCTGTGGGGAACCTTGCGGATAAAGCTCCTGTCGATCTTGACCTTGTCGAGCGGCAACTGGTCGAGATATTCAAAGCTCGAATACCCCGATCCGAAATCATCGAGAGCGATCTTGCAGCCGCTGGAGCGCAATGTCTGAAGAAGCTGCCTGGAGGTTTCAAGATCGGACATCACGGCAGTCTCGGTGATCTCGAACTCGATCCGGTGCGGCGAGATCCCTGACTTCATGATTGCGGACAACAGAGACAGGATAAAGGATCGGTCCGAGATGTCCTGGGCCGACAGGTTGAAGGAAAAGCTGATGTCCCGCGGCCACTTGGCCAGTGCGTCGAGCCCCTTGTTGAACAGGATACCGGTCACCTTGCGGATGTGGCCGGACCGTTCCGCCGCGCGTATGAACTGATCTGGCTGCACAAGACCGAGCTTCGGGCTTTGCCAACGGGCCAGAGCTTCAAAGCTGACAACCTTTTGAAGGCTCGGTGAATACTGCGGCTGAAACAGAAGGAAGAGTTCGTTTTCGAGATCGCATTCTCGCAATTCGCGTTCGATCTCGATCGCCTGCTTCATTTCCTTGTCTTCAGCGGTGTCAAACAGAATGCACTGGCCTCGTTGGTGGGCCTTGGCCTTGTAGAGCGCGAAATCCGCCTTTTCGTAGAGCTGGGCAGATGATGACCCCATGCTTGGGAAGTGCGCAAATCCGGCCGAGGCGCCGATCGTGAGTTCAAGAAGGTCCATCGGGTAGGGGCTGCTGATCGCATCTATGGTGTCTTTGCCAAGACGTTTGACTTCTTCTTCAGTCATTGTTCCGGGAAGAATGGCAATGAATTCATCGCCACCAATACGCCCGAAAGTGACGCCCTCAAGATTGATGTCTTTGGCGCGATCGACGATGGCGCACAGCAGGCGATCGCCCATTATGTGGCCATACACATCATTGATCGCCTTGAAGCCATCGAGGTCCAGAATGCCCATCCAGAACGGTCTGCCCTGTTTGACAAAATAATCGATCTTCTCAAACACGGCGCGTCGGTTTGGTACGCCGGTCAGCATGTCAGTATCTGCCAGGCGCTGTGCCTTGGCTGTCAATTTGTCTGCAAGCAGACGCGCATCGATCTGCCGGAAGATTGCCTTGCGCAAAAGCGTTGCCATGCACAATGATGCGACAGCGGTGGCGACCCCGATGGAGACATACTGATTGAAGAGTTCAGGCGATAAGTCAGACGCGAACCAGAACAATGTCGCCAACGACAGGAAAATCGTGAACAGGGTGGAACGAAGCGTCACGCCTGTGGTCGAAAAAATCACTGCCATCAGCGCAAAATAGATGAGCTTGGTTTGCTCGAAATTCATGATTGTGTATATTAAGACGTTGAAATATATTAATAAATTTGCAATGAAGCCGGCAAGTTCCAAGCGCGCCAAAGTCACGGATTCTTCCGAGACCATGAACTGCCTTATCAGCAGAAAGCATAGTGCCGTGACTGAGGTGATTGAGCCGAGGATGAGGAGGGACAGGCCTGTTTCATCGCGCCAGTGGGCCCAGGTAACATACAGGTAGTAAGCCGCCCCAGGAAGCAAGAGAACGCGGACGATGGGGCAATAGGCTTTGGCCAGAGCCTGCTGTCTCACAGGATCTATCCAGGTTTTGTAGGTGTCGAAGCGACTCGCCGTTCTCATGCGTGCATCTCTCATTTCGGCGATTGCCGGAAAACAATCGGTCCTGTTCCTCGTCGCCGCGCCACTTTGAGATGGAGGAAGTGTGCTGATCACGGCTTGTGTGATGAGCGCCAAAAGTCCTTTTCCATTGGAAGGACAGTCTTATCGGGCTAGGCCAAGGCCGAATCTTGCTCGCATGTTCGATCATGAACAGCATTCCGGCTCTTGTTACGCAGAGAGTCTTATCAAAAAATTGTTAACGTACAGTTCTTTAGGGCCTGTGGACAATCATCTTGACGCAATCAGGGTCGCGGCAAGGTTCCAACTGGCTGTGTAGCTACAGTCCGTTTTGTCATAGCGTGTTGCTATGCCTCTGAATTCCTTGATCTTCGCGAAGTAGTTTTCAACCAGATGCCGCCACTTGTAGGCTTCGACATCGTAGTCACGCTGTTGCTTTCGGTTTGATTTCGGTGGGATCACGGCGCTTGCGCCACGCTCATCCAACTCCTCTAGAAGCCAGTTCGCGTCGAATGCTTTATCCGCCATTAGCGCGCCGAAGGAGACATCCCGGATCAGCGGCGCAACGCCTTTCATGTCGTGCGCATGACCCGGCAGCAGCAGAAAGCGGACCAAGTTGCCAAGAGCATCGACGAGTGCAACGATTTTGGTCGTCAGGCCGCCGCGTGAGCGCCCGATGGCCTGAGCCTGAGTCCCCCTTTTGCGCCAGCTGCCTTCTGGTGAACCTGAACAATGGTGCCGTCGATGAGCGCATATTCGAGGTCGGGGTCACCGCTCATGGCTTTGAAAAGACCCTCGAATACTCCCGCCTTCGCCCAGCGGCGAAACCGCCGAAACTGACTGTTCCAATTCCCGAAAGCTGGCGGCAGGTCGCGCCATGGTGAGCCGGTCCGAACGCGCCAAAAAACTGATTCAAGAAACAGCCGATTGTCTCTTGCCGTGGCTCCCGCATCGCTGGCCTTTCCACGCAAATGCGGCTCAAGTCGCTGCCATACATCATCCGTCACCACAAAGCGCTGCTCGTTCATTCAAACCTCCGTTTGGAAAGTTTGAATCAGAAATCAAACCCGATGGGAATCCTGAATGTCCACAGGCCCTAGCAGATGAGTGTTTGCAACGGGCGATCCAGATCTTGCCGCCTGATTGTATCCGCAATCGGCGGGCAACACTCATGTTCGGTGTTCGGTCCGCAAGGTGTGCGCGTTCGTGGGCGAACGGTTTGGCGCAACCTTCGCCGTGTATTCTGACCTGTAGGTGGCGGGTGAGCATGCATCCGGTGAGTGTTAGCAGAATTGGCGGAGAATTCTCGGTCATTTGGCATGGACCGGGGCGATTCGAGGGAAATGGATGACGTCCGACAAAGCGAAAAAACATGTGGCCGTGCTGATGGGCGGGTTTTCATCGGAGCGCCCTGTCAGTCTGGCTACGGGCAATCCGTGTGCCGATGCACTTGAGAGTGCGGGGTACAAGGTCACCCGTGTCGATGTCGGCACCGATGTGGCTTCGGTGCTGACCGAACTGAAGCCCGATGTCTGCTTCAACGCGCTGCACGGGCCTTTTGGCGAAGATGGCAGCATCCAGGGCGTTCTCGAATATCTGGGAATCCCCTACACCCATTCGGGTGTGACCGCGTCAGCGCTGGCCATGGACAAGCGGTTGTCGAAGATCGTCGCCAAGGCGGTTGGCATTCCGGTGGCTGAGTCCAAGGTGATGAACCGTCACGACTTTACCTCGGCCCACCCGATGCAGCCGCCCTATGTGGTCAAGCCGGTAAATGAGGGATCGAGCTTCGGCGTCGTCATCGTTCAGGAAAATCAGACGCATCCGCCGCAGGTGATTACCTCCAGCGAGTGGAAATATGGCGATGAGGTGATGGTCGAACGCTATGTGCCGGGACGTGAACTGACCTGCACGATCATGGGCAATGTGGCGCTGGCGGTCACCGAGATCGTGCCGCAGGGGCACAGCTTTTATGATTATGATTCAAAATATGTCGCCGGGGGCTCCAAACATGTCTGCCCCGCAGAAATTTCACCAATTGTTTACCAAAAAATACGTAGGTTGGCGTTGAAGGCGCATCAAGCGATCGGTTGTCGCGGCGTGAGCAGGTCAGATTTCCGGTACGATGACCGTTTCTCCGAGAACGGAGAGGTCATATGGCTCGAAATCAACACCCAGCCCGGCATGACACCGACATCGCTCGCGCCTGAGATGGCCCTGCAGGCAGGCCACTCGTTTGAAGAATTTGTCAGCTGGATGGTGGAGGACGCTTCGTGTCGCCGATGACGGGAACCAGGGCAGGAGCCAATGAGGCTCAAACAACAAGAACGTCCGGGCGCGCAGCGTTTCCGGGCGCTTTTGTTCTGCCGCGTATTCTGCGCCGGCCCGTGCGCGCGTTTGCCGCGCTCGCCAGCGGCCGCGTCACCATTCGCCCTCATCTGGGATCCGTCGCAGCCGTTGTCTTCCTTGCTTCCACCGGGCTTTACGGCATGGAGACCGGTGGACATACCACGACCGTCACCCAGGCGTTGACCAGTGGCGTGGGGTTCGCGCTCGAAGATGTGCAGGTCAGCGGAAATGTGGAAACGTCCGACATCGACATCCTGCAGCAGCTTGGGCTTGACGGTTCCACCTCGGTGGTCGCGATCGACGCGCATGCGGCGCGTCAGAAACTGATGGAACTGCCCTGGGTCACCGATGCCCATGTTCAGAAGATCTATCCGCGTGGCCTGATGGTGCGGCTTGTCGAACGCAAGGCTGTTGGGATCTGGCAGCATGGCGACGCCCTGTCCCTGATTGATGTGCGCGGCGATGTGATTGCGCCGCTGACGGGTGCTCGTCACGCCGATCTGCCGCTGTATGTCGGCCTTGGCGCGGACCGCCATTCCGATGAGCTTGAAGCCCGGCTGCTGTTTCACCCGGAGTTGCGTGCGCGGGTCAAGGCGGCGATCCGGATTGCAGACCGGCGCTGGGATCTCCGGCTCGACAATGGCGTGACCATCAGTCTGCCCGAGGACAATGTCGGCGAAGCGCTCAAGCGTTTTGCGGCGTTTGATGCGGGCCGGGACGTGCTTTCACGCGATATCACCGCTGTGGATCTCAGGCTTGATGACCGGATCGCGCTGCGCCTGAGCGAAGCGGCATTCGAGCGCCGTACCCAGGCTCTGGAAGAGCGCGCCAAGTTGATCAAGGCTGCGGAGAAGAACTCATGAGTTTCTTCCGGCCCTCATCGATGCTGCCGCGGCTCACGCCGCTATCGTCCAAGCGCACCAGCATTGTCACCGTGCTCGATATCGGCTCCTCAAAGGTCGTATGCATGATCGGGCGGCTGACGCCGTTTGATGCGGCCGAGGTGCTTGCCGGGCGGACCCACAAGATCGAGATCCTGGGGATCGGCCACCAGAAGTCCCGCGGGCTCAAGGCGGGCGTGATTTCCGACATGGACGCTGTCGAGAGTTCGGTGCGGCTTGCCGTTGACGCGGCCGAACGTATGGCCGGGGTGACGGTGGAAAGCCTGATCATCAATGTCACAGCCGGGCGTCTCAAGAGTGAGACCCACTCGGCCTCGGTCAATCTGGGCGGTCATGAGATCGCTTCGGGGGATCTGAGGAAGGTGGTCAATGCCGCAACGCGGCAAAGCCAGCAGCAGGAGCGGGCGATTCTACACTCGCTGCCATCCAGCTACACGCTTGATGGCGAGCGTGGCATTCGTGATCCCGGTGGCATGTATGGTGACGTGCTCGGTGTCGACATGCATGTGTTGACCGCCGACCGTGCGCCTTTGCGCAATCTCGAACTTTCGGTCAACCGCGCCCATCTCACCGTCGAGGCGATGATTGCAACCCCTTATGCATCAGGTCTTGCAGCGCTGGTGGCTGATGAAGCCGAAATGGGCTGTGCCGCCATTGATATGGGCGGCGGAACCACCACGATTTCAGTGTTCTACGAAGGCCGGCTGGTGCATGCCGATGCGATTGCGCTTGGCGGCCAGCACGTCACCATGGATCTGGCACGCGGCCTTTCGACCCGGCTTGAAGACGCCGAGCGGATCAAGGTTGTGCATGGTTCAGCGCTGCCTCAGGCGGGTGAGGATCGTGACGTGATCTCGGTGCCGCCGATTGGCGATGACGAGCGTGACCAGCCGACCCATGTGCCGCGCGGCCTGGTCTCGCGGATTGTACGTGCCCGCGTCGAGGAGACGCTGGAAATGCTGCGGGACCGGATCCAGCAATCGGGCTATTCGACGCTGGTGGGCAAGCGCATCGTGTTGACCGGCGGCGCCAGCCAGATGACGGGCCTGTCGGAATCGGCACGGCGGATTCTGGCGCGCAATGTCCGCGTTGGCCGGCCTCTCGGGGTGTCCGGGCTGCCAGCGGCCGCGAAAGGCCCGACATTCTCAACTGCGGTTGGCCTGATGATCTATCCCCAGGTCGCCCATCTTGAATCCCACGGTGCAGGCGAGGGCGGTTTTGCCGCGATCGCAGGTGCCGGTGGCCGTCTGTCCCGCATGGGCCAGTGGCTTAAAGAGAGTTTTTGATTTTACCGAATTGACCACACGGCGGTGTGGTCATGCCAAAGGAAGGAACGGGTGCCATGACCATCAATTTGCAGAAGCCGGACATCACCGAGCTGAAGCCCCGCATCACGGTGTTCGGGGTCGGCGGTGGCGGCGGAAACGCCGTCAACAACATGATCAATGCAGGGCTGCAGGGTGTCGATTTCGTCGTCGCCAACACGGATGCCCAGGCGCTGACGATGTCCAAGGCGGACCGCCTGGTTCAGCTCGGCGTCGCTGTGACCGAAGGCCTCGGCGCGGGCTCGCAGCCGGAAGTCGGCCGCGCGGCAGCGGAGGAATGCATCGATGAACTCATCGATCATCTCAGTGGCACCCACATGTGCTTCGTCACCGCAGGCATGGGCGGCGGCACCGGCACAGGCGCTGCGCCGGTTGTTGCCCAGGCGGCACGCGACAAGGGCATCCTCACGGTCGGCGTGGTCACCAAGCCGTTCCACTTCGAAGGTCAGCGGCGCATGCGGCTGGCTGAAGCGGGAATCGAAGAGCTGCAGAAATGCGTCGATACGCTGATCGTTATCCCGAACCAGAACCTGTTCCGCATTGCCAATGACAAGACCACCTTCGCCGACGCTTTCGCGATGGCTGATCAGGTGCTCTATTCCGGCGTTGCCTGCATCACTGACCTGATGGTCAAGGAAGGCCTGATCAATCTCGACTTCGCCGACGTCCGTTCGGTGATGCGCGAGATGGGCCGCGCGATGATGGGGACTGGCGAAGCATCCGGCGAAGGCCGTGCGATGGCTGCAGCGGAAGCCGCAATCGCCAATCCGCTGCTTGACGAGACCACCATGAAGGGTGCTCAAGGCCTACTGATCTCGATCACCGGTGGCCGCGACATGACCCTGTTCGAGGTCGACGAGGCGGCAACCCGTATCCGTGAGGAAGTGGATGCGGACGCCAACATCATTCTTGGCGCCACCTTCGATGAAGCGCTTGAAGGTCTGATTCGTGTCTCCGTTGTCGCAACCGGTATCGACCGGGTCGAAAGCGAAGCCGATCAGCGTCCACCAGTGTCTGCGGCTCGCCCCGCCGCCCGTCCCGCAGCAACTGCGCAGCAGCAGCCTCCAGCGTCGCGCCCGGCACCGGCGCAACCGGCCGCTGCTCCCGCAACCGCTGCAAAGGATCCGGTTGGCGAAACCATTGTTTCGGTGGAAGCCGAGCTCGAGCGTGAGTTGGAGATTGCCAACCAGGCTGAAATGGCTGCCAAGAGCCAGGCCTCGCCTGCTCCTGCTCCCTCAGCCCCGGAGTTCCAGCCGCAAAGTCGGCTGTTTGCCGGTGCACCGGAGGCAAACGCCCAAACCGCCGCGCCACGACAGGCCCCGGCGCCAATGCCGCAAGCATCTGCAAGCCGTTCTGCCGCACAGCCCGCTCCGGCGCTGCGCAGCGAGCCCGAGCCGACACGCATGCCCCGGATCGAGGACTTTCCGCCGGTTGTGAAGGCTGAAATGGAGCAGCGCGACATGCCGCATGCCCATCAGGTCGATGAGCGCGGTCCGATGGGGCTTCTCAAGCGGTTGTCGAGCTCGCTGGGGCGCCGCGAAGAGGAAGATGCTGCGATGTCAGGGACTTCGGAACAGATGCCTCAGCGCCGTCCGCTGTCTGCGGAGGCAAGTGTCTATGCGCCGCGTCGCGGTCAGCTTGACGATCAGGGCCGGGTGACGCCGCAAGCGCGCACGACTCACGAAGACGACCAGTTGGAGATTCCCGCCTTCCTGCGCCGACAGGCGAAGTAAGGCGCTTGTTGGAATGTGTAACAATTGCGATCTGGCGGCGATGACGCCGCCAGATCGTTTCTGGTAACACTCTGTTAACCATAGGATTTTAGGGTGAACGGCCTGTTTTCCCAACGTAACATATCGAAAAAAAGCGTGATTTGGAAAGTCACGATCGCCACCGTATCTTGCAAGCCATATTTTGGGACATTGGCGAACAACCGCGTGAAAAGATACACGGGATCGCTTTATCGGACTGGGGACAGCCAAGCCTTTGGGGGGCTTAGGCCATAAAGCGGGAAACGGCGGATCTTATGAGTAGTGATGTAGTAGGATTGCAGACCACGATTTCGCGGTCGATCTCACTGTCTGGCGTTGGCGTCCATTCGGGCGAAAATGTCTCCATTACTTTCCATCCCGCCGATCCTGATACCGGAATTGTTTTCAACCGACACTTGCCATCCGGCGACATTGTCAGCGTCCGCGCTGTGTCCTCGCAGGTGGGCTCGACAGATCTTTGCACCCTGTTGGGCAAGGCTCCCGACCAGTCGGTCGCGACCGTCGAGCATCTGATGGCGGCCCTCTATGCGCTGGGTGTCGACAATATCAGCATCGATCTTGAAGGCAGTGAAGTGCCGATCATGGATGGCAGTGCAGCGGTCTTTATCGATGCGATCGACAATGCCGGACTGGTCAATCATTCGGTCAAGCGCCGCTATATCCGCGTGATCAAGCCGGTTCGCATTGAAATGGGCGGTTCATGGGCCGAGTTCACGCCGCACAATGGCACCCGGTTCGAAATCGACATCGATTTTGAAACGCCCTTGATTGGCCGCCAGAGCTGGAAGGGTGAAGTTACCGCCGACAGCTTCCGCCGCGAACTTGCCCGTGCACGGACATTCGGTTTCATGCGCGATGTCGAGCGGCTTTGGGCTTCCGGCCACGCACTGGGCTCTTCGCTGGAGAATTCGGTTGTCATCGGTGATGATGACAAGGTCATCAATGTCGAAGGTCTGCGTTTCCGCGATGAGTTCGTCCGTCACAAGACGCTTGATGCTGTGGGCGACCTTGCTCTGGCCGGTGCGCAGTTCATTGGCTGCTACCGCAGCTACCGCGGTGGCCACAAGCTCAACGCTTTGGCGCTTCGTGCGCTTCTGGCTGATGCGTCGGCCTACGAAGTGGTGGAAGCTCCGGCGCGGCGCGACACGGTTCGCCACGGTGAACTGGTTGCTGTCAACGCTGCTGCTTTTGCACCCTGGGCTCTCTGATCCGCAAGATCTGCGGCAAAGACCTGTCCAAAACAATGCGCAACTGCGTTTTTTCCCGGGCTTAACTGCTGAATATTAAGAGACATCTGCCACAAAAATGCGGCAAAGCGTCGTCATGACGTTGCGAAGTCCGGTGAATTCCGGATAGAAACGCGTGTCTGGTTCCGTGGGTGAATGCGCCTGCGGCTGTTGAGAGGTTGTGCAGGATGGATACTTCGGTCATGGGTAGGCGCGGGCGCGCAGTTCGTGTTGCGCTCTTTATCGCCGGGCTGACCGGCGTCGCGTCACTGGTCAGTGGTTGCCAGTCCGATCCGGACATTGATATCACCGCCTATGCACAGACGATCGAACCCGCTGATGTGCTCTACAATCAGGGGCTGGCCAACATTCAGGCCGGGCAGCTCACAGAAGCCAGCCGGAAATTCCAGGCCGTCGACAAACAGCATCCCTATTCGGAATATGCCCGCAAGGCGATGGTGATGAGCGCGTTCACAAACTATCGCCAGGGCCAGTATTCCGAGGCGATCAATACCGCCAGCCGTTATCTGAGCCTGTATCCCAATGATGAAGACGCGGCCTATGCGCAATACATCGTCGGGCTCTCCTATTATCGGCAGATCCCGGAGGTGACACGTGACCAGCGGACCTCCGCACGTGCGATTGCTGCTTTCACCGAAGTGATCGAGCGGTTTCCCGAATCCGAGTATGTCGAGGATAGCCAGGCCAAGCTGCGCTATGCACGTGACCAGCTCGCCGGCAAGGAAATGCAGGTGGGCCGCTATTATCTCGAGCGCAAGGAATTTGTCGCTGCGGCGAACCGTTTCCGGTTGGTGGTCGAGCGATATCCCAACACCCGCCAGATCGAAGAGGCACTGGCGCGTCTGGTGGAAACCTATTACGCGATGGGACTTGAAAGCGAAGCCCAGACCGCAGCGGCTGTGCTTGGGCACAATTTCCCCGACAGTCAGTGGTATGCGGATTCCTTCAATCTATTGCGGACTGGTGGGCTCGAGCCGCGGGAGAACAAAGGCTCCTGGATTTCGCGCGCCGGGGCCCGCCTCGTCGGCGCCTGAAGCAGGGCGCGATGCTTATCCAGCTGTCGATCCGCGATATTGTCCTGATCGAGAGGCTTGATCTCGAATTTGACGCCGGTCTGTCGGTCCTCACAGGTGAGACCGGCGCCGGAAAATCCATCCTGCTTGACAGCCTTTCGCTGGCACTTGGTGGCCGCGGCGATGGCAGTCTTGTTCGCCATGGTGCGGACAAGGGCCAGGTCACAGCCGTGTTTGACGTGGGGGTCGATCATCCCGCACGCCTGCTCTTGCGGGCCAATGGCATTGACGACGATGGGGATCTGGTGTTCCGCCGGGTGCAGTCGGGCGATGGCCGCACGCGGGTGTTCATCAATGACCAGCCTGCAAGCGTGGCGCTGATGCGCGAAGCCGGGCAGCATCTTGTCGAAATACACGGTCAGCATGACGACCGGGCCTTGGTCGACACGGACGCGCATCGTGCGCTGCTCGATGCGTTTGGCGGCTTGAGCGAACGCGCTGGAGATGTCAGCGCGTTGTTTGAAGCCTGGCGTGCGGCAAGAGCGGCGCTGAAGGCACATCGGAGCAAGGTGGAGACGGCGCGGCGTGAAGCCGATTGGCTGCGCGATTCCGTCGATGAACTCGAAAAACTCTCCCCTATGGAAGGGGAAGAGGAAGAGCTGGCCGAACGCCGTGCGCATATGATGAAGGCCGAAAAGATGGCCAGCGACATCAGCGAGGCGGATGATGTCTTGAGCGGGCAGGGCTCGCCGGTCCCGGTTATCAGCGGGCTGCTGCGGCGGCTCGAGCGCAAAGCGGAGCAGGCGCCGGAACTTCTCAATGACACGGTGGCCGCACTTGATGCGGCGCTCAATGCGCTCTCGGATGCGCAGGCGGCGGTGGAGGCGGCACTCAGGGCGGCGGACTTCAATCCACGGGACCTTGAAGAGAGCGAAGAGCGATTGTTCGCGCTCAGGGGTGCTGCGCGGAAATACAATGTGCCGGTGGACTCACTGGCCGAGCTGGCCTCGCGGATGGTCACGGATCTTGCCGATCTCGATGCCGGCGAGGAACGCCTTCACGCATTGGAGACGCAGGTGGCGGAGGCGCAAGCCGCGTTCCTGCATGCCGCGAAGATGCTGTCAGAGCGCCGCCATTCAACCGGCGCGGCTTTGGCCGAGGCGGTCATGAACGAATTGCCCGCGCTCAAGCTCGAACGCGCGGAATTTCTGGTCGAGATCACAAGTGACGTTGAGAGCGCCGGACCGACCGGCATCGACACGGTTGCATTTCATGTGCGCACCAATCCGGGCTCACGCCCCGGCCCGATCATGAAAGTGGCGTCGGGCGGCGAGCTGTCGCGGTTCCTGCTGGCGCTCAAGGTGGCATTGGCGGATCGCGGCTCGGCGCCGACGCTGGTGTTTGACGAGATCGACACCGGCGTGGGTGGCGCGGTGGCCGATGCCATCGGCAAGCGGCTGAAACGGCTGGCCGCTGGCGTTCAGGTGCTTTCCGTCACCCATGCGCCGCAGGTGGCCGCGCGCGCCGCAACGCATCTGCTGATCGCCAAGGGACCATCGGCAGCCGGTGCGACGAGTGTGTCGACCCGGGTCAGCACCATGAATCCCGGCGAACGATGCGAGGAAATCGCCCGCATGCTGGCCGGTGAGCATGTGACCGCCGAGGCCCGCGCTGCCGCGGCTCGGCTGCTTGAAGGGGCGGAATAGAGCGTCCGGCCATTGGTTGCTTTCAGAGGTGGCTTGTTCGCCGGGTTTTTCCGCCGCGCGCGTGGGCCTGCACAGGCCGCGATCATCTTTTCATTTGCGCCGTTTGCTCTAAAACCGGGGAGCGATTCCGGAGTGCCGCCCATGACCCAAGACACCAAGCCGATCGAGGCGCTGAGCGAAGCCGAAGCGAAAGCCGAACTGGACCGGTTGGCGGCTGAAATCGCCCGTCACGACGAGGCCTATCACCGCAAGGATGCGCCGATCGTCTCGGACGCCGAGTATGATGCGTTCAAGCGGCGAAACCTTGCCATTGAAGAGCGGTTTCCGCATCTCAGACTTGCCGACTCGCCCTCGCTCAAGGTTGGCGCGCCGGTGGCCGAGGGGTTTGGCAAGATCACCCACAAGGTGGCGATGCTGTCGCTCGAGAATGCTTTTTCCGACGAGGATGCACGTGATTTCGTCAACCGGGTCAAACGCTTTCTCAACCTCACCCCGTTTGACGAACTGGCGCTGACCGCAGAGCCGAAGATTGACGGGTTGTCGCTGTCGCTGCGCTATGAAAATGGCACGCTGGTCTCTGCGGCCACACGGGGCGATGGAGCCACCGGCGAGAATGTGACCGCCAATGCCCGCACCATCTCCGACATTCCGCATCAGCTTGCGGGCGAGGATGTGCCCGAGGTGATTGAGGTGCGCGGCGAAGTCTACATGACCAAGGCGGACTTTATGGCGCTCAACGCGCGGCAGGCGGCGGCGGGCAAGCAGACTTACGTCAATCCGCGCAACACGGCCGCCGGTTCACTCAGGCAGCTCGATCCGAAGATCACCGCCGAACGGCCGCTTCGCTTCTTTGCCTATGCCTGGGGCGAGGTCCTGCCTTCGCTGCCTTACCCGACCCAGTCAGAGATGGTGGCGGCGTTTGCGCGCTGGGGGTTTGCGGTCAATCCGCTGATGGCGCGGGTCACCAGTGCCGAGGCGCTGATCGCCCATTATCGCCTGATCGAGGCGGAGCGCGCAGGTCTGCCCTATGATATCGATGGCGTGGTCTACAAGGTTGACGATCTGGGTCTGCAGCGGCGTCTGGGCTTTGTCTCACGCAGCCCGCGCTGGGCGATTGCGCACAAGTTTCCCGCTGAAAAGGCCTCGACCCTGCTTACGGCCATCGACATCCAGGTGGGCCGCACCGGCGCGCTGACCCCGGTGGCGCGGCTCGAACCGGTCACCGTCGGCGGTGTGGTGGTGACCAACGCAACACTGCACAATGCCGAGGAGATCGAGCGGCTGGGTGTAAGGATCGGCGACACGGTGCAGATCCAGCGGGCCGGGGATGTCATCCCGCAGGTGCTTGGTGTGGTGTCTTCGCCCGAGGATGCCGTTGCCTTCGCGTTTCCGTCAATCTGTCCGTGCGATCTGAAAACGCCGGTGATCCGCGAGGAGACTGCAGGTGGTGTCGAGGGCGTGGTGCGGCGCTGTTCGGGCGAATTTGCCTGTCCGTTCCAGCGCAAGGAACATCTCAAGCATTTCGTCTCGCGCAAGGCCTTCGACATCGACGGGCTGGGCGAGAAGCAGATCGAGTTTTTCTACGAAGACAAGACACTGCCGATCAACCAGCCGGCGGACATCTTCACCTTGAAGATGCGCGACGAGGCCAATGGTTTGCAGCGCCTGAAGAACCGGGACGGCTATGGCGACACTAGCGCACAGAAGCTGTTTGATGCGATCGAGGCGAAACGCGAGGTTGCCCTCGAACGGCTGATCTTCTCACTCGGTATCCGTCATGTTGGAGAGCAAACCGCCAAGACGTTGGCGCGCGCCTATGGCGATTGGACGACCTTGCATGCAGCGGCCCTGGCAATTGCAGACGGCGATTCTGCCGCTGTCGAGGAGATGGATGCGCTTGATGATATCGGCCCGGCGGTGGTGGAGGCCATCGGCCGGTTCTTTGGCGAGGATCACAACATCGCAATGGTTGATAACCTGGTGAGTCAACTGACTGTTTTGGATGCCGAGAAACCGGCGCAGGATTCCCCCGTCGCCGGCCTCACCGTGGTCTTCACCGGCAGCCTCGAAAAGATGACCCGCGACGAGGCCAAGGCCATGGCCGAGCGGCTGGGCGCCAAGGTGGCCGGTTCTGTTTCAAAAAAGACCGACATCCTGGTGGCCGGTCCCGGCGCCGGCTCCAAGCTTACCAAGGCGCAAGGTCTGGGTGTCCGCACAATGGATGAGGATGGCTGGTTCGAACTGGTGGGATGAGGCGGCTCGCGCCGCCTCATGATGCTTGCCGGAACTATTGCGTGTTCATCAGCGTGCTTGTGAAGAGTGTTGCGATCATCTGCTTGAGTTCGGTGTGAATGTCGGCGCGCGACCGGTTGCCGCCATCGTCGCAGATCGGATCGACCTCCCCGATCTGTTTCAGGAACGCCTTGGCGTCTTGCCTGCACTCGGCCAGGAAACTGAAATGGATCGCCTGATCGATGTGGCTAAGCGATCCGTGCGGCGTCAATCCGGCCAGTTCGCTTGAATCGACACCGGCAATGATGCTCTGCGGGGCGCCCAGATTGATGAAAGCCATGGGGATGTCGATCTGCCTGAGGCTTTCGGCATCGAAGGCCTGAGCGACGGAGGGATCCACCAGAACGGCGGACTTGATGCGCGGGTCGCGGTTTTGCCGCTCAAACAGCCCCTTGTCGATTGTTCTGAGATCCAGGGGCTCAACTTCGATCATCTCCCAATCGGCATAGGCGATACCTCCGGCAAACCAACGGCAATCGGGCATGTCCGGCCAGGTGTCGCAATAGCCGGCATAGGCCTCGAGTCCGGCCCGGGCACCGGAGATTTTCATGGCGGCGGCGCCACCAAGGGAGAAGCCGAGAACGCCGATGCGCTCGTTGTCGACTATGCCGCCCCAGTCCTGACTGGCGCTCAGGGCGGTTATGATGCTGGAGAGATCGTCCACCCGTTGCCAAAGAAGTGGCGTGTCAGCCGGGGTGGAATCGCCGCTGGTGGTCCGGGGATGGTTTGGGCCGGCGACAATGAAACCGGCCTTTGCCAGATGCGCTGCGAGCCAGCCCATGGCCTGCACGGTCGATCCCGAGCCATGCGAAAGCAGGATCAGCGGGTGCCGCCCCGTCTCCGGCTCGGCTCCCACTGAGGCCGGTGTGCCTTCGAACACCCGGTTTTCGCCGACAATGCTGGCTTCCGGACCATGGCTTGCCGGGTACCAGATGGTCACCGGCAGGTCCATCTGCCGCTCAACGGAAAAAACCGTGATGTCGCGGGTGCCCACCAGCTCGGAGGCAGCTGCGGCCAGGTTCAGGCTCATGTTCATGGCCAGTGTGGCAGCCAAAGTGGTGGCCAATGAGGAGATCGTGGTTCTGAATGTCATGGTCATCTCGCGTGTTGGTGAAAGGGAACAACAACGCCAATGTGACTTTTCGGATGTTTGTCGCGACCGGGATCGGGTTTTCGAACGTTCTGGATCGCGATCCAGAACCTTCGCACTGGCTTGCCGCCGCGGATCGGGTATGGTGCCCGGCAATGCGCAAGCCTCATGTCGCGGCGTGCGGCTGGCAGCGCCTGCACCAGAGTGCCCGTCCGGAGTTTGCATGAGCCGATTGTTTGAAGAACTTGATTACCGCCCGACGCCGATCGGGGCGATCAGCCTGAGGCGGCGGCGCGAGGCGCGGCTCGGTGTCGACGTGCTCGAGATCAAGCTCGGCGAAGAGCATCTGATGTCGGATCTGTTCACGGCCTCTGAGATCGCGTTGGCGGATCTCGGGATTGCGGCTTGCCAGGGTGATGCCCTCGATGTGGTGGTCGGCGGCCTCGGTCTTGGATACACGGCAAAGGCGGTTCTTGATCAGGCACAAACCGGCTCACTGATCGTGGTCGAGTATCTCGAGGCGGTGATCGACTGGCACAGGACCGGACTGCTGCCGCTCGGCCCGAAGCTCACCGGGGACAGGCGCTGCCGTCTTGTGGAGGGCGATTTCTTCGCCCTGGCGCGTGGCGATGCGGGGTTCGACCGGGACATTGCGGGCCGGCAGTTCGATGCGATCCTGCTCGACATCGACCATTCCCCCGAGGCGCTGCTGGATGAGCGCAGCGAGAGTTTCTACCAGCCCGAAGGCCTGAAGCTGCTGGCCCGGCATCTCAAGCCCGGCGGTGTGTTCGGTCTATGGTCGGACGATCGTGAGGACCCGGCTTTCGTTGCGCGGTTGGCTCAGGTTTTTGATCAGGCCTGGTCGGAACCGGTGACTTTCCACAACCCGCTGCAGGACAAGCCGTTCACCCAGACCATCTATCTGGCGCGCAAGGCCTGACGGCACCGCGCTTGCCGACTGCCTTGCCTCATTCATCAATATCCTTGATGCTTTTGCGCAATCCTATTCGATTGACGCGTCAATATTGCTGACCTATTCATCGAGGTCAGGAGACAATTCCCATGGCCACATCCCGTTCCGATTTCGCTCAAGGCGCGCGCGAGAGCGTACCGATTCTTGCGGCTGCAGCGCCTTTTGGCTTGCTGTTTGGTGCGCTTGCGGTGGACAATGGCCTGAGCGTCGGCGAAGCGGTGCTGATGAGTGCTACAGTTTTTGCCGGCGCCAGCCAGATGGTGGGCATTGAGCTGTTCGGTTCGGATGTTGCGCCGTGGTTGATCGTGTTCTCGGTCTTTGCGGTGAATTTCCGGCATGTACTCTATTCCGCGGCACTGGGCCGGAAGATGGGGCTGATCCCCGGCTGGCGGAAGGCGCTGGCCTTCTTCTTTCTGATCGACCCGCAGTTTGCGGCCGCCGAAGCGCGCTCCGAAAAAGGCAAACCGCTGACACTGTCCTGGTACATGGGCATGGCGCTGCCGATCTATGTGCTGTGGGTGCTTGAAGCCTGGCTGGGCGCGCTGTTTGGAAGCCTGATTGCCAATCCGGAGATCTACGGGCTGGATTTCCTGCTTTCGATCTACTTTCTCGGTCTGGTGCTTGGTTTCAGGAAGCGCACGAACTGGCTGCCGGTGGTGCTGGCGTCGAGCATAGGGTCTGTGGCGGCCTACATGTTCGTTGGCTCGCCCTGGCATGTCAGCCTTGGTGCGCTGGCGGGAATTGCTGTCGCGCTTGTGCTTCCGGTGACACCTGCACCCGGGACGGCCGTTGCTGATGAGGTGTCGGTATGAGCGGCGAATGGGGCGGTCTTCCCACCACGTTCTGGATCATCCTTGCGTCTGCGGCCGTCACCTATCTCACCCGCGCCGGGGGCTATCTGGTGCTCTCGCGTTTCAAGCGCATTCCACCCCGTGTGGATGCGGCGCTGAATGCGGTGCCGGCCGCGGTGCTGGCCACACTCGTCGCCCCGGCCGCAGTCTTCAACGGGACCGCTGAAACCCTGACGCTTGCCATCTGCCTGATCATCGGCCTCAGGGTCCCGATGATGGCCATGTTCGCAATCGGCTGGGCGATCATCGTGGGGCTCAGGGCCGTGGGGCTTTAGGGCTCCATGTATCTAATTGGACGCACAAAGGACACTCTAACACTTTGATTTAATGCATGTCGCATTCAATTGAATACGATTGAGTGCGACATGCATTCCAGAAAAGATAAAAGCACATCGGCTGCGCCATCATCGGCGGATATAAAATGCCCATTGATGGACACCCTTTGTCAGCACAATTGCTTCGCAGGCAGTATTGATGGGTAGCTGTCCCTTCGCCTGACGGCTATAGTATTCAAGCAATACATGCGGGTTCGAGGGCAGCGATGGTTGACGAACAGTTTGATCGGCGGCTGGCTGCCATCTTGGCGGCTGATGTTGTCGGTTACAGCCGGTTGATGGAATCCAATGAGGAACGGACGCTGGGCGAGCTTCGGAAGCATCGACGCGAGTTCTTCGATCCGGTTATCCTGCGAAATGGCGGGCGCATTTTCAAGGAAATGGGTGACGGCTTTCTGGTTGAGTTCAACAGTGTTCTCAATGCGACGCGTTGCGCAGTCGAAATCCAGACCGGCATGCCCGAGCGCAATGCCGGGGTGCCAGACGATCGCCATATCCAGTTTCGCATTGGCATCAATATGGGGGACATCATCGTCGATGGCGACGATTTCCAGGGTGATGGCGTCAATATGGCCGTGCGGCTCGAGGGCTTGGCCATACCGGGCGGCATCGCCTGCTCTGCAGCGGTGCAAAATCAGGTTGTCAACAAGCTTGACCGAGAGTTTCTCGATCAGGGCGAAAAGACCGTAAAGAACATCACCCAGCCCGTGCATGTGTATTTTGTCAATCTCGGGCCGCCTATGCAGCGTGGATCACTGGTGGCCGCAGATGCCGCGCAACCGGCTCTGCCTGACAAACCCTCGATTGCGGTGCTGCCGTTTGAGAATATGAGCAGTGATCCGGAGCAGGAGTTCTTCAGCGACGGGATTACCGAGGACATCATCATCGACCTTTCAAATGTTTCGGGCTTATTTGTGCTGGGGCGCAACACCGTGTTCAGCCACAAGGGCAAGGTGGTCGATCTGGTGTCGGTCGCCAAGCAATTGGGCGTGGCCTATGTGGTTCAGGGAAGCGTCCGCAAGGCCGGCAACCGGGTTCGTATCAACGCGCAGCTGATTGAGGGTGCGACCGGAGGCCATGTTTGGGCTGATCGCTTCGATCGCGATCTCACCGATATATTTGCCGTTCAGGACGAGATAACCCGAATGATCGTGGATCAACTCAAGGTCAAATTGCTGCCTGAGGAAAAGGAAGCGATCGCACAGGCGCCAACCGCCAATGTCGAGGCTTATTCGCATTATCTGAGAGGTCGTGAGTATTACCACATTTCCTCAAAGGCGAACCTGCTGATGGCCAGGCAGAGTTTCACCAGAGCCGTCGAACTCGACCCGACCTATGCCCGTGCCTATGCCAGCATGGCGGTTTGTGAATCGCGTTTGATGTCACAATTCGGTGTTACGATCTCGGCCGGGGATATCCTTAAGACTGCGGATAAAGCGCTGGCAATCGATCCGGATCTGGCCGAAGCACACGCGGCAAGGGGGTTTGCCCTTGCTGTCGGCGACAACCGTGTTGAAGCGAGCCCGGCTTTCAAGCGTGCCATCGACCTCGATCCCAACAGCAATGAGGCGCATCGCTTTCTCGCCGAGTTCTGTGTCACCGACAGCAATTTTGAAGCCGCCGCAACGCACTTCATTCGCGCATTGGAGACCAAGCCGGATGATTGCAATTCGGCGCTCATGCTGGTGAACGTCCTGCGTTCGCTTGAGCGTGAGGAAGAGGCCAAGGAGTATGGCTGGCTCGGCATCAAGCGGGCTGAGAAGGAACTGAAAATGCACCCTGAGAACGGCAATATCGCCTGTCTTGGCGCTACTGTCCTAGCTTATTTGGGCGAGCAGGAAAGGGCCATAGAATGGTTATCGCGCGCGCTGAAGATCAATCCCGATGACGACAACACCCAATATAACGCAGCGTGCACATACTCGCTTTTGGGCGAACACGACAAATCCATCGACCTTTTGGAGACATGGCTCTCTCGTGTCGGATCGGAAATGAAACTCTGGTTTAAAAACGATTCCGACCTCATGCCCATCCGCGATCACCCGCGGTACCGACGCTTGCTCGAACTTGCCGAATAGAAGCTCGCGATAAAGGCAGCCCAGTTTGACGTTAAAGGGTGCCCGGGGAGTTCAGCAGCCACGACCCGCCTGCGGTTCTGGAGGCAGAGTTCCGGACAGCATGGCAAGTGTGGTGCCGGACTCGTCACAGGGAGTTGTCCAGGTAAGATCGCCAACAATGCCGTCGGCTTTCAGTTTGAGCTGGGTCTGATAGGCTTTGACAGCGGCCTCGGTTTTCTGGCCAAATTTTCCGTCAATGGGTCCTGGATCGGTGGGCGTGTCTGCGCCAGCGACTTGCAGCAGACCGTGCTGCAGGGCTGAAACGTCTTCACCGGCGGAACCTTTGGATAGTGTTGGGCTGCTGTTCATTTTCAATCTCCCTCTCTTATATTAGAGAATTAACACTGTTTAGCAGCCTGCGGCAATCTGACATAGAAAACAAAACTTGGTCATTAAGTCTATATAGGTACTGCCCCTTGGAAATGCTGCTGAAGAAATGCCAGATTATGGCTGAAGTATTTCACAGCGCCGCCGTCGCCTGCTCGAGCCATTCAGCCGCCGGATCGCCGGAAAGCAGCGGCGACAGTTCTTCACGCACCCGGGCGTGATAGGCATTGAGCCATTCCGTCTCCACCCCATCCAGCAGCTCTTTCAGGATCAGGCGTTTGTCGATCGGGCAGAGCGTCAGGGTGTCAAAACCAAGCATCGGCTTGTCGCCGCCGTCGATCGCCTGTGGCTCGTGCACAACCACCAGGTTTTCGATGCGGATGCCAAAGGTGCCGTCGCGGTAGTAGCCCGGTTCGTTGGACAGGATCATGCCGGGCAGCAGCTCCTGCATTCCACGCCGCGAGATCGATTGCGGACCTTCATGCACGGAGAGATAGCTGCCGACGCCGTGACCGGTGCCGTGGGCGAAGTCCGCACCGGCCTTCCAAAGCGCGATCCGCGCAAACGGGTCGATGTCGACCCCGCGCGTGCCGGTTGGGAAGCGCAGCTGGCTGATGGCGATCATGCCCTTGAGCACCAGGGTGAAGAAGCGCTTCTGCTCTTCGGGAACCGGGCCCACGGCGATGGTGCGGGTGATGTCGGTGGTGCCGGCGACATATTGGCCGCCTGAATCGATCAACAGCATTTCGCCCGATTCAATGCGGCGGTTGGTCTGTGTGTTGACGCGGTAGTGGATGATGGCCGCATTGGGCCCGCCGCCGGAAATCGTGTCGAACGATAAGGCTCTCAGTGGCATCTGCAGCGCTTCTCCGGTGTCGCGGCGGCATTGCTCGAGCTGGCTTGCCGCGCTGATCTCATCGAAGCTGCCAGGCGTCTGGGTGTCGAGCCAGGCGAGAAAGCGCACCATGGCCGCACCGTCCTGGCGATGGACCGAGGCGCTGGCGGCGATCTCGGCCTCGTTCTTGACCGCGCGGGGCAGGCGGGCGGGATCGGTGGCGGCGAGCACGGTGCCGCCGGCGGTCTCGATCAGCATCGGGATTGCGTGCGAGGCAACGTCGGGATCCACCATCAGGGTGGCGCCGGCCGTTCCGGCGGCTTTCAGCGCATCATCGAAATGGGATGGCGGGCTCAGTTCTGCGAGCTGGGTGAGATAGGCCTCCGCCTCGATCCCGGTCTTGCGCTTGTCGATGAAGAGTTGCGGCCGCCCTCGCGCCGGGATGATGGCGCGTGACAGCGGGTGTGGCGTTGAAGGCAAATCCTCGCCGCGGATGTTGAAGACCCAGGCGACGGAGGATGGATCGGCGAGCACCACCGCGTCGGCTTTTGCCTCTCTGGCGCTTTGGGCGATCATCATGAGCTTGTCGCGCGCGGGTTTGCCGGCATAGTGGAGCGGCTGGATCATCACCGTTCCCAGTGGTGCTTCAGGCCGGTCGTCCCAGATTGCATCGACCGGATTGCGCGCCAGCCTCACAAGGCTTCCGCCGGTCTTTGCAAGCGCTGCCTCAAGCCGCTTGATCGAGGCTGTCGGCCAGGTCCAGGGATCAACACCCAGGCGCAGGCCGCGCGGGGCAGAACTCTCCAGATAGGCTGACAACGGCGTTGTGACCATGTCCTGATAGTCAAACACTGCAGGATCGGTCTGTGCGCGGGCCTGCATGGTATAGCGCCCATCGACAAACAGGTGGGCGGTGTCCTTGAGCACCAGGACCAGGCCGGCGGAGCCGGTGAAGCATGTCAGCCAGGCCAGCCGCTCGACGCAGGCGGGCACATATTCGCCCAGATACTCATCGGAGCGCGGGACCGCGATTGCATCCACACCCCATTCCTCGAACCGCGTCCGCAGCCGTGTGATGCGGGCGGCTGCCTGTTCCGGAGAGGAGAGCACGTCGAAGGATTGCAGCATTTTGGATGTCCCGGAAAGGAAAGGGGGGCTTGGATGATGTTTGTTCTTATAGCAAGGCCGCAGCGATTTGGGAGATGGGGGAGCTGAATTGAGAGGATCAATTGCGTCGGGTTGTGTTCTGGTGGGGTCTGCCTGCTCCCGTCGCCCAAACCTGCGGCATCCCTGTGAAGTGCACAAATCAGCATCACTCTGCATTGGTGCGGTGCAATATATGTGCTCAGTGCATAGC
The DNA here is from genome assembly GCF_000154705.2 of Hoeflea phototrophica DFL-43. Taxonomy (NCBI): domain Bacteria; kingdom Pseudomonadati; phylum Pseudomonadota; class Alphaproteobacteria; order Hyphomicrobiales; family Rhizobiaceae; genus Parahoeflea; species Parahoeflea phototrophica. The sequence goes on along the minus strand of NZ_CM002917.1, from coordinate 3,310,596 downwards.
TGCACTGCAACATAAGCGCTGTAAATCCGCGGGGAAAAACGTATCTTGAGTTTCAGGAGGAGTGTTAAATCACTCGACCAAAGGGAACTTAAAAATGTCCACGAAATTTTTCCAGAATGCTCTCGACCGTCTCGTCTCTGCCCGCGAACGCCAGGCCCGCCGCTACATCAACGGCGCAATGCTTTCGATGGATGACGCGCAGCTCAAGGAACTCGGCCGCACCCGGGAAGAGCTCAAGCGCGAAGGCGCACAGACCTACATCTTCTAGGAACACGAACCAGGCTGCGCCATGACGGCAGCAGCGGGATCGTTTCGCATCCAGTCAAACGGCTCCTTCGGGGGCCGTTTTTCGTTGGGTGAGAATGGTACGGGCTGTTCAGGTCCTGGCGCTGGCTTATGTCGCATCACTCAGGTGAGATGAATCGTCACCCAGCCATTGCGCCACAGCGTCTTTTGATGGCGCATGCCCTGGCCGTTAAAGGCGGCGAGCACCTGGCGGCGCTGGCCTTCGAGAATGCCCGAGAGGATCACCGAGCCGCCGGGTGCGAGGTGGCGCTTGATGTCGGGCGCCATGCGCATCAGCGGCCGGGCCAGAATGTTGGCGATGATCAGGCCGAAAGGCCCGGCGCTGGTGAAAGCGGTGGAGTGAAACCCGGGCGCGGTGACACATTTCACCTGGGTAGCCGCCCGGTTGTGGCGAACATTCGCTGTTGCCACCTTTGTCGCCACCGGGTCGATGTCGGTTGCCAGCACATGGACCGGGCCCAGCATTGCCGCGGCGATCGCCAGCACGCCGGAGCCTGTGCCCAGATCGAGCACCGGATCGAGCCCGCGCGGGCCGCCGGGGCTTGCGCGCATCACCCGCTCGATCATTTCCAGACAGCCTGCGGTGGTGCCATGATGCCCTGTGCCAAAGGCCTGGCCGGCCTCGAGCTCGATGGCCAGGTCATTTGCCCTTACGGCCTCCCGGTCATGGGCGCCATGCACCAGAAAGCGCCCGGCGCGGACGGGCTTGAGGCCTTCAAGTGATTTGGCGATCCAGTCGACATCGCCGAATTGCTCGATCTCAAGTGTGGATCCGGCAAAGTCCGGTCCAAGGCAGTCGCGGATACGGTCCTTGAAGGCAGGGTCCGGATCACCGGCAACATAGATTGATGCTTCCCACTGGCCCTTGTCCTCATCCACTTCCATGGTGGCGACGGGATAACCCTCATCCTCGAAGACCGAACTGAGCAGATCCAGCGCCCGGGCCGCGCCCGCTTCGTTGGTGGTGACGTAATAGCGATGGTCGCTCACTTGGTTTTGCCTTTCGTCTCGTCAATCGTGACGGAATCATTGCCTTCGGCCGTCTTGATGGCGGCGGTGGCCTCGGCCTTGCGCGCGGTCTGGCTGGCGGCTTCCGCACGCGCATCATCCTTGGGCAGGGCGAAGCCCAGGATCCGGTCATTGGCGCCGGGCGTGCCTGCCGCGGTGGCTGCGAAGACCAGCGCGCCCGAAGGCTTGATCCACAACAGGATGATGGCGCCTGCGGGACGCGAGTCCGCGTAAGCTTTCCAGCCGAACTCGTCGGTGAGCCGCGTCAGCTGGAAGGTCCACCCGGCGAGCAGCTTTTCGCGCAAGTCGAGAAAGCTGACGGGTTCCTTCGTCAAAGGCCGACCACCGAGGGTGAAGTTCAGGGACTGGCGGGCCTTCTCATCGATGCGGCCGATCTGAAACACGTGATTGCGCCCCAGTTCGGGGCCGAAATCGGTGCAGACCAGCGCATTGTAGGCGTCATTGTCGCTGGTGGCGATCAGTGAGGAGAAACGTTTTGGATCAATCGCGTGATGTGCGGATTCGGACAGAACCTCGCCGAAATAGACCGGAATGCTGCCGAGCCGTGCTTCCGCCAGATGGTTCCAGTTCTGGTCGGCCAGCATCACCGGCACATCCGCCTCCTTGAGCTTTGCAGCGAGTGCAGTGGACCAGCGCGAGCCGCCAACCAGCAGAATGCCGGGCTTGGAGGCTTTCTTGAGGTTCAGGAAGGCGGCGAGTGGCTTGAGGGTAAAGCCATGCAGCACAATGGTGGTGACCACCACCGCAAAGGTGAAGGCCACCATTCGGCCCGCATCCTCTACGCCGGCATCGGCGAGCAGGGTTCCGAACAGGCCCGAGACAGCGACGGCGACCACACCGCGTGGCGCGATCCAGGAGGTCAGGATCCGTTCCTGGATGGTGGCGCCGGATTTGATGGTGGCGAGCATGATCGCGACCGGGCGGATGACCAGAAGAAGCACGGCCACAAACAGCGCTGCACCCAGATCGAGCGAACGGATGTCGTCCATGCTCAGCGAGGCCGTCAGAATGATGAAAACGCCCGAGACCAGAAGCGTTGTGATGGTTTCCTTGAAGCGGCGCATGTCGGTGAGCGAGGCGATGCGGCTGTTGGCCAGAACCACGCCCATGATGGTCACGGTGAGCAGGCCGGATTCCTCAAGCACCATGTTGGTCAGTGCATAAACGGCAACCACGGAGGACAAGAGCACCGGCGCCTTGAGATATTCCGGCACGTGACCACGCACGAAGGTCCAGACAATGAACTTCGCCGACGCCCAGCCCGCGCCAATCGCCAGCCCAAAGCCCGACAGGAACAGCAAGGGCAGATTGTCGGCGGCATGAAGGCCGACATAGACCAGGATGATCTCGAAGGCGACCACGGCAAACAACGCGCCAATCGGGTCATTGACGATCGCCTCCCACCGCAGCAGCGAGGCAGGGCGTGCATCGAGCTGCGCCTGGCGCAGGAGCGGCATGATCACTGTCGGGCCGGTGACCACCAGAATGGCGCCGAGCACGATGGCTGTGGGCCAGCTCAGCCCGCCGATATAGTGAGCGGCAAGCGCGCCCATGCCCCAGACCATGGGTCCGGCGTACATGATGATGCGGCGCACTGCCTTGGAGGTCTCGCGGATCTCGCTGAAATTCAGCGTCAGTCCGCCCTCGAACAGAATGATCGCCACGGCGATCGAGACCATCGGCCGGTAGATGTCGCCGAAATCCGTGGCCGGATCGAGAAAACCGGTGGCTGGTCCGGCGATGAAGCCGGCGGCGAGCAGCAGCACGATCGCGGGAAGCTGCAGGCGCCAGGCAAACCATTGCGCGGCGATGCCCGCAGCCCCGATCACGGCCAGTTTGAGAACGATGTCTTCCATTCCGGCTCCCTGCCGCGTTGCGTCCCGATCAGGTCAGCCCTTGATCAGGTTTTCAAGCTTCCTGACCGCAATATCGGGGTTCTCACCCCAGGCGATGGTGCCTTTGAAGCGGCCTTCAGCGTCAAGCAGGAACACCGATGCGGTGTGGTCCATGGTGTAGTCGCCGTCCGGATCGCCCGCATCAAGCGGCACCTTCTTGGCATAGACATTGAACCCTTTGACAACGCCGGAAATGTCATCCGGTTCCCCGGAAATGCCGATGACGCGGTCGGTGACGCCGGAGACATATTCGCCGAGGAGATCCGGTGTGTCACGCTCGGGATCGACGGTCACGAAATAGGCGCCGATCCTGCCGCCTTCCGGGTCGACCTGGCGGAGCCAGCCGTCAAGCTCGAACAGCGTGGTCGGGCAGATTTCGGGGCAATGGGTGAAGCCGAAGAACAGCGCCGTGGGTCGGCCGCGGAAGGCGGCTTCCGTAATGGGACCGCCGGTCTGGTCCACCAGTTCAAAGGGCACGCCATAGGGTTTGCCGGCGATGGCGTTTTCGGTGCGCTGCCATTCATAGGTCAGCCAGCCAAGTGCCACCGCCATGATGGCAATCAATACCCAGAGCACGGTGCGAAAGGCTTTCATCGGGGTCTCCAGTCTGTTTCCGGGCGTTCGAGACCAGGGGCCATGCGCATCCGGAACAACGTTGATGTCAGAAATTCAAAGGCACCAAGCCAGTCCGCTGGCGGCGAGCGCGTGGAACAGCGCCGGACCATTGGATGTCCAGGCGGCGAAGACCAGGCCGGTCAGCACCGCGGCAGCGGCAAGCGCGAGCCCGCCGACGACAAACGGCACTGCAGCCTTTGCCGGGCGCAATGCTGAATGTCCATGCTGCTGGATTGTGGACTGTGGTGTCATACCCCGTATCTAGCGTGGCGCGGCGGTGATGCCAAGCGGAAGGGTTGCCGCAGCCCCATTTCAGCAGCACTTTCATTCGCAAAGTGTCGCACCCATATGAGATGGATGGCCGACAAGCGTATCGGCAGGGAACCGGCGGTGGCTTGTCCGTATTTGTCCAGTGTGCAGAAGCCCACTGCGTCCCATTCCAGTGTGGCAACACCCAGGCTGCCAAGACCCAGACCGTCCCTAAATGGAGATCCAGTATGACCATTTTCGCCAAAACCCGCCCGTTGCTGTCCGCCCGCATGGTTGCCGCTGCTCTTTGCGTGGGATTGTTCTCGGTTCCGGCATCGGCCGAACAGGTCGGCGAAGTCGGTGTCGACTGGACCGGCAATGACATCATCATTGATGCGGTGAGCGACCCCGAGGTGGAGGGCGTGACCTGCCACGTCGCCTATTTCGAACGCGGCATCATCGACAGGCTGTCGAAGGGCAACTGGTTCGAGGATCCCTCCAACGCCTCCATCGCCTGCCGCCAGACCGGGCCGATTACAGTCGGCGACATCGATCTGGATGAGAACGGCGACGTCGTCTTCAAGGAATCACGTTCGCTGGTCTGGAAATCCCTGGTGGTGCGCCGGATCTACGACAAGACCAACGACACGCTGATCTATCTGGTCAATTCCCAGCAGGTGCAGGACGGCTCGGCCAAGATGAACATCTCCACCGTGCCGCTCTACGGCCAGGAGGTGGTCTGGGAGAAGGGCAAGCCGTAAGGCATCTGGGTTTGGTTGGCCGGCAATTGATCTCGGTCATGCTGATGTGACGGGTTATGTGGTTCTGTCTGTCTGTTTGTCGCGGTTACTCCGCGGCGGGCGAGCCAACCGCATCCGTTTCAAAGGCAGGCATTCACGTGACAAAAGGCAGGCCTGAAAACCCGCATGCGCTTTCCGTGGCCGATGTCGCCGCCCTGCTGGAGACCGACCCTCAAACCGGGCTGAGCCAGTCTGAAGTGCGTGAGCGGTTGGCGACCTGCGGGCCCAACCAGCTGCGCCGGCAGCAGACCCGAAGCGTCTTCGCCATTCTCGCCCACCAGTTCAACAGTGTCATCGTCTGGCTGCTGGCAGCGGCCGCGCTGATGTCGTTCCTGCTCGGTGACGTGGCGGAGGCCGGCGCCATCATCGTGGTGCTCGTGCTCAACGGTGCCATCGGTTTCTTCACCGAACTCAGGGCCGCCCGCTCGATGGAAGCGCTGATGCGCATCGCCCAGATCAGGACGCGGGTGCGGCGCGACGGGCAGGCGCGGATGGTCGATGCGCATCAACTCGTGCCCGGCGATGTCGTCGTTCTCGAGGCCGGCGATGTGGTGACAGCGGATCTGCGGATCAGCCGGGCCTTCAATCTCCAGGCTGATGAATCGGTGCTGAGCGGCGAATCGGTGCCGGAGATCAAATCCGAGGCTGCAACGGACCGCGAGGCGGTCCTTGGCGACCGGACATCAATGGCCTTCAAGGGCACCGCGATCACGCAAGGCACCGGCGAGGGCCTGGTGGTGGCCACCGGCATGGCCACCGAAATCGGCAAGATCAGCGATCTCGTTGAGCGCGCGCAAAGTGAAGCGGCTCCGCTGGAACGGCGGCTTGACAGGCTCGGCCACCGGCTGGTGTGGCTGACCTTCGTGCTTGCGGCGCTGACCATCGGCGCCGGCATTCTGCGCGGCCATGATGTGGTCGCGATGATCCAGACCGGCGTCGCGCTGGCGGTGGCGGCTGTGCCCGAAGGGCTTCCGGTTGTTGCCACCCTCAGCCTGGCGCGCGGCATGTGGCGGATGGCCCGGCGCAATGCGGTGATCACGCGTCTCTCCTCGGTCGAGACGTTGGGCGCCACCACGGTGATCCTCACCGACAAGACCGGAACGCTGACCGAAAACCGGATGACGGTGGTGGGCTACCTGCTTGAGGGGCACGACATCGGCCTTTCCGCGCACGGTGGCGGACACATCCTCACAGGCGACGATGCACGGCTCGATCCCGATGAAGACAAAGCGCTTGGCTGGGCGATCCGGATCGGGGCGCTGTGCACCAATGCGGATCTCGGCGATGGCGGCGAGGACGGACGCGCCGGCGATCCGATGGAACTGGCATTGCTGCAGGCGGCGGATCAAGCCGGGCTGTCCCAGTCCGAACTCCTCGAGAATTTCCCGGAGGTCTGCGAGCATGCTTTCGATCCCGCGTTGCGGATGATGGCGACGGTCCATGAAGACGGTGACCGTTTCCTGGTTGCAGTGAAGGGCGGGCCCGAGGCTGTCATCGACAGCGCCGCGTATGGTCTCGGCCCTGATGGTCCGCGCCCGCTGGATGACGCCACCCGCAAAGCCTGGAAAGACCGGAGTTCGAAAGCCGCGCAAGCCGGGAACCGGCTCCTGGGGCTGGCGATGAGGCACAGCGAAACCGGTGAGGTCGACCCCTATGCGGGCCTCACGCTTGTCGGGCTGGTCTGTCTCAACGATCCGGTGCGCGAGGATGTGCCGCCGGCAATCCGCGCCAGCCGCGCCGCCGGTGTCCGGGTCATCATGCTCACCGGCGACCATGCCGACACCGGGGCGGCGATCGCCCGGCAGGCCGGCCTCGGAGACGGTGCGTTGCAGGTGATCGAAGGCCACGAGCTCGCCGGAATCGACCCTGATGGGATCAGTGAAGAGATGCGGCGGCGGGTGTTGTCCGTCGACGTGTTCGCGCGTGTGGCGCCGGAAACGAAACTCGTGCTGGTGTCGATCTTTCAGAAAGCCGGACACGTGGTGGCGATGACCGGCGACGGCGTCAATGACGCGCCGGCGCTGAAGAAGGCCGATATCGGCATCGCCATGGGCAAGCGCGGCACCCAGGTTGCCCAGGAGGCGGCGCACATGGTGCTGCGCGACGATCGTTTCGCCACCATCATCTCGGCGATGCGGCAGGGGCGGGTGATCTTCGACAACATCCGCAGGTTCGTTGTCTATCTGATGTCGTGCAATGTCAGCGAGGTTCTGGTTGTCGGCCTGGCCGTCGGCGCCGGCCTGCCGATGCCGCTGTTGCCGCTACAGATCCTGTTTCTGAACCTGGTCACCGATGTCTTCCCGGCCTTTGCGCTGGGGCTGGGCAGGGGCGACGGCGAGGTGATGCGCAAGCCGCCGCGCGATCCGAAGGAACAGATCCTGGATCGTCCGCGCTGGCGGCTGATCGCCGTGCTGGGCGGGCTGATCACCATTGCCACGCTCGGCGCCTTCCTGCTGGCGCTCACCTGGCTGGCATTGGCGCCCGCCGCCGCCGTCACCGTGGCATTCCTGACGTTGGCGCTGGCGCAATTGTGGAACGTGTTCAACATGCGCGATCCCGATGCCGGGCTCATCGGCAACGACGTCACCCGCAACGCTTACGTCTGGGGCGCAATCGTGCTGTGCCTCGGACTGATCGGCCTTGCAGTGGGGCTGCCGTCGCTGGCCAACCTCCTCGGCCTGCCCTGGCCGGGTCTTGACGGGCTGGTGCTGGCGGCCGCGGCAAGCCTGGTGCCGCTGCTGCTGGGGCAGGTGTGGCTTGCGCTGACGGGGCATGGCGGGCGGTGAGAGGCGATTGACCTAGGAGCGCCAGTAACCGGTAGGCCAACTCCGTCATCGAATTTTCGCCATGATACGCCCCCTCCATCGTCATCCTCGGGCTTGACCCGATGATCCAAAACCAAGCCAGTCCGCAAAGTGGTTTGGGCTTGGATCCTCGGCTCGGAGGCCGAGGATGACGAGAGGAGAGGCTGGACGATGACGACTGCTTTCCCCCTCAATACCCCACCGTCGCTGATCCTGTGCGGCGCGGGTCCGATGCCCCCAGCAACAGCCCCTTTTCCGCATCGACATGGATCGATTGCGTCGAGCCCATCACGCTCTTGACCACAGTCTTGTGACCCTTGGCCTCAAGCGCGGCCACCGTGTCGCGGCTCAAGCCGCCATCCTCGACGCGGATTTCATCGGGCAGCCATTGGTGGTGGATGCGCGAGGCATTGGTGGCTTCGGCGACATTCATGCCGTGGTCGATCATGTTGGAAATCACCTGCAGCGTGGTGGTGATGATGCGCGAGCCGCCGGGGCTGCCGGTGACCAGGAATGGCTTGCCGTCTTTCAGCACGATGGTCGGGCTCATCGAGGACAGCGGCCGCTTGCCCGGTTCCACCGCATTGGCGTCGCCGCCGATCAGGCCGTAGGCGTTCGGCACGCCTGATTTGGCGGAAAAATCATCCATCTCGTTGTTGAGCAGCACGCCTGTTCCCGCCGCCGTCATGCCCGAGCCATAGGAGAAATTCAGCGTGTAGGTGTTGGACACGGCGTTGCCGTCCTTGTCCACGATGGAGAAATGCGTGGTCTGGCCGCTCTCGTATGGCGCCAGTTTGCCGGGCTTTATCGTGTCTGACGGGGTGGCGCGGTTGAGGCTGATGCCGTTGCGGATCTTCGCCGCATAGTCCTTCGAGGTCAGGGCCTTGACCGGCACGTCGGTAAAATCCGGGTCGCCCAGATATTCCGAGCGGTCGGCATAGGCGCGCTTCATGGCTTCCGCCATCAGGTGAATGGTGTCCGACGAATTGTGCCCGAGGAAGCCGATCGGGTAGCCTTCCATCACATTGAGGATCTGGATGATGTGGGTGCCGCCCGAGCTTGGCGGCGGCATCGAGACGATCTCGTGGCCGCGATAGGTGCCGCTGACCGGCTCGCGGATGACCGCCTTGTAGTTCGCCAGATCCTCGACCGTCATTGATCCGCCGGCTTCTTGCACCGATGCTGCGATCTTCTCTGCCACCTCTCCCTTGTAGAAACCATCGGGGCCTTCCGCCGCGATTGTCTTCAGCGTTGCGGCGAGATCGGGCTGTTTGATCAGATCGCCGGGCTCATAGAAGCTGCCATCTTCTTTGAAGAAGATTGTGGCCGAGGCCGGCCAGGTCTTCAGCCGCTTTTCGAGCGCCTTGAGGCTGTCGGCCAGATCGGCGGTGACCACGATGCCGTCTTCAGCCAGTTTGATCGCCGGGGCCGCGGCCTGTTCAAGCGTCATGGTGCCGTAGGTCTCGAGCGCCAGCTGCATGCCGGCGACGGTGCCGGGCACGCCGACGGCGAGGCCGTGAAAGCGCGACAGAGTAGTGTCGGCATTGCCCTCGGCGTCGAGATACATGTCGCGCGTCGCGCTTGCCGGCGCCATCTCGCGGTAATCGATCGCCTTGGTCTCGCCGCTCTCGGTGTCATGCACCATCATGAAGCCGCCGCCGCCAAGGTTTCCGGCGCGGGGCAGGGTGACGGCCAGCGCCAGTGCCACGGCGACGCCGGCGTCCACCGCGTTGCCACCCTCCTTGAGCACCTGAAGCCCGACTTCGGCCGCCACTGCCTCCTGCACCGAGACCATGGCCGATTTCGCCCAGACCGGATGCACCGCATCCATACGCGAAAAGATCGCCGCCTCCTGCGCGGTTGCGGCAACGGGCGCAAGCGCAATCAGGCTGGCTGTGGCGAGGGCTGTGAGCGGGTGGAACATCGGGCGTGTCATCGGATCGCTTCCTTTCCGGATCAGTCCCGTATCTATGGATCGGGGCAGGGGCGGCCATGTCTGGCAATGGCTTACAACAGGCCACATCTGCCTGTTCGTCAAGCGGGGATCAGTCGCGTCTTGGCATCCTTCGGCTGTATGCGTCGCTGTGACCCTTTATCGGACGGCCGCCGCACCTATCTAATGACCATGAAAACTTTCGACGTGGACAAAGACTGACATGGCGATTCTTGGAATCCTGGGCGTGTTGCTGGTGCTGGGCCTTGTCTATGCGCCGCAGTTCTGGGTCGGGCACACGATGCGCCGCCACAGCGAGGACCGGCCGGATTTTCCAGGCACCGGCGGAGAGATGGCGCAGCATCTGGTGGAGCGCTTCGGGCTCAAAGGCGTTGGGGTCGAAGCCACCGATGCCGGCGATCATTATGATCCCGAGGCGCGGGTGGTGCGTCTTTCGCAGTTAAATTACAAGGGTTCCAGCCTCACCGCGGTCGCCGTGGCAGCCCATGAGGTCGGCCATGCGCTGCAGCATCATCGCGGCGAACGCGGGCTGGCGCTTCGGCAGTCGCTGGTTGGCGTCGCCATGGTGACCGACAAAATCGCTTCGGTGTTCTTCATCGCCGCCCCGGTGCTGGCCATCGCGTTGCGCACGCCAGGTGCGATGCTGGGCATGGCGGTGATCGGCATCGGGCTGCTGGGTGTGCGGGTGCTGGTGCACCTGGTCACGCTGCCGGTCGAATATGACGCGAGCTTCAACAAGGCGCTGCCGATCCTGCGCGAAGGCGGCTATCTCGCCGAAGACGACATCGCCGGCGCCCGCAGCGTGCTCAAGGCCGCAGCCTTCACCTATGTCGCCGCGGCGCTCACGAGCCTGCTCAACCTGGCGCGCTGGATACGGGTGTTGCGGTGATCCTTGCCGCTCCCGGTATGCAAGCCCCCGTTCGCATGAAAGTCTCTTTGCCGGCAGGTCATTGAAACCCCGGCATCACCTGCGCCGGGTGCCAATTGCCGGTTGTTTGGTCCATTTATTCGGGCTTGGGTAGTGCCAGATCGGAAACGGATTCGATCACCTGCGTGGTTTTGGATTCGAATCCGGTGCTCTTGGTATGGCTGTAGGATTTGGAAATCCAGCCGGTCTGTTTGTTGACCCAATATTTGTTGTAGATTTCCGCGCCGTCTAACATGGAGGATGCATAGGTCCCCTCGACAACCTCATGGGAAGTGCCATCGAATTCCTCTTCGCCGCACAGGATTCCGGTCGCTGCCGCTGCATCATTCGTCAGTCCTGACTTCATGTCTGCGCGGCTTTTTTCGGCATCGAACGAATTTATGAATTTCCAGTTTTCGCCTTTGTCGGTCGACATGTACATCTTGTCTCCCAGAAAGAGGGACCACGGACTTTCGGCAGGCTCGAGCATTTCTGTCATCCCGTTCCCCTCACCATCGCTGTGATGATAGTTCACGCTCGTAGTGCTTCCGACGATTTCCTGGGTAATGTGGATCCGCACCGGGCCCATCTCTTGATTTCCCTCCACCAGAAGCTCGGTAAACCTGTCATGGCAGGAGTCAGCAAGTGCCGATCCTGCGGTTGCAACAAAAATCAAAGCAAACATCAGCGGTTTCATCAGTTTTTTCCCGATACGTACATGGTCGCAGTCTCATCCAAATCTTCTAGACATCGGGAATGATGTCAAATCCGGCAGGACAAATACAGATCCAACCTTCGCGGGAATTGCGAATTGGATGCACAAACCAAATCGTTCTTTCGCCGTGCCGGGGGCGAAAGCAGGGTTGTGCCATTGGCGCCGAAAACCCGAACATCAAAATTAACGCTGCCGATTTGCTTCTCCGGCCCGCACGGGTAGAAAAGGCGACCTGAGGCAGGACATCCAGTGTTCGGCCTGCCAATCCCGAAGGAATGCCCGTGAATCCTCCCGATCGCATCGAAGAATTGTTGACCGCCTTGCGTGCCGCCTTCGCGGACGGATCGCTGGTGCAGCTCAAGCTTGGCGGCTATCACGGTGACGAGCCGGATCTCAAGGCGGTTCTGGTCAAAAAGATCTCGACCAAGGCGGGCGAGAAATACTCCTTCACCTACCGCTACAAGACCCGTGACACGATCAAGAACCACCCGGAAGACGAGACGCTGGCACTTCTTCGTCACGGCCTCGCGAGCGAATTCCGCAGCGCCCAGTTGGCGACCACCGGGTTCGACATGATGTTCGAGCGCAACGGGGCCAAGATACGGCTCAAGCGCACCGAAGTGGCGGGCCGCGAGGCGCCGTCGACCGAGCACAACCGCACCAAGAACCGGCCACTGACCGAGACCGGCAAGCCATGGCTCAAGGCGCTGGGGCTGGCCGGCAAGAACGGCGCGATCCGCCACGATGCGCAGGACAAGTTCCGCCAGATCAACAAGATGGTGGAGATCTTCGCGCCGCTGGTTGGCGCCATCAAGGTCGAGCGGCCGTTGATCGTCGATATGGGGGCGGGCAAGGGCTATCTCGATTTCGCGCTCTACGACTATCTCGCCACCGTGGCCAAACACCCTGTCCGCATTGTCGGCGTTGAAATGCGCGATCAGCTGGTGGCTGACGGCAACGCCACGGCCAAGGCCTCAGGCTTTGAGGGGCTGAGTTTCGAGGCCGGCACCATCATGGAATTCGACGCCAGCAAGGCCGATGCGGTGATTGCCCTGCATGCCTGCGACACGGCGACGGACGACGCGATCTTCAAGGGTATTGCCGCCGGGGCCGCGCTGATCGCCGTCGCGCCCTGCTGCCACAAGCAGATCCGCCGCGAGATGGAGGCGGGGCAGGCGGACGTGAGGCTCGAGCCGCTGCTGCGCCACGGCATCTTCGTCGAGCGTCAGGCCGAGATGGTCACCGACACGCTTCGTGCGTTGCTGCTTGAGCTCAACGGGTACCGCACAAAGGTGTTCGAATTCGTTTCCGATGCGCACACGCCGAAAAACAATCTGATCGTCGCCGAAAAAGACGGCCGGATCGGCCGCGACCGCGAGGCGGTGCTCAAACAGATTGCCGAGATCAAGGCGATGTTCGGGATCGGCGAGCATTACCTGGAAGGGCTGCTTTGCCCGTAGCGCGGGTGCAGGCTTCCGATGGGGTCTCACCGAAAGCCCACCGGTTACTTCCGGGCTGCTGCCAACAGTTCGGCAAGCGTGTTGATTGTCGGCTTGTGCATCCATTTGTCGATTTTACCGAGACCGCCCCATCCGGCGATGATGGCGGCGAGCGGCATCAGTTTGTTCTGAAGTGACTCAACGGCAATTTGTGCTGTTCCATCCGTTGCTGGCACAACCAGGGCTCCGTCCGCCGGCGTTATGTTGGTCAGAAAGGTGGTCAGAGGCGCCAGTTGTGGCAGGAAAATCGAGACCAGCAATCCGGCGATGCCGATAACGGTCTTCTTGCCGTTGAGTGCCTTTCCGATGGTCTCGCCGAGGGCGCGGTTGACCGGGGTGAGGTTCTGGCCCGGCACGATCACGCCCGCTTTCTCCAGTTCGGTCAGCAGAGCGGCCAGTCTTTCCGGCGGCACCGATCCAAGCCCCAGTTGCTGAAGCAAGGCCATTGCGGCCTGACTCGGCTGCTTCGGGACGGCGGCGGGGGCAACTGTAACTGCGGATGGCTGCGTGATGCCGGCTGCCGCATCGAGCCTGGCAATCACCAGCCGGAGCAGGGCGTTGGTTTCTGCCAGTTCGCCGCCGGTCCAGCCCTGCGCCACGGTCCCCGGTGCAGGCACGGGGGTCGGAGAGTCCGCTGGCACGGAAGCGCCGATCGCATCGAGATTGGCCAGCCGAAGTGCGGCCAGGAAGAGCTCGGCATAGCCGGCGATTTCATCGGCCCGGTCCTGTATATTGACGGTACGCCGCGCGCCAACAAAATCCTGCTTGGTTTCGTTGACATAGTGACCGAGGCCGAAGCCCTTGCCGTTGAAATCCCCGGCCAGCATGCCGCCGGCGAGGATCTGCAGCGCAATCGGGGTTTCCAGCGCCTTGTCGGGAAACTTCACAAGATCAATGCCGAGCTTGTCGCTCTGGGTCTTGTAGTTTTCCAGATGGGTGAGCTGAACATACCCGCGCCCGTAATAGGCGTGGCCAAAGGGGCCGTCAGACTTGGCGTAAGGCCGGTGCGCCAGCTTCTTGCGGGCGTCGGCGTCATCCTTGGCGAAGCCCTCGCGGACCGGCCGCATATTGGCGCCGACCTCTGCTTTTACCGTGGCCAGAATATAGGCCAGCTGGTTCAGGGGCCGCCCTCGATAATGCTCCAGCCAGTAGCCGGTTATGATGTTGAGGTTGTCGACTGCGGATTGCGACAATGTCCCGCCGAACAGGCTGGCTCTGACGGTGTCGAAGAAGCTTTTCGGTAGTTCCATTTTTGCGTTCTCCTGTTCGCCGTGGCTTGCCGCAGTGTCATTGTCATGGGATCCCGTCGATATCTCTGCTCCAGGCACTGTGGACCAATCAATGCCCTCGCCGAGGTCCTCCGGTGTCACCTCTATCTGGAAATGCATGGCGTCCTTGATCGTGCGCCAGTCGCCGCCCCAGCCAAAGACCTGCTTTCCCGCCACGGTCTTGATCGCCAGTGCAGCATCGACCATGCCACGGGTCATGTCGGTGTCGGCGCGGCCGAGCCGGACATCCTGTGCCCGGCCACTCTGGGTGACGTTGTCCGAGAAACGCGGTTTGCGCTGACCGGCATGGTCGATATAGGGGTTGGTCTTCCAGTTGATGTCGAGCGCTATGCCATAGGCGTGGAGGCTTTTCGCCTTGCCCGACTTCATGTCCCGGCAATTGTAGCTGTCAGTGTCCTCGATGCGGATGTCGTATCCGTGCGAGGCAAGTACATGTTCCAGCGCCAGCCAGGCCTTTACCGTCGGAGGTGCGACGCGGATAGTATCCGGGCCGAAGTCTATTTTGATCATGCGCTCTGGACGACATTCATATTCGGCCCAGGCTGTACGCATTGCTTCAGAAAGACTACTCATACTGAAATCCTCTCCCTGTTTGTCAGTATACATTAAAACGCCGTGGAGTGGAAATTTGCTTTGATAATCCTCCGTGCCGTGCGTGGCGGTAGCTGGTGTTCCTGGACGTGTGAGGCGTGAATGCTGACATCCCCTGTCAGCATGGCTAGCGTTTCGGTTCGGATTTGCCGCGCGCGGCTCTTTCTTTCGCCGCAGACTCTGCCCATATTGCGGCCATGGCCAAGACCCCCGCAAAATCATCCCGCCCGGACGGCTCCGAATTCGACGGTTTCGAGGAAGCGCCGCAGCCGCCGCTGTCGGGCGCGCAGGTGTCCTCGTCCGGCTCGATTGCCGACTGGGCTGCGGATCTGGCGAAGGAGGCCGAGCTTGATGCGGTGAAGGCGCGGCGCAAGGCGGAAAACCGCGAGCTGCGGTCGCAGGCGGGTAAGCACCGCCTGAAGGCCGGCAAGACGAAGGATGAGGTGCCGGCGAAGAGCCCTGCGAAAGGCAAGGCTGCCACCGCGGAGAAATCCAAGAAAACCGCGCGCGGCACCTCGATTGGATCGACCAACGACCCTCGCGCCCGTGCTGCCGCAGGCCTCAATGCGGTCGCCGGGCTCGACATCTCGGTGGAGGAGGCGGAAGCCTCGGGTGCCACCAGCGCCAACACCGCCACCGTTCAGGCGCTGTCGGACCTGATCGAGAGCGGCAATCCGCTGTTCAAGAACGGCAAGACCTGGGTGCCACACCGTCCGGCGCGGCCGGAGAAATCGGAAGGTGGCGTGCCGATCCGCATGGCCACCGAGTACAAGCCCGCCGGCGACCAGCCGACGGCGATTGCCGATCTGGTGGCGGGCGCCAACGAGAACGAGCGCAACCAGGTGCTGTTGGGCGTCACCGGCTCGGGCAAGACCTTCACCATGGCCAAGGTGATCGAGGAGACCCAGCGTCCCGCCGTGATTCTCGCGCCCAACAAGACGCTGGCCGCGCAGCTCTATTCCGAATTCAAGAACTTCTTCCCCGACAACGCGGTCGAGTATTTCGTCTCCTATTACGACTACTACCAGCCCGAAGCCTATGTGCCGCGCACCGACACCTTCATCGAGAAGGAATCGACGGTCAACGAACAGATCGACCGGATGCGGCACTCGGCGACGCGGGCGCTGATGGAGCGTGACGACGTGATCATCGTCGCCTCGGTGTCCTGCATCTACGGCATCGGTTCGGTGGAAACCTACACCGCCATGACCTTCCAGATGTCGGTCGGCGACCGCATCGACCAGCGGCAATTGCTGGCGGATCTGGTGGCGCAGCAATACAAGCGCCGCGACATGGATTTCCAGCGCGGCTCGTTCCGGGTGCGGGGCGACACGATCGAGCTGTTCCCGGCCCACCTTGAGGATGCGGCCTGGCGGATCTCGCTGTTCGGCGACGAGATCGAAACCATCGTCGAATTCGATCCGCTGACCGGCAAGAAAACCGGCGACCTGAAGAGCGTCAAGATCTACGCCAACTCGCACTATGTCACCCCGCGGCCGACGCTCAACCAGGCCACCAAGCACATTCGCGAGGAGCTCAAGCACCGGCTGGCGGAGCTCGAAGCCTCGGGCCGTCTGCTGGAAGCGCAGCGGCTGGAGCAGCGCACCCGGTTTGATCTGGAAATGCTCGAGGCCACCGGCGTCTGCCAGGGCATCGAGAACTATTCGCGCTACCTCACCGGCCGCGCGCCGGGCGAGCCGCCGCCAACTCTGTTCGAATATATTCCCGACAATGCGCTGCTGTTCATCGACGAGAGTCATGTCTCGATCCCGCAGATCGGCGGCATGTACCGGGGTGACTTCCGCCGCAAGGCGACGCTGGCCGAATACGGCTTCCGGCTGCCCTCCTGTCTCGACAACCGTCCGCTCAGATTCGAGGAATGGGACGCGATGCGGCCCTGCACCGTTGCTGTTTCGGCCACGCCGGGCAATTGGGAGATGGAGCAGGCCGGCGGTGTCTTCGCCGAACAGGTGATCCGCCCCACCGGGCTGATCGATCCGCCTGTGGAGGTGCGTCCGGCGCACGCCCAGGTCGATGATGTGCTTGGCGAAATCCGGGCCACGGCGGAGGCCGGCTACCGGACGCTGTGCACGGTGCTGACCAAGCGCATGGCCGAGGATCTGACTGAGTATCTGCACGAGCAGGGCATAAGGGTGCGCTACATGCATTCCGACATCGACACGCTGGAGCGGATCGAGATCATCCGCGACCTGCGGCTTGGCGCGTTTGACGTGCTGGTCGGCATCAACCTCTTGCGCGAGGGCCTCGACATCCCGGAATGCGGGCTGGTGGCGATCCTCGATGCCGACAAGGAGGGCTTCCTGCGCTCCGAAACCTCGCTGATCCAGACCATCGGCCGCGCCGCGCGCAACGTCGACGGCAAGGTGATCCTCTATGCCGACAAGGTCACCGGCTCGATGGAACGCGCGATGGAGGAGACCTCGCGCCGCCGCGCCAAGCAGGAAGAGTACAATGCGGCCAACGGCATCACGCCGGAATCGGTCAAGGCGCATATCTCCGACATTCTCGATTCAGTCTATGAGCGCGACCATGTCCGCGCCTCGATTTCCGCCCCCACTGGAAAAGGCAAGGGGCAGGACGAGGGCGCGCTGGTCGGCGCCAATCTCAAGGCGCATCTCGAAGCGCTGGAGAAGCAGATGCGCGATGCCGCCGCCGATCTCGATTTCGAAACCGCCGCGCGGCTGCGCGACGAGGTCAAGCGGCTCAAGGCGGTCGAGCTCGACCTGATGGAAGACCCGATGGCGCGCGATGCCGGCATCGAGAACACCAAAGCGTCGCGCAAGGCGGCTGCTACCGGCAAGCCGGTCCTAAGCACCAGCAAGGGAAAGGGATCGGCGCAGCCGCAAGGGCGACCGCCCGTCGCGCCTGATGGCGCGCCCACGCGGAGCGAGCCGCGCAGCGGCGACAGCGTGAGCGAAAACAGCCCCTTCTATTTCCGCAAGAACAGCCTCGACGAGATGACCGTGGGCCGCACCGAAAAGCCGATGCCCGGCAAGCTGCCGTCGAAGCCGGACGATGTGGGAGCCGTCAAGCGGGCCAGGCCGGGTGCGGGGTCCTATGAGGATCCGGCGGATGCCGCGCGGCAGAAGCGGCGCCCGGGCAAGACCGGTCGTCCGGGGCGGTAGAGCGTTTCCGGCTCACCGGTCAGGGGAGCGGGGGAGGGCCGGACCCTGCCAGGCGTCAACCTTGCGTTAACCACGTTCCCTAACGGCCTGCTCATAACCTGACGCTAAAATTCCCTGATTACGGGAGTTTTGCGTCGTGATTTCCAGCATCATCAACACAGCCTTTTCCGGCATGGCCGCGCAGAGCAAACGCATGGATGCGATTGCCAGCAATGTCGCCAATGTTGATACGCCCGATTACAACCGCAAGACCGTCGAGATGGTCACCACCGCCGGTGGCGGGGTGCGGGCGGTGCCGCGCGAAGCGCCCGCGGGCTCCAACAGCGGTGTCGATCTGGCCACCGAGCTGATGGACATGGCCGAGAGCAAGATGGCCTATGAGGCCAATCTCGCGGTGATGGAAACCGGCATGGACATGTGGGACATGCTGATGAGCGCGCTCGACCCGAAGGACCGCGACGAGCGCTGGGGCTGATTGAGCCCGCTTCACATCTTCAAAACCCGCTATCCCAAGACCTGTATCGCGCTCAAATGCGCGCATCTGAGCGCGACTAATGCATGTCGCACTCAATTGGATTCAATTGAGTGATAACGTACATGCATTAAATCAAAGTGTTAGAGCGACCTTTGTGCGTCCAATTGGACGCACGGCGCTCTAGGGTCAGGTGTTGACGTCGAGTGCGTCGAGGCAGGTTTCGGCCAGTGCCCGGTCGGGCGTTTCGGCGCCGAGCGGGGTTGCCCAGCCGGCTTCCTCGACGATGCTGCGGCGCTTGTAGGAGTTGGCGGCCTTGAGTTCGGCCATGACGCCGGATGCCATCGGGTCGTTCTTGGCGTTTTGCAGGCAATAGGGGGTGAGCGCGGTGGCGACGGCCGCCGTTGAGCCCTTGTCCGACATCTTCTCAGCGGCAGTGGCCGTCATCCAGCCGCCCCAGCTGAATCCGACAATTGCCAGGGCAATCGCTCCGGCGCCCGCGCCCATGA
This sequence comes from Hoeflea phototrophica DFL-43, assembly GCF_000154705.2. Lineage (NCBI taxonomy): Bacteria > Pseudomonadati > Pseudomonadota > Alphaproteobacteria > Hyphomicrobiales > Rhizobiaceae > Parahoeflea > Parahoeflea phototrophica. The sequence continues at coordinate 3,291,816 of NZ_CM002917.1, read as the reverse complement.
GCGCAGGTTTCGTCCATTCGGGGATGTTCATGAAAATGTCCAGTTCAAGGGTTCGCAGCCCGCTTCATCGCGGACCGGATGGGGTCTTGTAGCACACTCCTTTGTTTTAGGGTGATTGTTTGCGTAATTTCGGGTTGCTCCGGGGCTTGGGCGCGGCTTCTCTCTCCCTCCAGGGCAGAGGCGGATCGTCCCGTCCGGCATTTGAGTTAAATCCCGGCTTTCCGGTTTACGCCTGCCTCAAGCCGGCGGCGTAAGGTTTGGCGCAGGTAACCTGATGAAATCATCATCAGCAAAGGAGCGCCGGAGCGATGCCCGCCATCATCCCCAGTCTGTCCGTGCCGCTGTCCGGCGTTCGGCTGCAGCCGGCACAGGCCGCGGCCTCGGTGACGCCCGGCACGCAGGCTGCGTCCCAAACCCCGGTCATCCCAAAGGCAATCCCACAAGCAATCCCCCCGGACATCGCTCCGGCTGCGATGCGGATGGAAACCCCTGTCTGGCCGCTGTCCGGCGCGGTCAATCTGCTGCCCGCGCTGATCGGCCTGAGCGAAACCCAGATCACCCGCACCGACACCCTGACCCTGCCCGAAACCGGCGCCGATTTCTGGGACATGCTTGCGACGGCCCTGCCGGGGGAGGGGTAGGGGGGGACTGGATGGTTTGACCTTCTCCCCCTTGGTGGGTGAGACTTCGGAGCGTTGGCCAAAGGCCAGAAATCGGAGAATCCGATTTCAGCGAACGAAGGCCTGAGCGCGACGCCGCGCGAAGGCTGTTTCAGCGTCTTGGCTTCAGCCAAGTGCTAGAAATTCCAAGAGAGGGGGTGTTGCCGCAACTGCGATGTCAGCGACCGGCCACCCTCACCAACAAAATCTGCGGCTTGGCCCTGCCGGTCCAAGACCGCGATTTTGTGTCCTCTCCCACCAGGGGAGAGGGGGAGCACGCTGCGCCCTTTTCCACCGTAATCCCGGCCTTGAGCCGGGATCCAGCGGTAATCCCCCCGTTTTTAACGGGGCTCGGCGGTAGAATTCACGCGGCCATTTTGAGTTTCTGTGCGGGAGTTATGCCGCCGATGCCCATATTGGGCCGTTCGTTGTTATAGGTCCATAGCCATTGCGTGGCGAACTCCTGTGCCTCCTCGATGCTTTCGATGATGTATTGGTCGAGCCATTCATGCCGGACTGTGCGGTTGTAGCGCTCGACATAGGCATTTTGCTGCGGCTTGCCGGGCTGAATGTGGCTCAACGCGATGCCTTGTGTTTCGGCCCACTCCATCAGTTTACCACTGACATATTCGGGGCCGTTATCGACTCGTATCGACATCGGTTTGCCGCGCCATTCGATGATCTGGTTCAGACTGCGGATGACGCGCTCGGCGGGAAGCGAGAAATCCACTTCGATGCCGAGCCCTTCGCGGTTGAAGTCGTCAAGGACATTCAACAGCCGGAACTGCCTTCCATCCTCCAGACGGTCCGCCATGAAGTCCATGGACCAGACCAGGTTTGGCTGATCCGGGACGGCCAGTGCATCCGGTTTGTCCCGCTTCAAACGCTTACGCGGCTTGATCCGCAGGTTCAGTTCCAGTTTGCGGTAGATGCGATAGACACGCTTGTGGTTCCAACGATGTCCCTGGACGTTTGCGCAGATACAGGAAGCACAGGCCAAAACCCCAGGTCTTCTTGGCCCTCGTCAGTCCGATCAGGAGATCGGCAATATGCTCATTCTCGTCGTTCAGCTTTGCACTGTAACGATAACAGGTCTCGCTGACCTCGAAGGTGCGGCAGGCAAGCGCAATACTCACCCCTCGCAACGCCACTGCTTTCCCGGCCATCTCCCGGCGTTGAGATGGCCGCGTCATTTTTTTCCAAGAGCCTCTTTCAGAAGTTCGGCCTGCATGCTCATCTCGGCATACATTTTCTTCAGCCGGCGGTTCTCGTCTTCCAGAGCCTTCATCTGGCTGATCATCGAGGCGTCCATGCCGCCGTACTTGGCCCGCCATTTGTAAAATGAGGCCGTGCTCATCCCATGCTCCCGGCACAACTCTGGCACCGGGACGCCGCCTTCTGCCTGGCGCAGGATCGCCAGGATTTGTGGTTCGCTAAATCTGCTCGTCTTCATCGAAATCTCCTCGATCATATTGCCGAGAAAATTCTACTTTTGAAGCCCGTTATTTTGAGGGGGGATTACCCGTGCATGCATCACCCAGCCGGATGTCATGACCGGATGTCATGAGGGACCGGCAGCGGAGATGCATCGATCACAAAACGCAGCCAGCGTCCGTGCCGGACCGCGCCAGACGCATCTCCCGGGTCAGTCCAGGCCCGGGCCGGAGCAATCCGGGCGGGAGACGAAAATTCCCGAGGGTGCAAGGCACCGTCTGTCGGATCTGGACACGATCCGGCGACTTCCGGGCCGCGCGCGTGCAGCGCCACCCCGTGCGGGATTGATGCCGGTCCCGCACACGCATACCCAATTCGTTCAGAAGGCACTGCCAGCGCGCGGCCCTCCGGACTTTGTTCAACAGCACACCCCGGCGGAGATGTCCGCGCGGGCGCGTTTCCGGCTGTCTTGAATTGGCCGTCGGCTGGCAGTACCACTCAACGCTGTTGAGCTGGAGAGAGAGAATGCCGTCAGTCCGCCAAGCCGTTGCCGTCCTCGCTGTGCTCGCAGCAACGCTTGCCGCGCTGCCCGCGCGCGCTTGGACGGCCGTTGAACAGGTCAAGACCTATCCGGTCTCGGGCCAGTCCGGGTTGGAGCTGTACCGCTCGGTTGGCGAGAACGGGCCGGTGATTTCGGGCGACCGGCGCACCATCGCCCACACCACCTTCAAGCTGACCTGGGGGCGCGACTATCGCGAGCAGGCCGATGGCAGCTGTGTCATCGCCAGGAATGTTCCCAAGCTGATCATCACCTACACGCTGCCCAAGCCGCGCGGCGGCCTGCCGTCCAGTGTGGCAACGTCCTGGAAGCGGTTCTATGACGGGCTGCTGGCCCATGAAAAGGTGCACGGACAGCACATCATCGAGATGGTGCAGGCGATCGAGGCGGTCAGCGTCGGGCTCTCGGCACCCGACGATCCGGGCTGCCACAAGGTCCGCGCCGCGCTGCAGACCCATCTCAAGCGCCTGTCGGACGAGCAGCGGGCCCGCGGCCGGGCCTTCGACCGGGTGGAAATGGGCGATGGCGGTGCCGTCCACAGCCTGGTGCTGGCGCTGGTCAACGGGCCGTAACATTGCGCTGGCAGGGTGGGTTGAAAGTCCCCGTCCGCAATGGCGGTTTGCATCATGGGGGCGCGCGCAATAGGCTCGCGGCCATCCGTGCCCCGTTCGAGAATCAGGCTCCCGCATGACAGTCCGCATTGCCACCTTCAACGCCGAAAACCTGTTGAGCCGGTTCGATTTCTCCGGCTTCCGCAACGAGCTGAGGCAGGACCGGGTGGCGCAGCTTTATGATTTCTCCTCCGAAGAGCAGTACCGCCAGGCCGAAATCGCGCGGGCCGTGTCGCTGACCGATGACACGCGGCAGATGACGGCGCTGGCGATTGCCGAGGCGGATGCCGACATATTGTGCCTGCAGGAGGTCGAAAATCTCGATACGCTGCACCGGTTCGAATATGGCTATCTGTTCAAGATGATCGGCGATGGCTACCGCCACAAGGTGCTGATCGACGGCAATGACAGCCGCGGCATCAACCTGGCGCTGATGGCGCGCGAGCGCACGCTCGATGGCGCCAAGATCGAGATCCTCGAGGTCACCAGCCATGCACATCTGACCTATGATGCGGCCGGCCTCTATTCGCCGGATCTCGAGGGAATGGCGCATCCCAATGACAAGCTGTTCAAGCGCGATTGCCTGGAGGTGGATGTGAAGATCGGCCCGAAACGGCTGACGCTTTATGTGGTGCATTTCAAGTCGATGGGATCGCCACGCAACGGGCTGGATGGCCGCACCCACACCATGCCGGTGCGCGTTGCCGAGGCGCGGGCGGTGCGCAAGCTCATCTCCGATCGCTTCGGCGCAGATGGCGGCGGCAAGCGCTATGTCATCGCCGGGGATTTCAACGATTATTCGGAGAAGCTGGTGATCACCGGCGACCGCCGCCACGGCTATCACTTCACCCCCGAACAGGCCGAAGACGGTGCCGTGCGGGTGCTCACGGCAGATGGTTTTGCGGAGAATGTGGTGACGCGGCGGCCGGAAATGGACCGCTGGACGCTCTATCACACACGCGGGCCGCAGGAGCGGCATCTGTGCCAGCTCGATTACCTGCTGGCCTCGCCGGCGCTGACGCGGTCGAACCGCGACCGGCTGCCCGACATCATCCGCGCTGGCCAGCCCTGGCGCACGCTGTTTCCGCAAGGCCAGGAGGTTGAGCGCTATCCGCGCACCGGCTGGGACCGGCCCAAGGCGTCCGATCATTGCCCGGTGGCAATGACCTTCGACATGGTTTGAGTGCTGTGGCGGAGATCCCCGAAAACCGCGTCTTTCGTCTCGATGCGGTGCGGCTCAGGCTCGATGAGGCGGAGCATCCCTGGATCGTCGCCAACCGCAGCGCCGTCGAGGCGCACTGGGCGCGCGAGGAAGTCGAGCGGCCCTGGCTGTTCAACGGCACCGTGATCCTGCACCGGGATCTCCAGTTCGATGACGGGGTGATCCATGGCGTCAGCCACCGGGCACCCTATGCGGGGCTGCTGCATCTGATCAGGACCTGGAACGCGCAGGATGGCGAAGCGGCTGAGAAGGCTGATGCCGGGATCAGTGCCTGGCATCTGTTCGGCTCGGCGATCATCCTGTCGTCTGATGGCGTGATGCTGCTGATCCGCATGGCGCCCAGGACCGCCAATTCGGGCAAGGTCTACGCGCCCGCGGGCTCGCTTGATTCCTCCGACATCGACGGTGGCTGGATTGATGTCGACGGGTCGATCTTGCGCGAAGCGCATGAGGAGACCGGAGAGGCGCTTTCCAGCGCGCGGGCCGAAGAGCATTTGCTCGGCTGGCGCAGCGGCGGGTTTGTGTCGATCTTCCGGCGTTTCGTTCTGCCCGAACCGGCGGACACGATTGTCGAGCGGATGCGTGCCCATATCGCCGTGGCCGCAGAGCAGGAGGTGGACGACATCGTGATTGTCCGCAACTCTGACGATCTGGGTGAGGCCGTGCCGCTCTATATGCGTGCATTGATCGATTTTCATTTTGACCGCTGATCGGCGGTTGGCAGAGCGGTGAATCTGGTTAGGATGCGCGACAACGCAGGCGCTTGGGCCGGCGGCAGAAGGGACTACAGGCATGTCGGACTACGCGATTTATGATGTCTTTTCCGGGACTGCGCTGCATGGGAACCCGCTGGCTGTGGTGTTTGATGCCGACCGTTTCGATGATGACGAGATGCAGGCGATCGCGCGGGAGTTCAACCTGTCGGAAACGGTGTTTGTCAAAACGCCCGAAAACCCCGGGCATACGGCGCAATTGCGGATTTTCACGCCCGGGCGCGAGCTTCCCTTCGCCGGGCACCCGACCGTGGGGGCTGCCGTTGCGCTGGCCCATCGCAGGCTTGGCGACGCGATCCCCGCCAACGGCATCGATCTGGTCAAGATGCTTGAAGAGCAGATCGGCCCGGTGCGCTGCGCGGTGCGGCTGAGCCCGGACAAGGCGGGCTTCGCCGAATTCGATCTTCCCAGGCTGTCGCGAAGGTTCGATGCGGAGATCCCGACCGAGGACATCGGCGCGGCACTCGGGCTCGATCCGCACGAGATCGGGTTCGAGAACCACAGGCTGTCGCTGTGGAGCGCGGGCGTTCCCTTCGTGCTGGTGCCGGTCATGGATCAGGCCGCGGCGGCGAAAGCCGAATGCGATGCGGCATTGTGGGAGCAGATGGCGCCGATGGCCGACGGGCAACTGGCCGCAGCTTATGTCTATTGCCGGGGCGGCGTGAACCACAATGCCGCGTTTCATGCGCGCATGTTCGCGCCGGCGGAAGGGGTGGCGGAGGATCCGGCCACCGGCTCTGCCGTTGCAGCTCTTTCAGGTGCGATCCACGGCTTTGACGGGCTGCGCGAGGGCAACCATGCGCTGGTGATCGAGCAGGGCGTGGAGATGGGCCGGCCGTCGCTCATCCACCTGCATCTTGATTGCTCGGGTTCCGAGCTCACCCATGCGCGCATCGGCGGCGAAGCGGTGAAAATCGCCGAGGGCCGGCTGCTGCTGTGACGGGTCTGGCGAAGACGTAACGAAGGCCTTGCGCAGAGCTTGGGGCGACCCAGCACAAAGGCATGCGCGCTGGTTGGGAGAGACTTGCGAAAAACAGTGTGGACAACCCCCTCTATCCGGTCTATACGCCCCTTCGTTCCGTTCCGCACGGAACAAGTGGGTGTGTAGCTCAGTTGGTAGAGCAGCTGACTCTTAATCAGCGGGTCCACGGTTCGAGCCCGTGCTCACCCACCATTTTTCTTGTTTTTCATATGTTGTTCGGCATTGCGTGCGAGATGCGCGGGCGTTTTTGTTTTTGGCTTGGCGCGCCAGGCGTGCATGGCTCCAGTCTCAGCCAGTGTGATTTCAATTCTGGATCTGTAGGAACCGTATTGTCCATTGCGACTGTGAGATTCACTGTCAGCCGTGATGTTAGAAACGTGCGAAGGGCATTGATTTGGTCTCCTGCTCATCACATCGCCGTGCCCCGATCGTCGGCTTTTCAGGTGGCAGCTCAACCTGGTGTGCACATGTCGGCTGGTTAACCAAAGGCACGTTGCTGGATTGACCTAAGGGGCGGCCGTCCCCGAGTATCGTCCGACGAGGAATCATCATCAAGGAAACATGATGAGCATGAACCAGGCTGAAATCGACGACACTTCAGGCCGCCGGGTGCTGATGTGGATCTATCCGCTGATGGTGGGATTTGCCGGGGTTCTGGCGGTGCTTCAGACCCTGCCTTTGGTCCTGCCGATCGGGCCTATGTATTGGGATGTGCTGCTCTATTACGACGCAATCGGACGGATCGGGCAGGGGCAGCATCCGGTGCTCGATTTCTTCGTCCCGGTCGGCCCGCTTGAGTATTACCTCGCGGCCTTTTCCGACTATGTGTTTCCCCAGGCGCAGCCGGTGCTGCTGACGCAATGGATCTGGTTGCCGGTGACGCTTCCGGTGATGGCGTTGATCATGTGGGATGTGTCGGCGCGTGGTCTGAAACCGGCGTTCGGTATCCTGCTGCCGTTCCTGCTTTTTGTGGCACTGCCGTTCAATGTAATCGACTTCTATCCCTATCCGGGCACCGATGCGTTCGGAATCTACAACCGGCACGGCGCCCATCTGATCTATCTGGTCGCGGCGACCGTGCTGTTCGTTCGCAGCCCCGTCATCCAGACGATAGTGCTCAGCGTGCTCTTGCTGTCATTGGCATTCTGCAAGATCACCGCGTTCCTGGCTGCCGGTCCAATTCTGTTGTTCGGGCTGATCCTGGGCCGGATCCGGCTGTTGACAGCCGTTGCCACAGCGCTTGTCTGCTTTATTGTGGCCGGCATTGTCGAGGTCATGACCGGCGTTGTCAGCCTTTATGTTGGCGACATTATCGTGCTTGCGTCGGAGAACACCGGTGCCTTGCTGCCACGGTTCCTCACGGCCGCGTCGCAGCATTTCAATGTGCTTGGTGCGGGCGGGTTGCTGGCAATGGTTTTGCTGGTTGCCGCGCTGGTGGGAAACAGGTCTGCAGGTGGCCGGACAGATGGCAATCTGGTGGTGCGGTGCTTTGATGCCGATTGGTTCTGGGTCGGTCTGTTGCTGGCTTGCGGGCTGTTCTACGAGACCCAGAACACCGGGAGCCAGGCCTTTATCATGGTTTGGCCGGCTCTGCTGGCCATCCTGCTCAAGCCGATGACGGGCTACGGGCGGCTTGCTGTGCCGGTTCTGGTGCTTGTCGGCTTCACCGCGATTCCCAATGTCAGCACCATGCTGCACAAGGCGGCGCGGGTCGCTGCCGTTGCGCCAGGATACATCAAGGTTGACGGGCCGGATCTGGGACCGCTCGGACAGGCGTCGGTCAAGGATGTGTTCGCCGAGCAGGCCGAGCGAATGCGGCGCATGTATGTCGCCCATCGCGATACCTATGAGGCGATTGCGGAAACCGAAGCCTTGCCGTCCTTCCTGCAGTTTTCCGATCCGGATTTTCAGTATCTGCTGCTTGAAGAGATGCAGACCGTGACCGAGGCGATCAAGATGTTCGAGGCACAGAGTGGACAGCGCTTCGAGACCATCCTCAATCTCGATTTTGCCAATCCATTTCCGTTCATCTTAAAGCGCAAGGGCTCCTATCATGTGGCCATCGGGGCAGATCCATCCCGGGCTCTTCCGCCGCTGACGGAAAAGATCCGCGCGGCTGTAGGGCAAACGGATCTGGTGCTGGCGCCGGTCTGTCCGGTGCTGCGCTCGCGCAACACGCTCGAGGCGTATTACGCGCCTGCGCTTGTCAATCACCGGCGGATTTCGCTGACGCCCTGCTATGATGCCTATGTTCTTCCGCCGGGCACCTAATGCATGTCGTGCTCAATTGGATTCAATTGAGCGATAACGCACATGAATTCTTTCAAAAAATTGCAGCGTCCTTTGCGCATTCGATAGGATGCGCGGCGCTGTAAGCCGCTGGCAGATTTCCCGTTTCACCACGTATCTGTGGGATTTGCGCGCAAATCAGCGTGACCCCAAACTCTTGCCTTGACGGTTGCGAAAAGGCGCAGGACATTGGTTCCTATCCTGCGCCAGGCAGCCAGTTCATGTGTACGGAGTACCCCATGGTCATCGAACCACCCTATCTGATTTTTCTCGGTGACGTGCCGGATGCTCTGGCAGCCAAAACGGGCCTGGGCATTGTCGACTGGCGGCCCGAATGGTGCATAGGTCAGCTGCGGCTTGAAGGCTGCAAGGCCGACGCAGGCATTCCCGATCTGAGTGTCGAAGAGGCCAAGGCAAAAGGCGTGCAGACCATGGTTGTCGGTTCGGTCAATGCCGGCGGTGTGCTGCCCGAACACTGGATCGCCTCGATTGTCAGTGCGCTGGAAGCCGGCCTGAATGTCGCCACCGGGCTGCATGTGCGGCTTGCCTCGATCCCCGAGATTGCCGAGGCCGCTGCCCGCGGCGGCGCAGGGTTGCATGATGTGCGCTTTTCGGATGTGAAATTTGCCACTGGCAAGGGCACCAAGCGCTCCGGCCGACGGGTGCTGACCGTCGGGACAGATTGCTCGGTGGGCAAGAAATACACAGCCCTGGCGCTGGAGAAGGAAATGCGGGCGCGCGGCATGGATGCAGATTTCCGCGCCACCGGCCAGACCGGCGTATTCATCTCCGGGCGCGGTGCGGCTATTGATGCAGTTGCGGCCGACTTTATCTCAGGCGCCGTGGAGTGGATCTCGCCGGAAGCAGATCCCGACCACTGGGATCTGATCGAGGGGCAGGGCTCGCTGTTTCACCCCAGCTTTGCCGGCGTGTCACTGGGGCTCTTGCATGGCGCTCAGGCGGATTTCTTCGTCGTCTGCCACGAGCCGACCCGTACGACAATGCGCGGCGTAAGCCATGCCTTACCGACCATTCAGCAGGTGATTGATCAGACGATCACCTGCGGGCAGTTGACCAACCCGGCGATCGCCTGCGCCGGCATCGCCGTCAACACCCAGAAGCTCAACGAAGGCGAAGCCAAGACGTTGCTTGAAGCGCTTGCCCGAGACTATGGCGTGCCGGCCAGTGACCCGATCCGCTTTGGCGTCAGCCCGATTGTCGACCGGATCGTGGCAATGGCGGGGACGGAATGAACAATTCCAAAAACAAGGCTTGCAACGGGCACAAAGGGGAATAAGCTAAACGAGCGTTCATTTAATTCGTGAATGCTAATCAGTTTCGGGCGGTTGAGAGGACAGCCGCCGGAAGCCTGATGAAAACCCGGTTTGAACCGGGGCATGTCTGGCCATCGGGAGTGGCCGGTAACGCGGGCTGGAGGGCCTGCGCCCGGGACAGGCCAAATGCCTGACCGGACAGGGAGGAGAGTGGAGGATGGACGCCACAGGCGCAACCGCCGGCGGCAAGCCGGTGACGTTTCCGCAATATTTGCTGCTCAACGCCAAGCGTTTTGCGGACCGCCCCGCAATGCGGATGAAGGACTACGGCATCTGGCAGACCTGGACCTGGTCCGAGCAGCGCGACGAGATTCGTAACCTCGCTTTGGGGCTCAAGGCCATGGGGCTTGGCGAAGGTGACCGGATCGCCATTGTCGGGTCAAACCGCCCGCGGCTTTACTGGGCGTTCTGCGCGGCACAATCGCTCAAGGCCATTCCGGTTCCCGTCTATGCAGATTCGGTGGCTGAAGAGATGGCCTATGTCCTCAACCATGCTGGCGTGCGCTTCGCGGTTGTTCAGGACCAGGAACAGGTCGACAAGCTCCAGTCGATGGCCGAGGACATTTCCGGACTGACCGACATCATCTACGACGAGCCGCGCGGCTTGCGCGATTATGATCACGCGCGGCTGCACAAGTTCGACGCAGTGCAGGACAAGGGCCGGGCGCTTGCGCAATCGGACTCCGGAGCGATTGCCGACTGGGAGGCCGGAATCCGGGCGTCCGATGGCCGCGAAGTCTCGGCGATCCTTTACACCTCCGGCACGACCGGCCGATCGAAGGGCGTGATGCTGACCGCTGCCACCTCGGTGAAGGCGGCGGAAGACACGGCCAAATTCGACAACATGACCGAGTTTGACGAAGTGCTTGCCTATCTGCCGCTGGCCTGGGTGGGTGATCATTATCTCAATTACGCCCAGGGCTATGCGGTCGGGCTTTGCATGAGCTGTCCGGAAAGCCCGGACACGGTGTCGCAAAATCTGCGCGAGATCGGTCCGACCTTCTATTTCGCGCCGCCAAGGGTTTTCGAAGGGCTGCTCACGAGCGTGATGATCCGGATGGAGGATGCCAGCCGCATCAAGAAGTGGCTGTTTGATCACTACCTTGCGGTCGCAAAGAAATATGGCGAGAAGATTCTCGAAGGCCGTCCGGTGCCGCTGTCGGGCCGGGTCTCCTACTGGCTTGGTGACAAGCTGATCTACGGGCCGTTGCGCAATGTCCTCGGCTTCACGCGAATCCGCACCGCCTACACGGCAGGTGAGGCGATCGGGCCGGATCTGTTTTCGTTCTTCCGCTCGCTGGGGATCAATCTCAAACAGCTTTACGGGCAGACCGAGGCGTTCCTCTATGTCACCGCCCAGAAGGATGGCGACGTACGTCCCGACACCGTGGGGCCTGCGGCGCCGGATGTGGAAATCCGCATTGCCGACAATGGCGAGGTGCAGTTCCGCTCGCCGGGCATGTTCGCGGGCTATTATGGTGATGACGAGAAGACCAGGGAAACCATGACCTCCGATGGCTGGGTGATGACCGGCGATGCGGGCATCTTCGACGCCGAAGGCCATCTCAAGATCATCGACCGCGCCAAGGATGTGGGCAAGCTCACCACCGGGGCGCTCTATGCGCCGAAATACATCGAGAACAAGCTCAAGTTCTTTCCCAACATCAAGGAAGCTGTGGCCTTCGGCGACGGGCGGGATTTTGTCGCGGTGTTTCTCAACATCGATCTGACGGCGGTCGGCAACTGGGCCGAACGCAACAACATTTCCTATGCCTCCTATCAGGAACTGGCGAACCTGCCGCAGGTCTACGAGATGATGGCGAAGCACATCGATCAGGTGAACCGGGATCTTGCCGCCGAGCCGATGATGGCTGGTGCGCAGATCCAGCGGTTCCTGGTGCTGCACAAGGAGCTGGAAGCCGATGATGGCGAGCTGACGCGGACGCAGAAGGTGCGCCGTGGCTTCATTGCCGAACGCTTCGGGCCACTGATTGACGCGCTCTACAACGGCGCTGAAGAGCAGTTCATCGAAACCGACATGACCTTTGAAGACGGACGAAAGGGCGCCATCCGCGCCACCGTCAAGCTGGCGGATGCCAAGGTTTATCCTGTCGCTGCTGAGTTGCCGGAGGCTGCCGAATGAACGCCCGTATCAAGCATGTGGAGCTTCACGCCGAGGATGACGGTCTCAATCCCGGCGACGTGATGCTCAAGCTGGATAACGTTTCGCTCGCCTTTGGCGGGGTGAAGGCGATTTCCGATATTTCCTTTGACATCCTGAAGGGCGAAATCCGCGCGATCATCGGTCCCAACGGGGCCGGCAAGACCTCGATGCTGAACGTGATCAACGGGTTTTATCACCCGCAACAAGGGGTGATCACCTTTCGCGGTCAGGCACGGTCGCGCATGCAGCCCTATGAGGCGGCGGCTTCTGGAATTGCCCGCACCTTCCAGAACGTGGCGCTGTTCAAGGGCATGTCGACGCTCGACAACATCATGTCGGGGCGGACGCTGAAGATGCACAAGAACTTCTTCTGGCAGGTGCTCAATGTCGGGCCTGCGCGCAACGAGGAGATCGAGCACCGGCTCAAGGTCGAGGAGATCATCGATTTTCTCGAGATCCAGCACATCCGCAAGACACCAGTGGGCAAGTTGCCTTACGGGCTGCAAAAGCGGGTCGAGCTTGGCCGGGCGCTGGCAATGGAGCCGGATTTGCTTCTGCTCGACGAGCCGATGGCGGGGATGAACCTCGAAGAGAAAGAGGACATGAGCCGCTTCATTCTCGATGTGAACAGCCAGATGGGCACGACCATTGCGCTGATCGAGCACGATATGGGCGTGGTGATGGACATTTCCGACCGGGTGGTGGTGCTCGATTACGGGCGCAAGATCGGTGATGGCTCGCCTGAAGACGTGAAGAACAACCAGGACGTCATCGACGCCTATCTTGGAGTGTCGCACTGATGGACTTTCTCTATGCAATCCTGATCGACCCGTTCGTGCAGATGGTGGAACTGCCGGACTTTCTGCTGCAAGTGTTGTGGGAAGGCTTTGTCGCGGGCGTGCTCTATGCGCTGATCGCACTTGGCTTTGTGCTGATCTTCAAGGCCTCGGGCGTGTTCAACTTTGCGCAAGGGATCATGGTGGTGTTCGCCGGGTTGACGCTAGTCGGGCTGCACGAGAAGGGCGTTCCGGCCTATCTGGCGCTGATCCTGACCATCGGTGTGATGGGGGTGCTGGCGCTTGCGGTGGAGCGTTTCGTGATGCGGCCGCTGGTCAACCAGCCGGATATCATCCTTCTGATGTCGACCATCGGCCTGACCTACTTCCTGATCGGCTTTGGCGAGTTCATCTTCGGGGGTGAACCCAAGCAGATGATCACTGAGGAGCTGGGTCTGCCAACCGGATCGACGGCGTTCGAAATCGGCGATGGCGGGCTTTTGATCCTGCAGCATATCGACATTGCCGCAGCGGTGATCGCGATCATCATGGTCGGATGCCTGGCGGTGTTCTTCAACAAGACCCGGATCGGGCGGGCGTTGCGCGCCGTGGCCGATGACCACCAGGCGGCACTCTCGGTCGGCATTTCGCTCAACCAGATCTGGGCCATCGTCTGGTTTGCCGCCGGCATCGTGGCGCTGACCACGGGCATCATGTGGGGCGCGCGCTCGGATGTGTCCTTCGCACTGGAAATCATTGCGCTCAAGGCGCTGCCTGTGCTGATCCTGGGCGGCTTCACCTCGATCCCAGGTGCGATCGTTGGCGGGCTGATCATCGGCATCGGCGAAAAGATCGGCGAGATCTACTGGGGTCCGCTGGTGGGCGGCGGCATCGAAAGCTGGCTCGCCTACATGATCGCGCTGATCTTCCTGCTGTTCAGGCCGCAGGGCCTGTTCGGCGAGCGCATCATCGAAAGGGTGTAAAGCGATGCACAAGAGCAGACTCTCAGCCATCGTCGTCGATTGCCACACCGATCATATCGAGCATGCGGCCAGTTTCTGGTCGCAGCTTTTGGGCCAGCCTTCGCATATTGATGACGGCAAGCGCGCCACCATCATGGCCGGGGACAAGGGCGTTTCGCTGATCCTCGAGGCGGTGCACGATGAAGCGCGCATTCATTTCGACATTGAAACCGATGACCTTGCGGCGGAGATCCGCCGCATCGAACAACTGGGTGGACGCAAAGTCAGTGTGGTTGATCTTACGGTGATCATGGAGGCCCCGACCGGGCATCGTTTCCGCCTGACCGGTCCCAACTCACACGTGCTGCCGTCAAGCGGGAATGTCTGGGGAGACGAGTAATGCTGTATCGCGAATCCGGTCAGTACAAGACCAGCTATATTGCCGACCAGGCGATCTTCCCAATACGCGAAGACCGGATCGGGATGATGATCATCGGGGCGATCGCGCTGGCGATCCCGTTCGTGGCGAGCGACTTCTTTCTCAATGCGATCATGACGCCGTTCCTGATTCTGGCGCTTGCCGCGATCGGCCTGAACATTCTCACCGGTTATGCCGGGCAGCTCTCGCTCGGCACCGGTGCCTTCATGGGTGTCGGCGCTTACAGCTGCTACAAGCTGACGACGATCTTTCCGGATGTGAACATCGTGATCCTGGTGTTGCTGTCGGGGTTCTTCTCCGCCGGTATCGGTGTCATTTTCGGATTGCCGTCGCTTAGGATCAAAGGACTATACCTGGCGGTCACGACGCTGGCTGCGCAGTTCTTCCTCGAGTGGTGCTTCATCCGCATTCCCTGGCTTTACAACTACAATTCCTCCGGCGCGATCGAGGTTCCGGAGCGCCGTGGCTTTGGAGACATCGTTCTCACCGGCCCTGCGGCCGGTGCGATGACCCAATACTTCGTGGTTCTGGCCATCGTGGTGGTGGTCACATTCGCGGTGAAGAATATCGTGCGCGGGCGGATCGGGCGGCAATGGATGATGATCCGCGACATGGACATTGCAGCTGAATTGATGGGCGTGCGGCCTTTGACCGCCAAACTCTCTGCCTTTGCGGTGTCGTCCTATCTTTGCGGCGTTGCCGGCGCGATGTTCATCTTCTTCTATCTCGGGGCTGCCGAACCTTCGGCGTTCTCGATCACGCTGTCGTTCCAGATCCTGTTCATGGTGATCCTGGGGGGATTGGGCAGCCTGGTCGGATCGTTCTTCGGTGCCGCCTTCATCTGGGGCCTGCCGATCGTGCTGCGCGCGGGATTGCCGGCGATGGGCATCGACATCAATGCTGAAACCGTTTTCCACGTCGCGACCATGATCGTGGGCGCGTTGATCATCTTCTTTCTCATTGTCGAACCACACGGGCTGGCAAGGCTCTGGTCGCTCGCCAAGGAGAAAATGCGAGTCTGGCCGTTTCCATACGGCTGAGCGAATGGCGTTTGCGGGTCTCGCCGGAGGAGGCGGCCCGCAAGCGTTGTAAGGAAGGCATTGTCCGGGCAGGGGACCCGTCTGGACCGAGAATGCCGGGAGGAACAGGGTCCCCGAACTGGCGTGATCCCCACGCCGAATGGGAGGAATACAATGCGACTTAAGCGTCTGATTGCCGGAACCATCCTGGCCGGCACGTTGGCAGGCACGGCATTGCCGGCTTTTGCTGAAGAATTGTTTGTACCGCTGTTCAGCTACCGGACCGGCCCCTTTGCGGGTTCGGGCATTCCGATCGCCAATGGCATGCATGACTATCTCACCATGCTCAATGAGCGTGATGGCGGGATCAATGGTGTCAAGATCCGGGTGGGCGAGTGCGAAACCGGTTATGACACGCAGAAGGGCGTCGAGTGCTACGAGCAGGTCAAGAGCGAAGGCGCGCTGGTCATCAGCCCCTATTCGACCGGCATTACGCTGCAGGTGATCCCGAAGGCGTCCGTGGACAAGATCCCGGTTCTGTCGATGGCCTATGGTCTGTCGGCCGCGGCTGAAGGCAACACCTTCCCGTGGGTGTTCAACCCGCCGAACACCTACTGGGACGGCGCCTCGGCGATTGTCACCGACATCGCCAACCGCGAAGGCGGCGCCGAAAATCTCAAGGGCAAGAAGATCGGTTATATCTTCCTTGATGCCGGGTATGGTCGCGAGCCGATCCCGCTGCTCGAGCAGATGTCCAGCGACATGGGCTTTGAGCTGCTGCAGTACCCGGTTCCGGGCAAGGAAATGCAGAACCAGTCTTCCCAGTGGCTCAATATCCGCCGCGACCGGCCTGACTACATGATCATGTGGGGCTGGGGCGCCATGAGCCCGACCGCGGTCAAGGAAGCCACCAAGATCCGCTATAATATGGAAAATTTCTACGGCATCTGGTGGTCGGGCGGCAATGATGATGCGGCAGCCGGCGGTGAGGCCGCCAAGGGTTACCGCACGCTCAACTTCCACGGTGTGGGGTCCGACTTCGGCGTCATCCAGGACATCAAGAAGTATGTTGTCGACGCCGGCAAGAGCCAGGTTGATCCGGCGAAATTCGCTGACAACCTCTACAACCGCGGTGTCTACAACTCGATGCTGATCGCCGAAGGCATCCGTCGTGCGCAGGAACTCACAGGCAAGACTGTGATCGACGCGGTCGACATGCGCAGTGGCCTTGAAAACCTCGACATCACCGAGGCGCGTCTCAAGGAAATCGGCATGGAAGGCTTCGCCCTGCCGATGAAGCTGTCATGCGAGGATCACTCCGGCCATCACAAGGTCTATGTGGTCGAATGGGACGGCAAGGACTGGAAGAAGGCCGGCGACTGGTTCTCACCGGATGTCGACATGGTCAAGCCGCTGCTCAAAAAGGCTGCCGCCGATTATGCCGAGAGCAATGCTCCCTGGCCTGAGCGGACTGAAGCCTGCCTGAACTGACGGCTGAAACAGACCTGCCGCGCGGATGAATCGTCTGCGCGGCAGGGACCCAATCCTGACATTCCTTTCTGACCGGTGAGGCTCCAAGACGATGTCCACTTCCGTATCGACCCAAGCGGCAACGCAGCCCAACATCCTTGAGGTGAACAACATTGAGGTCATTTATGACCACGTGATCCTTGTGCTCAAGGGCGTTTCGCTGGTGGTTCCGGAAGGCGGGATTGTTGCTCTGCTTGGCGCCAACGGTGCCGGCAAATCGACCACGCTGAAAGCGATTTCCAACCTGCTGCGCTCGGAGCGCGGCGAGGTGACCAAGGGATCTATCGAGTTTGAAGGCAAGCGCATCGAGGCGCAAACGGCCAATGAGCTGGTGCGGCGCGGCTGCATCCAGGTGATGGAGGGCCGGCATTGCTTCGGCCATCTCACCGTTGAGGAAAACCTGCTCACCGGCGCATTCACGCGGCGCGACGGCAATGCGGCGATCAAGCGC
Organism: Hoeflea phototrophica DFL-43; assembly: GCF_000154705.2. Classification (NCBI taxonomy): domain Bacteria; kingdom Pseudomonadati; phylum Pseudomonadota; class Alphaproteobacteria; order Hyphomicrobiales; family Rhizobiaceae; genus Parahoeflea; species Parahoeflea phototrophica. Next base: position 3,274,612 of record NZ_CM002917.1, on the reverse strand, counting down.
GACATCGAAATGGTCTACAACTATTTCCCGCGCCTGCGTGAACGGCGGACCAGCCTTGCGGGCTACACATCCGGTGGCGAACAGCAGATGACGGCGATCGGGCGGGCGTTGATGAGCCGGCCAAAAATGATCCTTCTCGACGAGCCTTCGATGGGCCTGGCGCCGCAATTGCAGGAAGAGATCTTCGAGATCATCAAGAAACTCAATGAGCAGGAAGGTGTGTCGTTTCTGCTGGCTGAACAGAACACCAACATCGCGCTGCGCTACGCCACCTACGGCTACATTCTCGAATCGGGCCGCATCGTCATGGATGGCGCCGCCAAGGATCTGCGCGAGAACGAGGATGTGAAGGAATTCTATCTCGGCGTCGGCGGCGAGGGGCGGCGCTCGTTCAAGAACGTCAAGCACTACAAGCGGCGCAAGCGCTGGCTTGCCTGAGCGGATTGCCGGGCTTGCCTTGTGGCTTGTGCGGCGCGTCCATTTTCGGTTCGTCGGGACTTGCAGAATGAGGCGGAAGACGATAAAATAAACAAACGTTCATTTAATTGTGTGAGCCATGGCGCGACGGGCGGGATCATCGGGAGCTGAAACAGCGGAAAAGCTGCGCAATGTGGCGTTGGAGCTGTTTGCGCAGTCAGGTTACGCTGCGGTGTCGATGCGAGCGATTGCGGCGGCCACCGGGGTTCAGGCCGGGGCGATCTATAATCATTTTCCGACCAAGCAGGATCTGCTCAACGAGCTGTTGCAGGTCCATATGGAAACACTGCTGGCAAGTTGCGCCGAGGCGGAACAGCCGGGCCTGATGCCACCCGATGCGCTGGAAGAGTTTGTCCGGTTCCACATCCGCTATCACCTTGACCGGTCGCGCGAGGTGTTCATCTCCTACATGGAGCTGAGAAATCTCGAAGGTGAGAATTTCAACGAGATCGAGCGGCTCAGGCGTCAATATGAACGTGTGCCTTATGCGATCCTGGAGCGCGGTGCCGCAGATGGTTCGTTCTCCATCATCGACCCGCAGGTGACCACCATGGCAATCATTGCCATGCTCAACGGCATGACCACCTGGTACCGTGACAACGGGCGTCTGTCGCTCGATGAGATCGAGGCGATCTATGTTCGCCTGGTGGCGCGACTGGTCGGACAACAAGAGGAAGACTGAGATGTTTTCGACGAGCATGAATTTTGGCCTGGGCGAGGAGATCGACGCGCTGAGGGAAACGGTGGCGCGCTTTGCCCGCGACCGGGTGGCCCCGGTTGCCGATGAAACCGACCGGGACAACCAGTTTCCGATGCACCTTTGGCAGGAAATGGGTGAGCTGGGGCTTCTGGGCATGACCGCCAATCCGGATTTCGGCGGCACCGGCATGGGCTATCTGGCGCACACCGTGGCGATGGAAGAGATCAGCCGCGCCTCGGCCTCGATCGGGCTGTCTTATGGCGCGCATTCCAATCTGTGCGTCAACCAGATCAACCGCTGGGGCACCGAGGCACAGAAGGCGCAGTATCTGCCCAAGCTGTGCACCGGCGAGCATGTGGGCGCGCTGGCCATGAGCGAGCCGGGCTCGGGCTCGGATGTGGTGTCGATGAAGCTGCGCGCCGAAAAGCGTAATGACCGCTATGTGCTCAATGGCAACAAGATGTGGATCACCAACGGGCCGGACGCCAATACGCTGGTGGTCTATGCCAAGACCGATCCGGAGGCGAAATCGCGCGGCATCACCGCCTTCCTGATCGAGAAGGGCATGGCCGGGTTCTCGACCGCGCAGAAGCTCGACAAGCTGGGCATGCGCGGGTCGAACACCTGCGAGCTGGTGTTCGAGGATTGCGAGGTGCCGTTCGACAACGTGCTGGGTGAAGAGGGGCAGGGCGCGCGTATCCTGATGTCGGGGCTCGACTATGAACGTGTGGTGCTGTCGGGCGGACCGCTCGGGATCATGGCGGCGGCGATGGATGTGGTTGTGCCCTATTGCCATGAGCGCAAGCAGTTCGGTGAGCCGATCGGCAATTTCCAGCTGATGCAGGGCAAGCTTGCCGACATGTACACCACGATGAACGCCTGCCGGGCCTATGTCTATGCGGTGGCTGCGGCCTGTGACCGGGGGGAGACCACGCGCAAGGATGCGGCGGGCTGTATTCTCTATTCCGCCGAGAAGGCGACGCAGGTGGCGCTTGAAGCGATCCAGGCGCTGGGCGGCAATGGCTACATCAATGACTATCCCACCGGCCGGCTGCTGCGCGACGCCAAGCTCTACGAGATAGGTGCGGGGACATCGGAAGTGCGCCGCATGCTGATCGGTCGTGAGATGATGGCGGAGACCGCGTGACAGAATTGTGTTATGTTGCCAGCAATTGAAAATATGCCAGATACTAGAGGGTTGGCACTGTGGCAAAGCGCACCAAGGAAACAGGCTTCGATGAGGGCGGCCAATCGGCCTATGAGGCGGCCTTTGTGCCGCGGGAAAACCCGATGCTTGACCGCGTGAAGCTCGGCGAGGGCGGACGGCTGGTCATTCCTGCCGCGATGCGCGAGGCGCTCGGGGTCAAGCCGGGTGACGAGATGGCGCTGGAAGTTGTCGACGGGGAACTCAAGATCAAGTCCTACATGGCTGTAATCCGGGAGTTGCAGGATGAGTTCAACAGACTTGTGCCTGCTGGGGAAGATGTGGTGGACGATTTCTTGCGCGAACGCCGGGAAGATCAGAAACGTTCAGACGAACGGTTTGATCGTTTGCACCAAGAGGGAACCCGTTTGAAAGATGGAAATGAATGAGCGTTGTGGTCGACAGTTCGGTTCTTTTGGCAGTGCTGAGAAATGAGGACGGCGCGGAGATTGCAATGCCTTCTCTCGCAGGCGCCCTTTTGTCTTCGGTCAATGGCGTGGAGGTGATAACGCGGTTGATAGATCTGGGCTATGAAACCGACCGGGCGCTGTCTGCGCTTTCCCGGTTCCGGCTGAATGTTGTGGCTTTCGACATGGATCTGGCTGAGATGGCAGGGCGTTTGCGCGCGGGCACGCGTCATCGAGGATTGTCGCTCGGTGACCGGGCTTGCCTTGCGCTGGCCATCCGCGAGAAGGCGACGGCCTTGACCGCTGACCGGAACTGGGCCGATCTCGGCCTGCCTTGCAAAGTGGAGCTCATTCGCTGATGTCGATCATCCAATCCAAGATCTCCACCGGCTCGCAAGCGTTCAAGGACAACGCGGCAAAGATGCAGGCGCAGATTGCCGAGACAGCCGAGGCGGCCGAGCTGCACCGGCAGGGCGGGCCGGAGGCTTCGCGCGAGCGGCATGTCGGGCGGGGCAAGTTGTTGCCGCGCGAACGGGTGGCGACCTTGCTTGATGCGGATTCGCCGTTTCTCGAGGTCGGGCGGTTTGCTGCGCACGGGCTATATGGTGGCGACATTGCGTCGGCGGGCGTGATTGCCGGTGTCGGCCGGCTCAAGGGCCGCGACGTGATGGTGGTGTGCAACGACGCCACGGTGAAGGGCGGGACCTATTATCCGCTGACGGTGAAGAAGCATCTCCGCGCCCAGGAAATTGCGCTCGAGAACAATCTGCCCTGCGTCTATCTGGTGGATTCGGGTGGCGCCAATCTGCCCAACCAGGACGAGGTGTTTCCCGACCGGGATCATTTCGGCCGGATTTTCTTCAACCAGGCCAATATGAGCGCCCAAGGGATTGCGCAGATCGCCGTGGTGATGGGGTCGTGCACCGCGGGCGGCGCCTATGTGCCTGCGATGAGCGACGAGACCATCATCGTGCGCGATCAGGGCACGATCTTTCTGGCCGGGCCGCCGCTGGTCAAGGCCGCCACCGGCGAGGTGGTGAGCGCCGAGGATTTGGGCGGCGGTGATGTGCACACGCGGCTGTCCGGCGTGGCCGATCATCTGGCTGACAATGACGCGCATGCGCTGGAGCTGGCGCGGCAGGCGGTGGCCAATCTCAACGGGCGGGGCCGGGCCGGGCTGTGCCAGATGGACTGTCTGCCGCCGGAAGACCCGCTCTACGATCCGGCCGAGATTGCCGGCATCATTCCCGCCGACACCCGCCAGCCCTATGACATCCGCGAGGTGATCGCCCGCGTGGTGGACGGCTCGCGGTTTGACGAGTTCAAGGCGCGGTTTGGCACTTCCATCGTCTGTGGCTTCGCGCATGTGATGGGCATGCCGGTGGGGATTGTCGCCAACAATGGGGTGCTGTTTTCCGAAAGCGCGGTGAAGGCCGCGCATTTCATCGAGCTCTGCTCGCAGCGCAAGATCCCGTTGGTGTTCCTGCAGAACATCACCGGCTTCATGGTGGGCCAGAAATACGAGGCCGGCGGCATCGCCAAGGACGGCGCCAAGATGGTGACGGCCGTGGCGACCACGCAGGTGCCGAAGATCACCATGATCGTCGGCGGCTCGTTCGGTGCGGGCAATTACGGCATGTGCGGCCGGGCCTATTCGCCACGTTTCCTGTGGACCTGGCCCAACAGCCGGATTTCGGTGATGGGCGGCGAACAGGCGGCGGGCGTGTTGGCTACCGTCAAGCGCGACGCCATCGAGCGCAAGGGCGGCGAATGGTCAACCGAGGAAGAGGCCGAATTCAAACGCCCGACCATCGAGATGTTCGAGACCCAAAGCCACCCGCTCTATGCTTCGGCGCGGCTTTGGGATGACGGCATCATCAATCCGCTGAAGAGCCGAGAGATCCTGGCGCTGAGCCTGTCGGCGGCGTTGAATGCGCCGGTGGAGGACACGAAGTTCGGCGTGTTCAGGATGTGATGGAGAGTGGTGTGACTTTGACTCTGCAACAGGCACTGGAACGCTATCCCGGTGCCCAGACCTACAGACCCGGGGACAGTGAACAGCTCAACCGCGTGATCATTGACCTGATGCGCGCGGGCAGGAAGACGGCGACTTGCGCGACGCCCGACGAGTTTGAAGATGATCCGGAGTCCTATCCCGAGGTTGGCCGCATCGACATCGCGCTTGACTGGAATGGCGACCCGGCACTGGCGACGCGAACCCTGAGCCTCGAGACAATCAGTTACACGCAGATGGACGACAGCCGCATCGCGGCGCAGGGCGAGTTTGTGGATCTGGAGGACTGGCGCAAGGGCTATGGTGCATATTACCAGCGCCAGGGCTCATTCGATCCTGATATGGTCTTTATCTATGAGCGGTTTGAAGTCGTTGACGACTTCGCCGCAGGGGAACCGGCATGAGCACCATCACCAAAATCCTCATCGCCAACCGGGGCGAGATTGCCTGCCGGATCATCCGCACGGCGCGGATAATGGGTATTGCCACGGTCGCGGTCTATTCGGACGCTGACGCAAGCGCGTTGCATGTCGAGATGGCTGACGAGGCGGTGTTGATCGGGCCTGCGCAGGCGTCGGAGAGCTATCTTAAAGTCGATGCCATTCTCGATGCCGCCAGACGCACTGAAGCGGACGCGATCCATCCCGGCTACGGCTTCCTGTCGGAGAACCCGGATTTTGTCGAGCGGGTGGAGAAGGCCGGGCTGATCTTCATCGGGCCGTCGGCCAAGGCGATCCGGGCCATGGGGCTGAAGGATGCGGCCAAGGCGTTGATGGAAAAGGCCAAGGTGCCGGTGGTGCCGGGATATCACGGCGAGGCGCAGGAACTGGTGGTGCTGGCGGGCAAGGCCAATGAGATCGGTTTTCCGGTGCTGATCAAGGCGCGGGCCGGCGGCGGCGGCAAGGGCATGCGCAAGGTCGAGCGGCAGGAGGATTTTCCCGCGGCGCTTTCCTCTGCGCGGCGCGAGGCGAAGGCCTCATTCGGTGACGACCGGGTGCTGGTGGAGAAATATGTCGCCACACCGCGGCACATCGAGATCCAGGTGTTTGGCGATAGTCACGGCAATGTGGTGCATCTGTTCGAGCGCGACTGTTCGGCGCAGCGGCGGCACCAGAAGGTGATCGAGGAAGCGCCGGCGCCGGAGATGCCCGAAGACATGCGCACGGTAATGGGCGCTGCCGCGGTGAAGGCGGCCAGGGCGATCAACTATTGCGGCGCGGGCACGGTGGAGTTCATCGTCGATGCCAGCGACGGGCTCTGTGCCGACAAGTTCTGGTTCATGGAAATGAACACGCGGCTGCAGGTGGAGCATCCGGTGACCGAGCTGATCACCGGGCTTGATCTGGTCGAATGGCAGATACGGGTGGCGGCTGGCGAGCAATTGCCGCTGAAGCAGAACGCGCTGTCGATCGACGGACATGCGGTGGAAGCCCGGATCTATGCCGAGGATGCCGGCAAAGGCTTCCTGCCGGCCGTAGGGCGGCTCGCGCACCTGGCGTTTCCCGGTGGTGACATCAGGGTGGATGCAGGTGTGCGCACGGGCGACGAAATCACGCCTTTCTATGATCCGATGATTGCCAAACTGATCGCCCATGGGCGGACACGGGCCGAAGCACTGTCAAAGCTTGCCGGTGCTCTGGGACGGACAGAAATCGCCGGCACCGTGACCAACACGGCGTTCCTTGCGCGGCTGTGCCGGGATGCGGATTTCGCGGCCGGCCGACTCGATACAGGGTTGATTGACCGCAACATTGATAGCCTGACGGCTGTGGAAGCAGCACCCGATCACATCATCGCGCTGGCGGTGCTTGCTGCATCGGGGATGGTGCGGAATGGTGCAGAGGGTAGCGATCCCGTGGCTGCGATAGGCCCCTTCGAGATCTGGGGTTCCCCCCGGCGACAGGTCGCCCTGACGTCTGGAGACGCCGAGCAGGGTTTCGAAATTGAAAGGGTTGGGGCGCAGGACTGGCGCATTGGCGGTGATGGGCTTGAGGCTGGCGGGGTTGATTTGACCATGGTTCGCGCCGATGGCTGCGATTGGCAGTTTTCAACAGCCGGGGTGACGCGGCGGTGCCGAGTGCTTTGCGCGCAGGACGCCGTGACAGTGTTCCATGAAGGGCTCACGCACGGCTTCCTGCGGCCCAGTGGTGCGCGCGGAGCGGAGCAGCTTGGCGGCGGTGATCAGGTGGTTTCGGCAATGCCGGGCATCATCAAACAGGTTCTGGTCGAGCCAGGGCAGGCGGTCGCATCGGGTGATCCAATGGTGATCATGGAAGCGATGAAAATGGAAATGACGCTCAACGCGCCACGCGACGGGGTGGTGTCCGAGGTGCTGGTCAGCGAGGGGGCTCAGGTGACGGATGGCGCGATTCTGGTGGCGCTTGAGGCACAAGCCAAGGCGGCGTGATCGGATGGTTGCCTTGCGCCTTATGCACATGGCTTGACGGGAGGCCTGAAAACCCGACATCTGCGACAGGGCCGTTGGCTTTCCAAAGGACAAGACATGACCGAAACGCCTGACACTGTGCTCCAGTTCTGGTTCTCCGAGCTTACCCCCAAGCAATGGTTCGTGAAGGAAGATGCCGTCGACAGGCGGATCGCTGAGCGGTTCACTGGTCTGCATCTGGAATTGTCGCGCGAGGTGCCCGATGTCTGGCGTGCAACGCCCGAGGCCTGGCTGGCGCTGGTGATCGTGTATGACCAGTTTCCGCGCAACATCTATCGGAATTCGCCTTTGGCATTTGCAACCGACTGGTTGGCTCTGAGAGAGGCCAAAGCTGCTATCGCGGCGGGTGCGGACATGGGTGTGGGCGAAGCGCAGCGGATTTTTTTCTATCTGCCGTTCGAGCATGCCGAAGATCTGGCGGAGCAGAATCGGGCTGTTCAGCTTTGCGAGGCGCTGGGCAACGAGACCTATCTCGATTACGCTCACCAGCACAGAAACGTCGTTGCCGAATTTGGCCGGTTCCCACACCGCAATTCCATCTTGCGCAGGGAATCGACGCTGGCTGAAGAGGCGTATCTCAGCAAGCCCAGGGCTGGTTTCTAGACACCATTTCCGCCCGATAAAGACGCGGTTTGGCCGTTGTAGAGGATCCGCTGCGCAGCGGCGAGCTTGAGATGCATGGCCAGCCTGCTATTGATGACGCAATGATATACTTGAGAACAGGAATTCCATGCGCTTTGACCGCTTGATCACCCTTGCGCTGGCAGCTCTGCTGATGATCTGGACAGCGGGCGCAGCGCTTTCCCAGACAGCCGAGACGGCCCAGGCACCAGACGCGGTGCAATCGGCAGACCCTGCCCAGCCGCTGCCTGAAGCTGCGCCCTCCGGCACTGTTGCTCCTGCAGCCGATGGCGGCGCAACCGATATACCCGCGGCGCCCGGAACACAGACGGCACCCGAAGCGGTCACGGCGGTGTCGCAGGCAATCGTGGCGGCGGAAGAGAAGCTTGAAGCGGCCGAGGCGGATATGACGCGGCTTCAACAGCGTGTCGAGGAGAATGCCGAGAATGACACGGCCCTTGTCGACCTAAAGCTCGAAGCCGAGGAACTGGCGCGCTCGATGCTTGATGTAGGCGTAAGTCTCAGGCCACGGCAAACCGAGATCAAGGCTCGACTTGACCAGCTGGGGGCGCCTCCGGCCGAGGGAGAACCGGCTGAGCCGGACACTCTCAAAGCCGAGCGAACACGGTTGGCTGAGGAGCGGGCGGCAATCAACGCGCTGACCGGGCGTGCCGAGGCAGTCTCGGTGCAGGCAAGTGAACTCGGTGACAAGATCACCAGCCTGAGACGCGACCTGTTCACTAACACGCTGATCAAACGCACGGAGCTCGGTCCGGGTTTGATGTCGGAGGCGTATGTTGCGCTCAATGATGAGATAGGCCAGCTCGAACGTATCTATGGATCCTGGATCAAGTTCATCTGGTTGTTCAAATGGCAGGCGGTCCTGGCGTGGTGCTTCTTCTCGCTGCTGGCAGCTCTGGTGCTGGTGGCGGGTGCTTTCAGAGTGTTTGGCTGGCTGATCCATCGCGAAACAGACGGAGAGGAGCCGAGCTATACAAGCCGGTTGTCGGTGGCGTTCTGGTCGACACTGATTCCGACGGCAGCGATGGCTGCACTGGCCGGGATCGTCTATCTTCTCGCCGACAGTCTTTCGCTGCTTCGCCGCGATGTCGCTCCGGTGATTGCGGTTGCGCTGGCCGTCGTGGTCGGAATCTATTTTGTCAGCAAGCTTGCACGGGCGGTATTGTCGCCGAACATGCCGGCCTGGCGGCTGGTGAACATCTCCAACAGCGGAGCGCGGCTCCTTCATGTGATGGTTGTTGCGCTGGTGGTGGTCAACGGCCTTGACTACGTGCTCAACACCGTCAGCCAGACGCTCGATTCACCTGTGGTGCTGACGGTGGCCAAGGGCCTGATTGCCGTTGTGCTGATGTCTCTGATCCTGATCATGATGTCGATGGGCAAACCTATGCTCGCGGCATCCGGCGATCCGGCTGACAGCGGTCAGCGCTGGCCGAGGGTCATATCCACAACCCTGCTGCTGGCGGGGGTGGGGCTCTTTCTCACGGCGCTTCTGGGATATATCGGGCTAGCGCGGTTTGTGGCCACCCAGATTGTGGTCACCGGTGCGATCCTGACAATGATGTATATCGGATACCTCTCCGGCCGGGCGATCTCCACGCAGGAGACGTTTGCAGGCACGGCGATCGGCCGCTGGCTTGAGACCCGCTACCAACTCGGGCCGATGGCGCTCGACCAGGCCGGGCTTGCCGCCGGTTTGCTGATCAATCTGCTGGTGCTGATGCTGGGTGTGCCGCTGATCCTGCTGCAATGGGGATTTCAGCCCCAGGATATCGAGCTTTGGTTCTACCGGGTCATGACAGACATCCGCATCGGCGGCATCACCATCTCGCTGGTTGGTATCTTCTTCGGCGTTGTGATGTTCATCATCGGTTTGATCGTGACGCGCTGGTTCCAACGCTGGCTGGACGGCAGTGTGATGTCACGCGGACGCATGGATGCAGGGGTCCGCAACTCTATCAAGACCGGGATCGGGTATCTCGGTGTGGCGATTGCCGGCCTTATCGGCGTATCGGCGGCCGGTATAGATATGTCCAACCTCGCGCTCGTGGCGGGCGCGCTGTCGCTGGGCATCGGTTTCGGATTGCAGAACATCGTCAGCAATTTCGTGTCCGGGCTGATCCTGCTGGTTGAACGGCCTTTCAAGGTTGGTGACTGGGTCTCGACCAGCACGACCGAAGGGTTTGTTAAAAAGATCTCGGTGCGGGCAACGGAGATCGAGACCTTCACCCGGCAGTCGATCATTGTGCCGAATTCCGAGTTGATCAATTCTCCGGTGGGCAACTGGACCCACCGCAACAAGCTTGGCCGCGTCGATGTGCCGATCGGGGTGAGCTACGATACCGATGCACGGAAGCTCATCGAGATCCTGACTGAAATCGCGCAGGGGCATGATTTGGTCTTGCGGGTGCCGGAACCGGTCGTTCACTTCTCGGGCTTCGGCGAATCCTCGCTCGATTTCGTGCTCAAATGTCACATTTCCGACGTGCTCAACGGAATCACGGTCCGCACGGAACTCAGTCTGCGCATTCTGGAGCGTCTGAACGCCGAAAACATCGAGATTCCGTTCCCGCAACGCGACCTGAACATCAAGCTCGGCGAAGACGGCGAAGTTCTTGCCGTCTTGAAGGAAAAGACCGGTGGAGGCCCCGCTGCGGCTGTGAAGGCTTCGAGGGCAAAATCAGCATCCAAACTGGTGCCGGCGCCTGAAACGCAGGCCGGGACCCAGCGCCGCAGGCGTCCTTCAAAAGCAAAAGCGGACAGCATGGATGTCGACGATGGTGGCGGCGAGGGGGAAAAGTAGTGCCATCTGTTCAGCCGCCATTCAGTTTCGCAGTGCTAGACATCAATCCAAGCCGGGCCATCATGTGTCCGGGTTCGCGTCAACAAGGAGCGGCGGTTTAACCGCCGAAGGCTGATGAAAACACCAGTTCTGACACTTGCCGCCAGTTTAACGATGCTCGGTGTGTGCTCTGCGGCCACCGTCACCAACAAGGATGGCCAGTCGCATATTCTCATCGTGACAGAGGGAAGCGACAAGGTTGAACTCGTGGTCGAGGCTGGAGCGACGAGTGTCTTCTGCCCGTCCGGTTGTTTTGTGACCATGCCTTCCGGTGACCGGGAAACCCTGTCGGGTGACGAGACCATCGAGATCGTCAACGGAAGTGCGATTATCAAATAGTTGATTGACATATCCGCCGCGGAGCACCCGACCCGGGATTGGCCGCTCCGTGGTGATTTTGTTGGTACCAACGGCAGCTCAATGTCAGGCATTCCACGAATGGACAAGATTCTCGTCAGTGCATGTCTGCTGGGGCGTCCGGTGCGCTACAATGGCTCCGACAAGCTGGTTGAAAGCGGGTTGATTGCCCTCTGGCGCAAACAAGGGCGCATCGTGGCCCTTTGTCCCGAGGTTGCGGCCGGGTTTCCGACACCACGACCTCCCGCTGAAATCGAACCGGGAAAACAGGGGCATGATGTGCTGACCGGCACAGCGCGGATCTTTGAGCAGACAGGCGCAGATGTGACAAGCCAGTTTTGTTCGGGGGCCCACATCGCTCTTGAAACGGCACGTTCCCATGATTGCCGGTTTGCACTTCTGACCGATGGAAGCCCGTCCTGCGGAACCTCCTATGTCTACAGCGGGGAGTTCGACGGGGTCTCGCGGACAGGCCAAGGCGTGGTCGCCGCGCTGCTGTCGGAAAACGGCATAGCCGTCTTCGCTGAAAACCAGATCGAATTGCTTGCCGAGGCCCTTGACCGTGATGGATGAGTGATCTCTGGTGCTGCTATCCGCGGCTGGTTCCGCCTCTTCTGGTGCAAAACAACTGCCCAAGCCAATGCGGTTGCATCGCTTTCCAGCGGTTCCCCGCGAGGCCGAAACCCTGTGGTCATTGAAGCCCGAAAACGCTGTCTGCCTGTGCTGCTGGTCGTGCAGCATGGCGATAATGTCGTAGACAGGCTCTAGTTTTGATGTGGCAGCTTCTAAATTCTGCGCAAAGCGCAATCAGGGCAGACTAAAATGGCAGAGTTTCCGAAGCAGGCTAAGGTCGTCATCATTGGCGTGGGGGGCATTGTTGGTGCGTCCATCGCGCATCATCTGATCGAACGCGGATGGGACGATATTGTCGGCATCGACAAGTCGGGCGTGCCGACCGATATCGGCTCGACGGCGCATGCGTCTGACTTCTGCTACACCACCAGCCACGACTACCTGTCGGTCTGGACGACGCAGTATTCGATCGATTTCTTCGAAAAGATGGGCCACTACGCCCGCATCGGCGGCCTTGAGATTGTTCGCGCCGGTGACGAGGCCTGGATGGAAGAGGTCAAGCGCAAGATCTCGTCCGGCAAGGCTTTCGGGACGCGCGCCAGCTTTATCGGTCCTGCCGAGGTGAAGGAAAAATTCCCGCTTGTCGAAGAGGAAATGGTTGCAGGCGCCTTGTGGGATCCGGATGCAGGTCTGGTGATCCCGCGCTCGCAGACGGTTGCCGGCAAGCTGGTCGATCTCGGTGAGAAGTCCGGCAAACTCAAAGCCTTTGCCAACACACCCGCACAGTCGCTGATTGTTGAAGGCGGCCGCATCAAGGGCGTTGTCACCCATCGCGGCACGATCATGGCGGATCATGTGGTGGTCTGCGCCGGATTGTGGGGGCGCCTGATTGCGGAGATGGTCGGCGAAGACCTGCCGGTGATGCCGGTCGATCACCCGCTGACCTTCTTCGGGCCGTATAACGAGTTTGAAGGAACCGGCAAGGACATCGGCTTTCCGCTGATGCGGGATCAGGGCAACTCGGCCTATATGCGCGACACCGGTGATCCGAAAACCGCCGAAGGCGGCCAGATCGAATGGGGCTACTACGAAACCGACGAACCGCGGCTTTGCCATCCGCGCGACATTCTGGAGAAGAATGAAGCCCGTCTCTCGCCCTCGCAGCGCGACCTCGAGATGGAGCAGATCCTCGAGCCGCTGGAACGCGCCATGGAACTGACCCCGATCCTCGGCGAGATCGGCTACAATGAAAGCTATTCCTTCAACGGGCTGTTGCAGGTGTCCGCCGGCGGCGGCGCGTCCTGCGGTGAAAGCCAGAAGGTCCGCGGTCTGTGGTACTGCGTCGCCATCTGGGTCAAGGATGGTCCCGGTTACGGCAAGCTGATCGCCGACTGGATGACCGACGGGCGCACCGAAATCGATCACAACTCGATCGATTACGCGCGGTTCTACCCGCACCAGATGACCGAGGAATTCATTGAAAACCGCTGCTACGAGGCGGCACAGAAAATCTATTTCCCGGCAATCCATCCGCGCGAGCCCTATGCAACCAGCCGCGGCATCAAGCATTCGCCGTTTTATGAACGCGAAGTCGAGCTTGGAGGTCACTTCATGGAACTGGGCGGCTGGGAGCGGGCGCATGGCTATGCGTCCAATGCGCATCTGCTCGAGAAGTTCGGCGACCGCATTCCTGTTCGTGAGAACGAGTGGGATAACCGCCATTTCTGGCGGGTCTCAAATGCCGAGCATCTGCAGCTTTCCGAAGATTGCGGCATCATCAACCTGTCGCATTTCCACATGGTCGACATCGAGGGTCCCGACCATGTTGCCATGATGGAATGGCTGTGTGCCGCCAAGATCGGCGGCGACAACATGATCGGCAAGGGCATCTACACCCACTTCCTCGATGACGAGGGCATGGTCCGCGCTGACTTCACCGTCATCCGCATGGAAGACCGCTGCCGGCTGATCAACGGCGCCGACGCCGGCCCGCGCGATTTCCACTACATGCGCCGCGTCGCCGAGGACAAGGGTTACGACGTCACCATCACCGATGTGACCGAGGCCTTCACCACCATCGGCATCTGGGGCCCGAATGCCCGCGAGACGCTGAAGAAGGTGGTTGCCGATCCAGCGGGCCTCGACATCGAGAACTTCCCCTTTGCCGCGATCAAGCCGATCAAGATCGCCGGCAAGACGGTTTCCGCGTTCCGGCTCTCCTATGTCGGAGAGCAGGGCTGGGAGCTGCACATGAAGTACGAGGACGGCCTGGCCGTCTGGGACGCGCTGAGGTCGACTGGGGTGACGCCGGTCGGTGTCGAGACCTACGCCAACTCCCGTCGCATGGAAAAGAGCCTGCGGCTGCAGAACGCCGATCTTTTAACCCAGTACAATTTGATTGAAAGCGATCTGGCGCGTCCGAAGGTCAAGGAAGCCGATTTCCGCGGCAAGGAAAAACACCTGGAGTACAAGGCGCGCGAGCACCAGCCCGCCATGCTGTGCACGCTGGTGATGACTGACAATGTCGATGCCAAGGGCGTGGCGCGCTATCCTGTCGGCATCCTGCCGGTGATGGATCCCGAAACCGGCGAGACGCTTGTCGATGAACTCGGCCGCCGGTCCTACACGACGTCAATCGCTTATGGTCCGACCATCGGCAAGAACATCGCGCTGGCCTATCTGCCATGGGCGTATTGCCAGCTGGGGCGGAAGCTGACCGTCGAGTATTTCAGCGAAACCTATCCGGTTGAAGTGGCAGCCGTCGGCTATACGCCGCTATACGATCCGGAGAACCTCAAGCCGCGGAGCTGATCAGGCTTAAAAGGACTGGTTTGATCTGTTTCATCTGGGCTTTGGGCATAGGTCATACTGGATCTGGTTCTTTGCCGGTTTGATTGATAAGTTCTGCTGCTGTTCGCAGCATGCTAGACTGCGGCATGGCGGAATGGATTCGTACTCTCTTCGTAGCTCTTGGCCTGGCACTCTTTGTCACGCCCGCACAAGCGCGGGAACCGGTCGATGTGGCGCTTGTCCTGGCGGTTGATGTGTCGCGGTCAATGTCGCCGCGCGAGCTGGAAATCCAGCGTGACGGTTACGCTGCGGCGCTTGCCCATCCCGATGTCATCCGTGCAATCGCACAGGGGGCCTATGGCCGGATTGCGGTGACCATGTTCGAATGGGCCGGCAACGGCTCGGTTCGCCTCGTGCTTGACTGGACCCTGGTCGAGAGTGCGGCGGATGCCCAGCGGGTGGCTGACACTGTGGGGCGTTCACAGCCGTTTCCGCAACGCCGGACCTCGATTTCAGGCGCGATCGAACATGCGCTGGCAAGGCTTGAAGCGGTGCCCTATGAGGGGTTCCGCAAGGTGATCGACATATCCGGTGACGGGCCCAACAACCAGGGCGGCCCAGTGCTTGAGGCTCGTGCCAAGGCGCTCGAGCGTCGTATTGTCATCAACGGCTTGCCACTGATGACCCGCGAAGGGCCCGGCGGCGGCTTCAACATTGACGATCTGGATGTCTATTATGCCAATTGCGTGATTGGCGGTCCTGGCAGTTTCCTGGTTCCGGTCACGCATTGGGATCAGTTCCCGGAAGCGATCCGGCGCAAACTCATTCTCGAGATCGGCGGAATTGTGCCATTGCAGCCCAATGTCCGTCTCGCCCAGGCCTTTGGGGCGCAGGGGCTGAGGTCCGCAACCGAGCCCTATGATTGCCTGGTCGGCGAGAAGATCTGGCAACAGCGGCAGTGGATGTTCGATGACAGGTAGCGAGGATCTTGTGCTGCCTGTTTCGGTGCTGAAGCAATCCGCTTTTCGGCCAATGCCGCACTGCCGGCAGACCCGATGACGCGATGTTGCCCCGGCGCTTTCGCCAAGACTTCTACCTGCAAAATCTGATCCAAGGTTTTACGGGTATTTTCTCAAGTTTTTCCAAAACCACTGTTAACCGAAATTCAATTCAGTGATTGCTAAGTTAAGGCGACTAAAAAAGGGGCGCTCATGTTTATTGGAATTTCGGGTATGCAGTACTCCGGTGGGTCTCTCGCAGATCATCGGATTGTGGTGGTTGAAGACTCGAATGTCTTCACCTCGATGATTGGCCAGAAGCTTAAGGAAGAATTCGACATTGACATCGAAGTTTGCCGCAACTTTGAAGAGCTGCAGCTTGCCTTCGAATATGCCGAAAAACCCATCACGCTGGCAATCTCGAACGTGAACCTGCCCGGTGCGGAAAACGGTGAAGCACTGAGCTATCTGGCCGAGCTTTCGATTCCGATCATCGTGTTCACGGGGACATTCCACGAAAAGACGCGTGAAGGCATTCTGGCCCGCGACATTGTGGATTATGTGATCAAGGACAATATCCTGGCTATCGATCTGCTGGCGGAATCTGTTTGCCGGTTTTTAACCAACCATCGCCACCATGTACTCATTGTTGATGACAGCGCCACGGCGCGCGCTTTGTTGCGTGGCCGGCTGGAGCGCTTCAACTTCCGGGTCAGCGTGGCCGAGAATGGTGCCCAGGCTCTCGAGATCCTGAAAAAGACGCCGGATATCGGACTGATCATCACCGATTACAATATGCCCGACATTGACGGTTTTGAGTTGACGCGACGTTTGCGGGCCGTGCGCGGCAGCCATGAGTTACGGATCATCGGTGTGTCATCTTCGGACAATCGGCTACTTTCTGCCCGTTTTCTTAAAGCTGGTGGTAACGACTTTATGTTAAGACCGTTTGTGGACGAGGAGTTCTACTGCCGGGTTAATCAAAATCTTGATACACTTGACCAGATCAAAACGGCACGTCGGATGTACGCCGGCCAGAAGAAGCCAAAAGTCGCGTAGCGGCGCAGACCACATCTGTGGTGAAGCGGGTTGATGCGCATATCGTTGGAGTGAGTGAAATGCTTGGACATTCGACCACACTCGGGAAGCACAGCAACACGCTGCCAATGGCCGAACGCCTGCGGGTTCTGCTGGTTGAAGATTCCAGGATGTTCACATCCGCCCTCAAGTACCGGTTCGAAGCGGAACTCGGTGTGGATGTCGTGACCTGCAGCTCGCTTGCCGAAATGCGTGGGTTGGCCGGTGACGAAAATCATGGCTTTTTCCTCGCGGTCACAGATCTCAACCTTCCGGATTCACCGCATTGTGAAGCTCTCGATTATGCTTTGGAAATAGATCTCCCGGCGATTGTTTTCACCGGGAAATTCGATTTCAACATGCGCGAAAAGATCCTGAAAAAGAATGTGCTCGACTATGTGATCAAGGACACTGACAGGGCCTTTGATGAGATCGTTCAGGCCGTCAGGCGGATCGTCACTAACCGTAACTACCGGATTCTGGTGGTCGATGACACCAAGACACAGCGCAGCATTTTGTGTTCTATGTTGCGGGCGCAGAAATTTGATGTGATCGAGGCTTCTTCCGGCGCCGAAGCGTTGGAAATGATTGACCTCAACCCGGATATCCAGCTGGTTCTGACCGATTACCACATGGGTGACATGGACGGCTATCAGCTTACCCGCAAGCTTCGTCGCAGTTATTCCGATGATGTCCTGCGTGTTATTGGGATTTCCAATTCGGCCGATCCGCAGCTTTCGGCAAGTTTTCTCAAGGCCGGCGCGAGTGATTTTCTCTACCGTCCCTTTGTTCAGGAAGAGTTTCAGTGCCGGATCGCACAGAACATCGCAATTTTGAACAAGTTGGATGAACTGAAAAAGGCCGCTTATCCCGCTGCTGCGGTCGTTGCGAACGCGTAGCTGATCGCGCGGCGGTTCATTCAATCCTGCGATTAAAAGCCTGTAGCCCGTGGAGCAAATCTGCGGGCTTTTCGCTTGTTCGGCCAGGGTGAAAGCGATCCGTGGTTTGGGACCTGGACAGTGAGATCACGCAGCGGTCTGGTACTGTTTGCGGTCTGCCCGCTCCTGCTGTGGTGAGCGGTCGTAGAGTTCGCGATAGCATTTGGAGAAATGCGAAGCGGAGACAAATCCGCAGGCGACCGCCACCTCAACCACCGGCATCGGCGACTGGATGAGCAGGTGCCGGGCCCGATCCAGCCGGATTTCAAGATAATAGCGCGCCGGCGAGCGGCCCATTTCCTGCCGGAACAGGCGCTCGATCTGACGCCGCGACAGGCCGGCGCTGTCGGCGATTTCGATCAGAGACAGCGGTTCGGCAAGATGGGCTTCCATCAGTTCGATGATCGAGAGCACCTTGGCGTTCTGGACTCCGAGGCGGGCGCGCAGAGGCAGCCGCTGACGGTCATGGGCATTGCGGACCCGATCGGTGAGCGCCATTTCGCAGATCCGGTTGACCAGCGTGTCGTCGTGATCCTCGCCGATCAGGCTCAGCATCATGTCGAGTGCTGCGGTGCCGCCGGCGCAGGTATGGACCGTGCCGTCGATTTCATAGAGGTCGGCGAAGACATTGGCCTTGGGAAAGGCCTCGGCAAACCCGGGAAGGTTTTCCCAGTGGATGGCGCAGCGGCGACCGGAAAGCAGTCCCGCCTTGGCCAGAATATAGGCGCCGGTACAAAGTCCGCCGACGGCGACCCCGCGATTGTGCTCTTCGCGCAGCCAGGCGAGAACCGACTTGTTGTTGTAGCCCTCGACATTGATCCCCGAGCAGACAAACACCATGGTCGGACGGCCTTCGCCGGACAGGTTGCGGCGCTCGTCGGCGAGTGACGTGGTGGCTGATATCTCAACCCCGTTGGACGCGGTAACGGGGGTTCCCTCGTAGGAGCTGACACGCCAGGTGTAGCATTCGTAGCCCAGCATGAGATTGGCCAGCCGCAAGGGTTCCACCGCCATCGCGAACGCGATCATGGAGAATTCCGGAACCAGGAAGAAGACGATCGAACGCTTTTGTTTGTTATGTGAGGGCATGCCCGAACCCTGTTGCGAACCACCGATGGCCCATGTCGTGATGAGGCCATAAAAAATCTGATTTGTCACTGCGGACAAGTTCATTTTTTTGGAATCTGCGACATGGGCCAAAAGAGGTTACAGGACCGGACGGGCATTGATCTCGCGTTGCAGTCTCGCCGCCTTGCGGCTGGCATTATCGGCTGGCCAGCCAATGTCCTTCTGTAGTTCGATGGGAAGATCGAGAAAGGTCCGCTCCATCAGGGCGCGTTTGTGATTTTCCTGCACGCGGCGGACGTAGCGAGCGAAGCGAAGAATACCGAACATCATGGTGTCTCCTGTTTCCATGTTGACCAGCCTTGCTGGATTGACAACATCATCGTTCCAAGGCATTGTTCAATCAAACGAAATGAATTGATATCTAAGATAAGCGAAATTGATTGATATGAACGCACCGGTCAACCATCCCCTGATCATGCTGGACCCGGATGTCCTGCGCAGTTTCGTGGCCATTGCCGAAACCGGCAGCTTCACGGCCGCCGCGGCGCGGATCTACCGCACGCCGTCAGCTGTCTCGATGCAGATCAAGCGGCTGGAAGAGCAATTGGGCGTATCGGTTTTCCTGCGCGATGCCCGCAATGTTGCGCTGACTCATGATGGCGAAGTGCTGCTTGGTTATGCGCGGCGGTTGATTGCACTGAACCGCGAAACAATTTCGCGGTTTGTGACCTCTGAGGTTTCCGGGGTGGTGCGGATTGGTTCTCCCTCGGACTATGGCGAAGCGGTGCTGCCGGGTGTGCTCAAGCGGTTTGCCAAGTCGCATCCTTCCGTGGTGGTCGATGTTGTTATCGACCAATCCTCCAGCCTGTTGAAGCGGTTTGGATCCGGACATCTCGACATTGCCCTTGTCAGCTGCATGCGCGGGTCCACGTCCGACGCAGGCGAGGTGGTGATGACCGACGATATCGTCTGGGCGGGAGCAAAAGGCGGTCAGGCATGCCTGATGGACCCGCTTCCCGTCTCCATGTGGGACGAAGGTTGCGTCTGGCGCGAAAGCGCGCTTGCGGCACTCGAGAAGGTCGGGAGGTCCTACCGGGTGGCGTTCATGACCTCGCACATGGCCGGGCAGCGGGCCGCGATCCTTGCGGACCTTGCGATCGCTCCGATGGGGCGGCATTTTGTCGGGCCCGATATCCAGATTCTGGACGAGAACTGCGGCCTGCCTGCACCGGGTCAATATCAGCTGCAGCTCAAGGTCGGTTCAGATCCGTCGCCACAGGTTTCCGCGCTCAGCGATCATTTCAGGGCAGGCTTTGAGCGGTTCAATGAAACCGGGTCGTTCGATCTGTAGGTGACTTTGTGCAGGTTGCTCATACCGGCGCGTTCAACAAGGTGCTGGCGAAGCCCGTCATATCTGAGGAGACCAAATCCCAGTCCTGTGAAGGTTCAAGATCGGTCTTCTGCGCCGCGCCGTACTCCTGAGCGCGTGGGAAGAACCCCGTTCTGAGGCCCGCAGCAGCAGCAGCTTCGAGATCGTCATTGTGGGCTGCCACCATCATGACCCGGGAAGGCTCGAGCCCGAGCGCCGCACAGGACGCGAGATAGACTTGGGCGCGTGGCTTGTAGTCCCGCGCAATCTCCGCGCCGAGGATGGCATCCCAGGGCAGGCCGCCGAATTTTGCCAGACGGGTCATCAAGGCGATCGAGCCATTCGAACAGGGGGCGATGATGAAGCGCTGCTTGAGGATTTGAAGCGCTGCGACACTGTCGGCCCAGGGCGGCAATTGCTCCCAGGCATGGTTCAGCGTGTCGCGCTCAGCTGCGTTGAAACGGGGCGCGAGGCCGGTCTTGTCGAGAACACGATCAAGGTTTTCCCGGTGCAGAATGTCCAGCGCCACATAGCCGCGGCCGCCTGAGCGGATGCGCTCCATGGCCGGCTGATACTCGTCGCGCCACAAGTCTGCAAAGCGGTGAGGGTCGTGGTCGATCTGTTTGCGCTCGAAGGCTTCTTTGCAGGCCGCCGCAATCCCGCTGCGCCAGTCGACGATGGTGCCGAACACGTCAAAGATCAGGGCTTCGGGTTGAGCGCTCATGGACGCAGAGTAGAGCCGATCTTTTTCAAATGGAACAAGTTTGACGGGAGAGGCTGTTCCCGCCAGAGACAAGAGTCCCGCAGCCAGACCGGTTTCAGGCAGCGGATCTCTTCTTGCGCATCTGCGCCAGGAACAGATGTGTGGCGATCGCCGCGCTGTAGCTGATGATGATGAACAGCGGCAGCCCGATGCCGTCTCCCAATGCCAGGATTGCCAGCGCGATGGGTGTTCCGATGCCATTGCCGATGTTGCCCATCTGCGCCAGGCCACCATTGGCCAGTGCCCGTTCCGCCAGTCCGGGATTGAGCTGGGGCACGGCTGCGAAGCTTGCGCCCTGGACAAGGCCGAGGCTTGCAAACAGGGCAATGGCCAGCCAGGCGGCGACACCAAATGTCATCAGCACAACAGCCAGCCCGATGGCCAGGACAAAGCCGATGATGATGATGGTGACGGCGGACATCCTGCGCAGCAGCCAGGTGCCGAGCGTGAGTGAGGAGGCGATGCTGGCAAGCGGCATGGCGGCGGTGACCATTGCACGTTGGGCAGGGTCGATCATTGGCGGCAGGATCGCCAGCAGCGAGACGAAGGTCAGCGTGTAGAACAGCCAGCCAAGCGCGGGGGCTGCGATGAAGGGTGATGAATACACGCTGACATGGCGCCGTGCGATGTTGGCGAGGGAGGGCCAGGCCGGTGCGTCGTTGCGGTCCACACGCGGCAACAGGGCGGCCAAGACCATTGCAATACATGCCATGTAAATCGCGTGGGCCAGCGCCAGCGAGCCAATTCCGTAGGCTGCAATCAGTGTTGGCGCGAACAGGGCGACCGTGGCAAAGGCGACGCCGAAGAATGTGCCCCAAAGGGTCAGCGCCGCGCCCTGGTACTTGCCGGTCGACAATTGCGCAATCAACGTCGGGGCCGCCACCACGATGGCGAGGTGCGAAAGGCCCTCGATGAAGCGGCTGAGCATCATCGCCTCGAAGCCGGGCATTGTCGCCTGCCAGGCGGAGATCGCCGCGCCAAGGCTCAGGCCGAGGATCAAAAGCCGCCGCAATCCGATCTGGATGGCAATCACGCCGGCCACCAGCCCCAGCGCCATGCCGACAAACGAGATCAGGGTGACAAGATAGCCCGATGCGGCGCCGGTCTCGCCGTAATAGGCCTGCAGTTCCGGGAATATGACGACGATCTTGGCAAATTGCGCGGCCGCCCCCAGACCGGCGGTCCAGAGCGTGAGTACCAAAAACAGCGGTGAGCGAAAGAGTGAGGTCACCACGAAGCCCTAGTCGCCCAGCCGATTCGGGTAAAGGTCAGTTTTTGCAGTTCCGTTTAGGAGATCTCAACTGCGGTTGCGCCGTCCGCCGCGGCGTCTGGCAGCGCCCGGCTCGACACCATCGGCGGCTGCGGTGTCCATCGAGCGTTCGGGGAGCTTCACCACTTCGGCGAGCCGGGGGAAGGCGTCGATCTTGTTGGGCAGCGCCATGGCGTTGACGAAATGATCCTGGAACTTGCTCTCAAGTGCGGTTTCGATCTTCTCGATACGGGTGACGGTGGCCTCGATCTCGCGGCGATGGCTGCGGTTGAGCAGCGCCATGCGTGCCCCGGTGCCCGCGGCGTTGCCCACGGCCTTGACCCGCTCGAGATCGCAATCGGGCACCAGACCGAGCACCAGCGCATATTTGGGGTCGATGAAGGAGCCGAAGGCCCCGGCGAGGCCGATGCGGTCGACGTGATCGATGCCCTGCTTGTCCATCAACAGCTTGATGCCGGCATAGAGCGCGGCCTTGGCGAGCTGGATGGCGCGGACATCGTTCTGGGTGACCATGAGCCGCTGTTCACCATCGCGCAGCAGATAGGAGAAGGTGCGGCCATTGCCGATGATGCGCGGGCTTCTTGCCGCGAGGTCGCCATTGATCACGCCATCTTCGGTGATAATGCCTGCGAGATACATCTCGGCGATGATCTCGATGATGCCGGAGCCGCAGACGCCGGTGACGCCGACCTTGGCGGCGGCCTCGTCAAAACCGGGTTCATCCGACCAGGGCTCGATACCGATGACACGGTAGCGTGGCTCCAGTGTTTCGGGGTTGATGCGAATGCGCTCGATCGCGCCGGGGGCGGCGCGCTGGCCGCAGGAGATTTCAGCCCCCTCGAAGGCCGGGCCGGTTGGCGAGGAGGCGGCGACGGTACGCGACGAGTTGCCGAGCACGATCTCGGCATTGGTGCCGACATCGACCAGCAGCATCATCTCGTCCTGGCGGTGCGGACCTTCGGTGAGTGTCGCTGCGGCCGCGTCTGCGCCGACATGGCCTGCGATGCAGGGCAGCATATAGACCCGCGCGCCGGGATTGAGCGGCAGGCCGATCTCGGATGATTTGACATTGACCGCGCCGGAGACGGCGAGCGCGAAGGGGGCGCCGCCCAGTTCGGTCGGATCGATGCCAAGAAACAGATGATGCATGATCGGGTTGCCGACGAAGACTGCATCGAGAATGTCGGCACGGTCGACTTCACCCTGGGCACAGACCTTGTCGATCAGCTCGTTGAGCGCCTCGCGCACGGCCTTGGTCATGCCCTCGCGGCCATCGGGGTTCATCATCACGTAGGAGACCCGGCTCATCAGGTCTTCGCCGAAGCGGATCTGCGGATTGGATGCGCCCGAGGAGGCCAGCGTGCGGCCCGACAGCAGCGACGACAGATGCATGGCGATGGTGGTCGAGCCGATGTCGCAGGCAATCCCGTAGGCTTCGTTCTTGAGACCGGGATAGAGTGCCACCAGTGTGGCCGGCCCGCCATGGAGAGGTTCGTGGATTGCGGCGGTGACCTTCCAGTTGCCCTTGCGCAGGATCTGCTGCACCTGGCCGTAGAGATAGGCGTCGACGGTGACGTTCTTGAAGCCCCAGTCGGCCTCGACAGCCTGAAGCAACCGGTCGAGATCGCCGAGCGGCTTGTGCATGTCAGGCTCTTCGACCTCGACATAGCACATCTGGATTGCCGGGTTGCGCTCGATGACGCGGCCATCGGAATCCTTGCGCACCACCTGCGCATTGACCACGGCGTCCTGCGGGATATCGATGACCAGGTCGCCGAGGATTTTTGCCGAGCAGGACAGCCTGCGGCCGGCTTTCAGGTCCCGTTTTTCGGCGTAACGGGTCTCGTTGCCGCCAAAGGCGGAAATGTGCTCGTTGGACGAGGTGATGCCGTGCTTGGCAAAGACGCCCTCCTGAACCTCGACCTGGCAACGGCCACATATGCCACGCCCGCCGCAGACGCTTTCGACATGCACGCCCAGTTGCCGCGCGGCTTCAAGCACCGGCGTGTCGGTGGCAAAGCGGCCGCGCTTGCCCGATGGCATGAACAGGACGAGGTGGTCGGTGGCATCGGTCATTGGGTCACCATTTTGCAATCGAGGTGCGGCGTTTTATACTGTCCCTCATCCTGAGGTGCGAGCTCCGAAGGGGCGAGCCTCGAAGGGCGAGGGGCAGGGCAGGATGGTCGAGGCAACTGTTTACATTCTTCGCTGTGCGGATGGCAGCTATTATACTGGATTGACCAAGCAGGCGGTTGAGGCCCGAGTATGGGAGCATAACAATCTGCCGAGCGAGACCAGCTATACGGCCAAGCGACGACCGGTCGAACTGGTGTTTTCCGAGACCTACGATCTTATTGTCGACGCAATCGCCCGCGAGCGGCAGATCAAGGGGTGGTCGAGGCGCAAAAAGGAAGCCCTGATCGCTCAGAATTATGAAGGATTGCCGGAGCTTTCGCGCCGCGGGCATCTTGTCCCAAAAACATAGCCTGAAGTGGCCCACACCCTCGCCCTTCGAGGCTCGCCCCTTCGGAGCTCGCACCTCAGGGTGAGGGAGTGGGAGCGACCTTGTCTCAATCGCCGTTTGGAAACAATGGTTTGCCAGATTCATGATCCAATGGTTTGGCTTACGCCCCGCCCGATCTTCCGGCGCGACCGCCGCGGCGGCGTCCGCCATCGCCGCCGGAGGGGGCTGTGGACTGCGGGGCGGGGGCGGAGCCGGCCACATGGGGCTGGTAGTCCTTGTAGGTCTTGATCCAGTTCATGCAATTGGGGTCGGTGCCGTTCAAGACATTGGCGGCGCGCACGGCTTCCATTTCCTGCGGGCGGCAGGGGTTCATGATCGCCGACGTCATGCCGGCGCCGATCACCATGGGGATGAAACCGGCGTTGATGCCGTGGCGGTGGGGCAGGCCAAAGGAGACGTTGGAAAGGCCGCAGGTGGTGTTGACCTTGAGCTCATGGCGCAGACGGTGCAGCAGTGCGAAGACCTGCTGGCCGGCGGTGCCCATCGCGCCAATCGGCATGACCAGCGGATCAACCACGATGTCGTAAGGCTTGATGCCGAAATCGGCGGCGCGTTCGACAATCTTCTTGGCAACGGCGAAACGCACGTCCGGGTCTTCAGAGATGCCGGTTTCGTCGTTGGAGATTGCCACCACCGGGACGTCGTATTTCTTGCAAAGCGGCAGGATGGCTTCGAGTTTTTCCTCTTCGCCGGTGACGGAATTGACCAGCGGCCGGCCCTTGGCGACCTTCAGCGCGGCTTCGATCGCAGCGGTGACCGAGCTGTCGATCGAAAGTGGTACGTCGACCAGATCCTGAACGATTTCAAGTGTTTGGACCAGAAGCCCGGGCTCGGTCTCGTTCGGGTTGACCGAGGTCACGCCGGCATTGACGTCGAGCATGGTTGCGCCTGCGGCAACCTGGGCCAGGGCATCCTTGATGACCGTTTCGAAATTGCCTTCCACCATTTCGGCTGCCAGTTTCTTGCGGCCGGTCGGGTTGATGCGTTCGCCGATCACGCAGAAGGGCTGATCAAAACCGATGATCACTTCTTTAGTGGCGGAGGCGACGATGGTGCGGGTCATGTTTGATCCTTGCAGTGAAGACATAAAGAATTGTTTATGTGGTTATACGAATTTCCGCGGCGATGCAAGTCACGGTGCTATTCCTGCGTGTCCGGCTCGCTTGCGGCACCGGCCATTTCATGGAGCAGATGCTTGGGCTCTTCAAGGATTTCCTCCATCCGTGCCGCGACCATTTCATCCATGGATGTGGGCTCCTTGGTCCAGGGCCGCCGACCCTTGAGCACACCTGACTCGTGGACGATCTCGGCAACGAATTCCTCCTGCCGGTAGGCCATGACATGGATCCCGGACACGCCTTCGATTTCCTTGACCTCATTGATGATGTCAATGCAGATGCGCTTGCCTTCGGCCTTCTGGTCCTTGGCGCCTTCGAGGCGCTCGATGATCGTGTCGGGGATGTGAACACCGGGAACATTCGAGCGCATCCAGCGCGCGGTGCGGGCCGAGGCGAGCGGACCGACGCCACACAGAATGAAGCATTCCTTGTCGAGGCCCATGTCGCGCACCTGCTGCATGTAGTTCCTGATGTTCCCATGTTCAGGAACTACCTGCTGCATGTAGTTCCTGAACATGGGAACATCGTAGCAATATTGGCTTTGCACGAACTGCGCGCCGGCGGCGATCTTCTTGGCGAGGCGATGAACACGGAAATCCTGGGGGGGCGCAAATGGATTGATGGCAGCACCCAGAAACACCGTCGGTGGGCTGGTCAGTTTACGGCCCGAAAGGAATTTCGAATTGTCGCGCATAATGCGGATGGTTTCGAGCAGCGACATGCAGTCGAGATCGAACACCGGCTTGGCGCCAGGTTGGTCACCGGCCTGCACACCGTCGCCGGTCAAGCACAGGATGTTCTGCACGCCCATGGCCGAGGCCCCAAGAACGTCACCCTGAATGGCGATGCGGTTCTTGTCGCGGCAGGAAATCTGCATGATCGGGGCGTAGCCCATGCGGGTCAGCAATGCACAGATGCCGACCGAGGACATGTGCGCGTTGGCACCGGAGGCATCGACGGCGTTGATACCGTCAACCCAGCCATCAAAAATCGCCGCGCGTTCGTAGACATCCTGCGGGTTGGCGCTGTCGGGCGGATTGAGTTCGGCGGTGACAGCGAATTCGCCACGGCGCAGAATCCGTTCCAGGCGTCCGAGGGACGAATGTCCCGGCAAAGGTTCGAGCAGGGCACTGGGATCGTTGGGGTTGGTGTCCGCCTGATTCATTGGACTGTTTCCGGCTGGGCAACTGCGTCGCGCTCAGCTGCGGCGTTGGCGGTGACACGCAGCCAGGACGAGGTTTCGCGCAGCGACTGATCGACAGGCTTCTGTACGGCCAGGATCTTGTCGCGCCCTTCCATCTTCTGGGCGCCGGACCAGGCCTGCACCCAGACGCAGGGCATATCAGGCTCGACTTCGCAATTGCCATTGGCACGAACCCCGCCGCAGGGGCCGTTGCGCAACTGCTTGGGGCAGTTCATCGGACACGACATGCCGGTCGAGGACAGCACGCACTGGCCGCACATCCGGCAATCGAACAGGAAGCCCTTGACGTGCTTCTCGATGAATTTGACCGGCGCTTCGGCGCGCTGGTAGCCGACCGCTTTCCACATCGGGTGCAGCATCAGAAAGACATTGGCAAAGCGCTCGTAGAACCATTCGAGCGCACGCGATTGCCGCACGGCCCAAAGCCGCACTGCAAATCTGCGCGAATTTCGGCCGGTGGCGGACACCCCGGAGGGTTTGTAGGCCGTCTTCGGTGCGGTTTTCCGGTTGAGTACGGCCTGGGTAAACCGTGGTGGAACGTCAGTCATCGCTCTCCTTGCCGCCACCCTTGACCAGGGCAACGAGGCGCTCCTTGTCATAGGTTGCTTCCAATTCGGCTGCGGCCTTCTCGGCCTCGCCCTCCAGGTCATCGGAGACTTCCACCGGATCGGCCCGGCGCCAGTCGTCCAGGTAGTCATCGGTTTCGGCGGCGCCGGTCCGCATGGCGCACATGTCGATCGCTTCGGTGAAGCGCAAGGACAGTTCGCGCTTTGCTGTCGCGCGTCCTTTCTTGACGATCACCTGAGCGGGAATGTCGCGCCAATAGACGATGATGAGGTTGGCCATGAAGTTCTCCTTGGAAGATACAATGCGCATGGTGATTTCCGGCCGCTTCGCTCACGACGACGCGCGGCGCGTCAAAAGCGACCTGACTTGAACCCCGAAGGGTATGGCGATGATATAGCGTGTTTGAGATGAGCTGTGCGGGCTACCAGATGCGTTTGGTCAGCCCGGTCCACAGGTAAGTCCAGATTGGCGGGTGAAACCGCTGAACCGATGGCAGCTCGCTGTTCCTCGGGGCGAGCTTGCCGCCAAGAGCGTCTTCGACCGCCTGGACGGCGATCTCGCGGGAACCGGCGGCCATCGCCATGGCGTCGCTCAGCAAGGTGTCACGCTGATCCGGCTTGAGGAAGGCCTGATAGAGAATGTCACCGGTGTCGACACCTGCGTCGACCAGATGCACGGTGGTGCCGTAATTGGCGTCGTCGCCGCTGGCGCGGGCCCACCAGCCGCCGGCAAGGCCGCGATATTTGGGGTTGATGCCCGAATGGTAGTTCAGCACCGGGCAGGTGATGGCTGCAAGTGTCTTGCGGCCGAGCATGCGGCAACTGGCCAGGAACACCACATCGGGCTTGGTTTCAGCAATCAGGGCCAGGCAATCCTCCCCATTGGCGGAGGAGATCTCTGTGAGCTTCACATCCTTTGACGGTTTGGTCTCCAGCTTGTGAGCGGAGATGAGCTCGGCCTCGCGGGCGCGGACAAAGCGTTTGCCGAAGCGGGACACTGTCATGGTGAGAAACTGACCGCCGGTCTGCCACCAGCCGATCTTGCGTGCGCGTCGCTTGAGGAACAGCGCCTTGGATTCGGGCTGTTCAAGGGCCACTTCGACGCCGCCGAAATGTGCCGACAAAGCGTTGATGATGATCCAGGGGTAGGGGCCACCTGCGGTGATCACGAGAATTCGGGGGGGCTTTGCCATTCGAGCTCCTTGCGGTTCAAGCGCCTACTGTAAGCGTGAGCCGGTTAAGAAGCGGCTATTGCCTCGTCAAAACAGCATTGTGAGCAAGGCGCCTGTGGCGGTGATGACCAGTGTCGCCACCGCAATGGACACGAACCCGATCAGCACGCCGACCGCCAGGCAATTGCCGTCGCGCTCTGTATGGGCGACGCCCAAGACTGCAACGGCGAAGGCGGGGAGCCAGTTGCCAAAGGGGATCGGCAGAACGCAGATGATTGCGAGAAGCAGGGCAAAAATGCCGAAGAGGCGTTCGCGCACCGCACCATCCAGCGGCCAGTTGCGTGGTCTGACCCAGTTTTCCGCGCTGCGCAGCCATGGGGAAACCTTTGCCACCATGCGCTGGAACGTGGCGCGGTCAATGGCGTAATCGGCAATGGCGCGCGGCAGCCAGACTTTCTGGTAGCCGATCACCACCTGCCAGGCGACGAAGATCATCGGAAGGCCGAGCACCATGGTGGCACCGGGCGGCAGGGGGATCAGATTGGGAAGCGCAAAGACCAGCAGAAATGCGCCGAAAGAGCGGTCATCCAGTGCCGTGGCGATCTCGCGCATGGTGATCCGCTCCTGCGACTCGCGTGCCAGACGCTCAAGCAGTTCGGAGAGCTTTTCGGGATGCTTGGTGCCGCTGGCGGCGACTGACGGAACGGCGGATGCGGTGGATTGCGGACTCACTGAGAAATACCCTAGCTGCGACTGGATCTTATCTAAGCACGGATTGCTGAAAATTTATGGCAGGCTGGGATTATATTTTCTGGGTGGCTCCTAGCTGACGTCTTCGTCGGCCAAGATCGGAGTCAAAGCTCCGAAAGCGCGATGGCCAGATCTCCATAGCCCGTCAGGCGGCGCTCATAGGGCAAGCCCAACCGGTTGGCGGCATCCCGGGCCTTATGTTCAAGCTCCGGATCGTCGGTCTGGGCGAGATAGAGCGCGCGTTCATAATGTCCGAAATAGGTGTCGCGCAGTTCAGGAAAACGATCAAGGCCCAATGGTCTGATCAGGAACGCCTCGAAATGCCGGGCCAGGAAATCGGTGATGAAGAAGGTGGTCATCATTGCATCGCCTTCAGCTTTGAAAGCTTCGTTGCCGACATAGAATGAAAAGCAATGGGGGCCCTCGATCCGCTCGACCCCATGGTCCTTGCAGACCCGGTCGAGTGCGCCGCCCGTGCCGCAATCGGCATAGCCGATAAAGATGTTGTCAAAACCCTCCTGCCTGGCCTGAAGAATGGCGCGTTCGACCGCGGGGGCAATTCGCTCCGGATGATGATGAAAATTCGCATCGACGCATTTGAGATCGATGTGGTCCTGGCCGAGCTGGGCGTTCACAGCCAGAACCTCGCGCGCGATCATGCCACAGGCGATGACCCGCACTCGCCGGGAGGATCTGGCACGTTTCGGGGCTTGCTGCTTCATGGGTGCAACCCTTCGCAGTCCGCAATGACACCGGTCGCGCCTGCGCTCGCAATCTCAGCGAGCAAGCGCAGGCGGTAATCGGCTTGACCGGCCGGTCTGTTGATCAGGCGCCGGCCGCGAGCTGGTTGTGACGGCGCTTGATCAGGTCCTTGGCGGTTTCCACAGCAACGGCGGCATCGCGGCAATAGGCATCTGCACCGACGGCCTTGCCGAATTCCTCATTGAGCGGCGCGCCGCCCACGAGAACGATATAATCGTCGCGGATGCCCTTTTCCTTCATGGTGTCGATGACGACCTTCATGTAGGGCATGGTGGTGGTCAGAAGCGCCGACATGCCGAGAATATCGGGCTTTTCGCGCTCGATCGCCTCGAT
Source organism: Hoeflea phototrophica DFL-43 (assembly GCF_000154705.2). Lineage (NCBI taxonomy): Bacteria > Pseudomonadati > Pseudomonadota > Alphaproteobacteria > Hyphomicrobiales > Rhizobiaceae > Parahoeflea > Parahoeflea phototrophica. Next base: position 3,244,248 of record NZ_CM002917.1, on the reverse strand, counting down.
GTAGTTTTCGACCGGATTGTTGATCCCCAGATCGATCACGTCGAAGCCAGCGCCTTCCATCATCATGCCGACAAGGTTCTTGCCGATGTCGTGGATGTCGCCCTTGACAGTGCCGATGACCATCTTGCCAAGCTTTGGTGCGCCGGTTTCGGCGAGCAGCGGACGCAGGATGAACATGCCGGCCTTCATCGCGTTGGCGCTCATCAGCACCTCGGGGACAAAGAGGATACCGTCGCGGAAGTCTTCGCCGACAATGCGCATTCCTTCGACCAGCGCCTGGGTCAGGACCTCGTAGGGCGTCCAGCCGCGCTCGAGAAGAATTTTCGTGCCTTCCTCGATTTCTTCCTTGAGCCCGTCATACAGATCATCGTGCATCTGTTGGACAAGTTCATCATCGGAAAGCTCGGAAAGGATGATTTCATCGTCAGACATGGGTTTCTCCCTCGTTATCCTGACCAGCCGTCCAGCGCACCAGACCTAGTCTGCATAGCGATATAGACGTTTGTTTGCAAAAAGTTCCTTGATAGCGACGTGCGAAACATAAATTGCGACGGGGACGACATGCCGGGTATTCCTTGAGCGCCAAGGCTTGGCGCATAGAGGCAGGTGCGTCGATTGGTTTTGGATAGCATGTCGTTATGGGCGCGATTGGGCGCAAAACCAGATCATGCAGGCATTTCATGGAAGATTCAGACACGATGTCCCTCACCGAATCAGCCCCGGAAGCACAGCCGGAGGCCACTTCCGGGCGGCGTGGCCGCGGCGCCGCGGCACGGCGCGCGCAGCGTTCAGGCGGCGGTCCTGGCATTTCGATGCCATTCATCACGCGCAAGCTGGGCGTCTACGAGGTTCTTGACGAGGAAGGGCTCAGCCTGATCGAGCGCAATGCCGACAAGATCCTCGAGGAGATCGGCATCGAGTTTCGCGACGATGCGGAAGCGCTGGCCCTGTGGCGCGAGGCGGGTGCGGATGTGAAGGGTGAGCGGGTGCGCTTTCCCAAGGGCCTGTGCCGCGAGCTGCTCAAGACCGCGCCCGAGGTGTTCACCCAGCATGCGCGAAATCCGGCACGCTCGGTGCAGATCGGCGGCAAGGCGACCGTGTTCGCGCCGGTCTATGGTCCGCCCTTCGTTCGCGATCTTGACGGCGAGCGCCGCTACGCGACGATCGAGGATTTCCGCAATTTCGTGAAGCTGGCCTATATGGCGCCGTCGCTGCATCACTCGGGCGGCACCGTGTGCGAGCCGGTCGATGTGCCAGTCAACAAGCGCCACTTCGATATGGTCTACAGCCATATGAAATACAGCGACAAGCCGTTCATGGGATCCGTGACCGCGCCCGAGCGGGCCGAAGATACGATCGAGATGTGCAAGATCCTGTTCGGTGCGGATTTTGTTGACCAGAACTGCGTGACGCTCAACCTGATCAATGCCAACTCGCCGATGGTGTTTGACGAAACCATGGTGGGCGCGCTCAAGGTCTATGCGCGCAACAACCAGGCCTGCGTCGTGTCGCCGTTCATCCTGGCCGGTGCGATGAGCCCGGTGACCGTGACCGGCACACTGACACAGATTCTGGCGGAAGTGCTGGCGGGGGCTGCGTTCACGCAGTTGATCCGGCCCGGTGCGCCGGTGCTGTTCGGCACCTTTGCCGCCTCGATTTCAATGCAGTCGGGTGCGCCGACCTTCGGAACTCCCGAGCCTGCGCTGGTGTCTTACGGCGCTGCGCAACTGGCGCGGCGGCTGAAGATTCCGTTCCGGACCGGCGGATCGCTCTGCGGCTCCAAGGTGCCTGACGCACAGGCCGCGCATGAGAGTGCGTCTACGATCAGCATGACGCTTCTGGCAGGCACGAACTTCGCGCTGCATTCGGCCGGCTGGCTCGAAGGCGGGCTGGTCAGCTCCTATGAGAAGTTCATGATCGATGTCGATCAGCTGGGCATGCAGCAGCGCTTTGCCGAAGGCATTGATCTTTCGGAAACCGGCCAGGCGCTGGATGCCATTGCCGAAGTGGGCCCGGGCAATCACTATCTCGGCTGCGCCCATACCCAGGCCAACTTTCAACAGGCGTTTTACCGGTCCGCGCTGGCGGACAACAATTCCTACGAACAATGGCTTGCGGAAGGTGAAAAGCGGATCGAGGAACGCGCACGTGCGCTTTGCCGGTCCTGGCTCGACAGCTATGTCGCCCCGGAACTCGATCCGGCGATTGACGAGGCATTGCTTGCCTATATCACTGAACGCAAGGACTCGATGCCCGACGCATTCACCTGAACACAGCCCGATAAAGCCAGGGAGACAGGCGCACGGGACCAGGTAGCGGGCCTCATCCACAAAGAGGTCTGGCGCTCTGCGTTTCGTGACGGGGGCAAGAGTGGATAGGCCGCATCCGGGCGCCGCTGTTGCGGCTGCGCTGGAACCAAGCGGGCTGGTGCTGCGCGGATGGCTGGTTGCCGAGGCCGGCGCTGAACCTCTGCTGGCAAATGGAAAGCCTGCAAAGGCGATCTGTCTCATCGGCCATTTGGGCGGCGGGTTCTGGCCTGTTTTCTCGGCGTGGTGGCGCGAGCACCCGCGAGTTTCTGACCCGCTGGATAGCTGGTCCAAGGCGGTCATCGAACCGGTCGCCGCAGAGGCAGGCGGGCAGGCGGTGTTCCCGTCGGACCGGCCATGGCATCCGTTTCAGGCCTGGGCTATGAAGGCGGAGGCGCTGCGGTCCTCACCGCTTGGATTGCTCATTCATCCCGAGTTTGGCCTGTGGCACGGGTATCGCGGTGCGATCCTGTTTGCGGAGTCAGCGCTTGGGGATCGCGTCAGCGCCAAGAGCGCGATGGTGGGCCAAGCTTTCGTTCATCCCTGCGATGTCTGCTCAGACAAGCCTTGCTTGTCGGCATGCCCGGTCGGCGCGTTCAGTCCGGACGGGTTTGCTGTCAGCAACTGCCGCTCATACCTCAGGACAGAGGATGGGCAACAAGGCTGTATGGCATCGGGATGCCTTGCGCGTGAGGCCTGTCCTGTCGGGCGGTCGCACCGCTACAGTTCAGCCCAGCTTCAGTTCCATATGGCATCTTATTCATAATTTTGTGGCACAGCACCCAAGGATTGGCGGAGTTGTGCCGTCAAAGTTTCTATGATGGAGACGCGTGCCTGCATGAAACCACGGACCGGGACCGAAGAGCCGACGGATCAGGATTTGGCCGACCGAGCGTCTATTGGCGATCGGAATGCCTTTGCAATGCTGGTTGAGCGCCACTACGATTTTATTCATGGCGTGGCGTGGAAATGGTGCCGCGACCGGTCTGCTGCGGAAGATATTGCGCAGGATGTCTGTCTCAGACTTGGATTTGCGATCCGCACATGGCGCAAGGAGAGCGCGTTCACAACGTGGCTCTATCGCCTGATCATCAATGCGGCTCATGACCATGCCCGGTTCCTTGCCCGTGAGTTGCGCAAAGCGCAGGCTCTGGCGGTTCATGCCAATGCTCTGGGAGAGGAACTCGAGACCTATCAGCCCAGCCATAGCGATGCCGTCTGGGCAGCGGTCGGCACTTTGCCCGAGAAGCAGCGCGATGCGATGCTGCTGGTCTATGGCGAGGAGTTGAACCACGCCGATGCTGCCGCTGTCATGGGCTGCGCTGAATCCACGGTATCCTACCATCTGCACACTGCGCGGAAGCGGTTGAAAACGCTGCTGCAAACGTCTGGAGACGAGCAATGATGGACGACGATCTCAAAAGACTGGCGCGCAGTGCGCCACCCCCGCTGGAAGACGCAAAGCGCCAAGCGCTGCAAGCTGCGCTTCAGGCCTATGACAAATCAGGCGCAGAAAAAGCAATGGCGCCCAAAGGATCGCAAGCAGGCGGACGTCTCACTTCTATTGCAACCTCGATATGGAGTGGACTTATGAAACAGCGCTATATGGCGGGCACGGCCCTTGCCACGTTGATGATCCTGCCTGCGGCAGCCTATTTAACCTGGCAGTTTGCCCAGGATCAGAACGGCTTTGAGCCCAAGCTTCTGGCGCCTCTGGACTCAAGCAGATCCACCGATCCTGAATTGGCAATGGACAAACCATTGCCGCTCGCACCGCAGCAGGAGGAGCAGGAGCTGGTGGCGGCAGCGCCATTGCCCGAGGTTGCTGTTTCGCCGGCGCTGAAGTCTTCCCGCCAAGCCAATGACGCAGCGCGGCAGCGCTTTACCGGCCAGCCTGTTGGCGGTCTTGCGGGGCAGGGCCTGGCAGGACAGATCGATGGAGAATCCCTTCGTGGTGCGGACGGCGCCAATCCCGCGCCGGGGGCCGAAGCTGAGCGCGACCGGGTGGAGGGTTTCGACAGCAACGGCGTCAGGTCGGTGGCTGAATACCCGGTTTCCACCTTTTCCGCCGATGTCGACACGGCGTCCTACGCGATGGTGCGCCGGGCGCTTAAGCAGGGTGTGATGCCCGATCCGCGGACGGTCCGGATCGAGGAAATGGTCAATTACTTCAACTATGATTACCCTGCTCCGGAGAGTGTGGAGACGCCGTTCCGGGCAACTGTAACGGTTACGCCGACGCCGTGGAATGCCAACACCAGGCTTTTGCATATCGGTGTCAAAGGCTACGATGTTAAGCCCGCCGCGCGTCCGCAGGCCAATCTGGTGTTGCTTGTCGATGTTTCCGGTTCGATGCAGGAAACCGACAAGCTGCCCTTGCTCAAATCGGCGTTCCGGCTGCTGATCCAGAAGCTCGAGCCGGAAGACACCGTCTCAATCGTGACCTATGCAGGCGACGCGGGCACCGTGCTTGAGCCGACACCGGCCTCTGACAAGGCCAAGATCCTTGATGCGCTGGATGATCTGCGTCCCGGCGGGTCGACGGCAGGAGCTGCCGGAATCGAGGAGGCCTACCGGCTGGCTGAAAAGGCCCGCGTGAATGGTGGAGTCAACCGTGTGCTGCTTGCCACCGATGGCGATTTCAATGTCGGCGCCAGCGATGATGATGCGCTCAAAAGCCTGATCGAAGAGAAACGCGAGAGTGGGGTGTTCCTGTCGATCTTCGGCTTTGGGCAGGGCAACTACAATGATCAGCTGATGCAGACGCTGGCCCAGAACGGCAATGGCGTTGCCGCCTATATCGATACCCTGGCTGAAGCCGAGAAAACACTCGCGCAGGAAGCCACGGCGTCGCTGTTTCCGATTGCGTCGGATGTGAAGTTCCAGATCGAGTTCAATCCCGAGACAATCGCCGAATATCGCCAGATTGGGTTTGAGACGCGTGCGCTCTCCCGCGAGGATTTCAACAATGACCAGGTCGACGCCGGTGAGATCGGGTCTGGTCACACCGTGACCGCGATTTATGAGGTCACGCCGGTTGGCAGTCCCGCGATCCTCAACAGCGATCTGCGTTATGGTGCTGAGACGCCTGTTTCGGACGTGGCGCATGGCGACGAATTTGCGTTTCTCAAGATCAGAGCCAAGGTGCCCGGAGAAGAGGAAAGTTCGCTCACCGAAATCCCGGTGATGAAAGATGCCGAATTGACAAGTTTCTCCGCTGCGCCCCAGGATGTGCGGTTTTCCATCGCTGTTGCCGCTTTCGCACAGAAATTGCGCCGAATTCAGCAGGTCAACGGCTTCGGGTTCGATGCCATCGAAAGCATCGCATCGGATGCGCGCGGCGAGGATCCCTTCGGCTACCGCTCAGAGTTCCTGCAACTGGTGCGGCTGGCCAATGGTCTTGGCCGCTGATACATGCCGCGCTCTATTGGATGTGAGGCGCAGAAGATAGAAAAAGGCCGGAGCGTGAGCCCCGGCCATTTTCGATGTCTGCAGATTTCAAGCAATCAGCCCCGGCGGCCGCGACGCTCGCGCTTGGGGGCTGCGTTGTCGGTGGCAACCGTATTGCGCATCGGGCCGATGCGTTCGACGATTTCCTCAACTGTCGGGCGCGAAGCCTTTGAGTGGCTGTCGATGGCCTGGCGCATGGCGGCCAGATGTTCGCATGAGGTGCCGCAACAGCCGCCGATGATCTTGGCACCGCTGTCCATGGCCAGTCTCGCATAGTCAGCCATCAGCGGCGGTGTGCCGGAATAATGGATCTCGGTGCCGCGGAATTCGGGGATGCCGCAATTGCCCTTGACGATGACTATGGCTTCGGGATCGGCAGTGGTCATGTCGAGCAGCGAAGAGAGAATGTCGGACGCGCCGACGCCGCAATTGGCCCCGACCGCGAAGGGTCCCTGTTCAAGGTCCTTGGTGACGCCGTGAATGTCGCGCGGATGCAGGCCCATCATGGTCTTGCCAGCGGTGTCAAATGAGCCGGTGTAGGTGTAGGGCATGCCAATGCGGGTCGCGGCCTCTGCGGCTGCGCGGATTTCATCGACGGCGGACATGGTTTCAATCCAGATCACATCGACGCCGCCGGCCTTCAGGCCTTCGATCTGCTCAACAAAGGACGAAATGGCTTCGTCATAGGTGAGGGCGCCGAGAGGCACCAGAAGATCGCCGGTCGGGCCAACCGAGCCGGCGACGATCACCTTGCGCGGCGCCTTGTCGGCGACGGCGCGGGCGATTTCGCCTGCCTTCTTGTTGAGTTCGTGAACCCGGTCCTGTGCGTGATGCAGCTTGAGCCGGTTGCGGGTGCCGCCGAAGCTGTTGGTCAGGATGATGTCGGAGCCGGCATCGACAAAATCCTGATGCAGCTTGGTGATCTTGTGCTGTGCGCTCTCGTTCCAAAGTTCCGGCGCGTCGCCGGATTCGAGCCCCATGGCGAACAGGTTGGTGCCGGTGGCGCCATCGGCGAGAAGGACGCCTTTTTCTGCAAGCAGGTCGGCAAGCGGATTTGAAACGGACATGGAGTTCTCCTGTTGGTTGGCGAACGTATAAAGATATCTTTATATCAATGCAACAGGCATGAGGGATCAGCGTTAAAAAAGCCCCGCGGACGAAGGGATCGCTCGCGGGGCTTGTTGATGTCTTTGGTCCGCCGAAAACGGACCGGAGCACTGATCTAGGCCGCTGCTGATTCGTGATCGACCGGGGTCACCATGGCAGCGATCACTTCATTGATCGCCAATGTGCCAATCGGCTTGCCATTGTCATCGAGCACATGGGCTTCCGCCGCATTGCTGTCCGTCATGGTCCGGGCCGCAACTTCAAGCACTGTTCCTGAGGGAATCGGCATGCCCTTCGGTTCACCCTTGAGTTCGGTCATCACCATATCGACCGAGATGACCCGGCCGCGGTTGACCTCGCGCACGAAGCTCGAGATGTACTCGTCAGCGGGATGTAGCACGATTTCCTGCTTGGTGCCCTGCTGGACAACCTCGCCATCACGCAGAATGGCGATGCGGTCGCCCAGGCGCAGCGCCTCATCGAGATCGTGGGTGATGAAGACCACGGTCTTGCGGATTTCCTTCTGCAGATCCAGGAGCACCGACTGCATGTCCATGCGGATCAGCGGATCGAGCGCCGAGAAGGCTTCATCCATCAACAGGATCGGCGCGTCATTGGTCAGTGCGCGGGCAAGGCCGACGCGCTGCTGCATGCCGCCGGACAGCTGGTTGGGGTAGTTGTCCTCAAACCCATCCAGACCAACACGCGAAATCCACCGCCTGGCCTGTTTTTCCTGTTCTTCGCGGGGCACGCCCTGGATCTCCAGTCCGTAGACCGAGTTTTCGAGCACCGTGCGGTGGGGCAGAAGCGCGAACTTCTGAAACACCATCGCGGTCTTGTGGCGACGGAACTCGCGGAGTTCGATTTCGTTCATCTTGACCACATCTTCATCGCCGACGATGACCTCACCGGCGGTGGGATCGATCAACCGGTTGATGTGGCGGATCAGGGTGGATTTGCCGGAACCGGACAGGCCCATCACCACCTGGATGCCGCCACCCGGTATCTCGATGTTGATGTCCTTGAGGCCGAGCACATGATTGTGCTTTTCATTGAGCTCGGTCTTGGTCATGCCGCCTTTGACGGCGTCGATGTAGGCTTCCGGATTGGTTCCGAAAATTTTGTAGAGATTGCGGATGCTGATGCCGCTACCGATGGATTGCTCAGCCATGGACAATCTCCGTATGACGCTGAAGGCGCTTGCCATAGGCCTGACTGGCGCGGTCGAAAATGATGGCGACGCCGACGATGGCCAGGCCGTTGAGAACACCGAGGGTAAAATACTGGTTGTTGATGGCTCTGAGCACCTGTTGTCCCAAGCCCTGAACACCGACCATGGACGCAACCACTACCATGGCAAGCGCCATCATGATGGTCTGGTTGATGCCGGCCATGATTGTGGGCAGCGCAAGCGGCATCTGAACGTTCTTGAGGCGTTGCCAGTTGGATGATCCGAAAGCGTCGGCGGCTTCGAGGACATCCTTGTCGACAAGACGTATACCGAGATTGGTCAGCCGGATGATTGGCGGGATGGCGTAGATAATCACGGCAATCAGCCCGGGAACCTTGCCGATGCCGAACAGCATGATGACCGGGATCAGGTAAACGAAGCTCGGCATTGTCTGCATGATGTCGAGGATCGGGTTGAAAATGCTCTGGACCCGGTTTGACCGGGACATGCCGATGCCGATCGGGATCCCGAAGATGATGGCCAGTACCGTCGCAACAAATGTCATTGCGATGGTTTTCATCGTATCTTCCCACATGCCGAACAGGCCAATGGCTATCAGAACGACAATTGAGCCGACAACGATCTTCCAGGAACGGCTGGCAAGCCAGACCAGCACCGCAACGATGGCCAGGATAATCGGCCAAGGCGTATCGGTCATGAAATTTTCCGAGTTGATCAGAAACCATTTGACCGGTTCGAACAGCAGTTCGATCGACTCACCATACGCACGTGTAAATTCGCGGAATGCGCCATCCACCGTGAGGCGGATGTTGCGCAAGGTACTTGTTCCCAGATCGGGAAACTCAGTTAGCCATTCCATTGGCTACCCCCTGTCAGTTCTTTTCATTGGTTTTGTCGGCGTGTCCGGGGCCGAAAAAGAAGGGGGCGGTCTGAAACCGCCCCCTGGATGTTCAAAGGATCAAAGGGCTGCCTTGATCTTTTCTGCGGCTTCGGGCGAAACCCACTTGCCCCAGACGTCTTCATTGTTTTCCAGGAAGTAGTAAGCGGTATCTTCACCGGTTGCCTGGTTCTTGTCCTTCCAGGCCAGCAGCCCGTTGACGGTCTCGTTGGACCAGGCGCGGCCCTTGAGATAATCGATGGCCGGTCCAGCGCGCTTGGCAAAGTCAGCAGTCACAACTGTGTAGACTTCCGACTTGGGCCAGGCGTTCTTCTGCGGGTCAGCACATTCAGCGTCGACGATGCAGCCGTCCCATGATTCCTTGTCGAACTCGGCGTTGAAGCCCAGCAGGGTCATAGGGTAGTTGCCGAGAATGGCTGTCGGTGCCCAGTAGTAACCAAGCCAGCCTTCTTCCTTGTTGTAGGCATTGGCGATCGAGCCGTCGAGGCCAGCTGCCGAACCGGAGTCAACCAGGACGAAGCCCTTTTCCTCGGCGTCGTGCGCGCGGAAGAAGTTGGCAGTCGAGATCTGGCAGTTCCACCCCGACGGGCAGTTGTAGACGGCGCCCTTGGACGGATCTTCCGGAGCCGGGAAGAGATCCGGACGGGCAAGTGCGTCATCAATGGTCTTGATGTCAGGGTTGGCGTCGGCAATGTATTTGGGGATCCACCAGCCTTCGACACCGCCATCCGAAAGCGATTCGGCCGCATAGACCAGACGGCCTTCTTCAACGGCCTTGTCGAGCGGCTCACGCACCGCGTTGATCCAGGCTTCGGGGGCCACATCAGGCTCCCCTTTTTCCATCATCGAGGTCAGGGTCGGCATGGTGTCGCCCGGAACGAGCTCCACGTCACAGCCGTAACCTTCGGAAAGAATAATGTTGTCGATGTTTGCGAGAACTTCGGCAGATGCCCAGTTCATGTTGGCGACAGTCACGGTGCCGCATTCGCTGTGCGATGCCGCCTGTGCTGCGCCGGCAAAGCCCATTAGGCCTGCGGCGAGGACGGTGGAAGCGAGAAGCTTCTTCATATGTAAGACCTCCCAGTCTCATAGTGCAGTGTCTGTTTGAATGTTCGGTCAGTCCGGTCACTGCGCATTCCGGGTACCGATGGATTTGAAGGCAAGTTGCCACTCTGGCTTTGTTTATGCCGGAGTGCGCGCCGGATTCGACACAGCGGCAACGAAAAATGACTGAAGCTGCCTCGCGGAACTCTGTCGCAAGCCGGCGCCCAGTCGAAATGCCTGCTTGCAGGGTAAGGAGTTAGCGTCAGAAATCAACCGTGATGCCGATTTTTCACATTCCCCGGGGCAATCGGAATGCGCTGCGCTAAGGTAAGGTCTTGCAGTGCAATAATATGCCAGATTCATGATTGCTTAGGGATTCACTAACTCTCCGGTAACGATGTCCGGGTTACACATCTTCTCACGGCGGGGGACAACCGCTGAGCATCCCGGCCAAGGTACTGCGTACCGGGGTGTCGCGAACCTCGCGCGTAAATGTGGGGACGCCAAGCGTATTTTGGCAGGCCGTTCGGATTTCAGGGTCCGGACGGCCTTCGCATTTTGGGCTTTGTTCAGCGATCAACCCCACTGGATCTTGCTCAAAGCGCCACAACGAGAAAAGGCCGAACGGTTTGTCCGTCCGGCCTTGTGTGCAAATGTGGAACGCCGCATGAAATGGGCGTTGATATGTCAGTTCAGCCTGCCGACGAGGTCCGGATAAGGTTGTTGACCAAGCTGCGAAGCGGGCTTTTGGGACCCGTTTTTTCAGAGGGAAGCACGTTGTTCCAAGCGATTTGCACGCCGTTGGCGGAATTGAATACGTAAAGCATCGCGATGTCCTTCCTCTTGTCTGGCCACTGTCTGTCGGTGGGTTCGGTTTGAATGTCTCGATGGTGATCACCATCTGCCGGTGCTCTAGGCTTATTGGGTCTGCTGAGCTGCATTGAATACGCCGCGGCGTGTCGCATTTCAGATGCCGGAGACAAAACTTTCTCCAGTTTTGGGAATGTGATTAAGCGGCGGTTAACAAACGGCCTTTTTGCCCTTTTGCGGGCCGGTTGCGGGTGCTATCGAACAGGATATGACAAGGGCGTTAATGTTTCAGGGGACAGGCTCGGATGTCGGCAAAACCGTGCTGGTTGCGGGGTTTTGCCGGCTTGCGGCGAATCACGGGCTGAAAGTGCGTCCGTTCAAGCCGCAGAACATGTCCAACAATGCAGCAGTGGCCGATGACGGCGGTGAAATCGGGCGGGCGCAATGGTTGCAGGCCATGGCCTGCCGGACGCCAGCGAGCATTCACATGAACCCGGTCCTGCTCAAGCCGCAGTCGGAAACCGGCTCCCAGGTTGTCGTCCAGGGCAAGGTCACCGGCCACGCTCGCGGGCGGGATTACCAGACTCTCAAGCCCAAACTGATGGCGGCGGTAATGGACAGCTTTGGCCGCATAGGCGAGGACGCCGATCTGGTGCTGGTGGAGGGGGCTGGCTCCCCCGCCGAAATCAACCTCAGGGCGGGCGACATCGCCAATATGGGATTTGCGACATTGGCCAAGGTGCCGGTGGTGCTGGTGGGCGACATCGACCGTGGCGGCGTGATTGCATCCATCGTCGGCTCGCACACGATCCTGCCCGATGCCGACCGGGCAATGATTGCGGGCTACCTGATCAACAAGTTCCGCGGCGATGTGAGCCTGTTTGACGACGGCATCTCGGCGATCGAGGGATTTACCGGATGGCCCTGTTTCGGCGTTGTGCCCTGGCTCAAATCCGCAGCCCGTCTGCCGGCAGAGGATTCGGTGGCGCTCGAACGGCTTGTTCGTGGCAAGGCAGGAGCGCTCAAGATCGCGGTGCCGGTGCTGTCGCGGATCGCCAATTTCGATGATTTCGATCCGCTGCGCGCGGAGCCCGATGTGGAGCTGGTGTTTGTCAAACCCGGCGAGCGTCTGCCGGAGGATGCCGGGCTGGTGATTCTGCCCGGTTCGAAATCCACCATCGGAGACCTTGCCGATTTCCGCGGTCAGGGCTGGGATGCGGATCTTCAGGCGCATCATCGCCGTGGCGGGCGGATCATCGGGATTTGCGGCGGCTACCAGATGCTTGGCCGCATGGTGCGTGATCCGCTGGGTATTGAAGGCGCAGAGCCGGCCGCCGAAGGGCTCGGCCTGCTTGATATCTCGACAGAAATGGCGCCTGAGAAAACGGTTCGCAACATCGCCGCACGATCCGCACAAGGCGATCTGCCGCTTGAGGGTTACGAGATCCATCTGGGTGTCAGCCAGGGCCCGGACTGCGCCCGGCCGATGACCATTCTCGACGGACGGCCCGATGGTGCGACCTCGCCGGACGGTCGCGTCTCCGGGACCTATCTTCACGGGCTGTTCGGTTCGGATGCCTATCGCGCCGAATTGCTGAAGAGTTTCGGACTGACCGGTGGATTGCTGAACTACCGCGAAGATGTCGATGCGGCGCTCGACGATATTGCCGCGGAACTGGGCCGTTTGGTTGGATTTGAACGGATCATGGAGGCCAGCGGCGTCATTGGTCGTTGATGGACGATCTGAGGGCGCAATCGAGATTGACACCCGGCGGGCCTGTGCCTATCACTTGGGTCTCGAATGGTTCCAGGGATGCAAGTTGTCTCTCCGGATCAAAAGGGAATGCGACGGGATGGACCCAAGCCGGGCATCCTTATCGCAGCCGACCCCGCGACTGTAGAGCGGTTAGGCAAATGTCACCGGTTCGGGACGCCAGGGTGACGGGGGAACAATGGTGTTTGCCTGTGATCTGAACCAACCAAGCCGGGGAAAGCCACTGACGTGGCGGCATGATCAATCGGCGCGGACGCCTCTTTGTCTACGAATCGTCCCGTTTTCATGACCGCCTCAAACGTCGGGAAGGCTGGCATTTGCTGTTGTGCGACTTATCTGGTTGCACAGAACCCGCGAGCCAGGAGACCTGCCATTCGCACCGGTTGAGAGCCGGACCTTTGGAAGAGGTGTTCTTCCGAAGCCATTCACGGAGGTTGTCATGGCTGTTAAGACTGAAACGCTTTCACTGACCGATCGCATCGGCGCACGTACCGTTGCCGGATTGATGGCACTGGTCATCGGTTCCATTCTGGTGTTCGGAGTTGGCCTGGCCAATTCGCAGACGCTGCACGACGCGGCGCACGACACCCGGCATTCCTACGGCTTTCCCTGCCACTAAGGGATTGATCTCATGATTGTCAGGTTGCTCCTGGCGGCTCTTGCCGCCGGGCTTATCGCCGGTTTGGTGATGACGCCCGCCCAATATGTCAAAACCATTCCGCTTATCATGCAGGCAGAAGCCTATGAGAATGGCGAGGCTGGTCACAGCCATGGCGCTGCTGAAGCAGAGGCCAGCCATTCCCATGATCATGGCGAAGGCGAAGAACAGCTCTGGTTTGGCCGTTTCGGCAATACGATTCTCGCCAATCTGGTCGCCGGTGGCGGCTTTGCCCTGATGCTGGCGGCCGTGGCGCTTCTGACCGGGATCGAGTTTCCCGCCGGACGTGAAGCCTTGATGCGGGGCTTGTTCCTTGGCGCCGGTGCCTGGTTTGCAGTCCAACTCGCCCCCTCCTTCAGCCTGCCGCCTGCGGTGCCCGGGTTTCCCTATGCGGATCTCGGTGATCGCCAGAGCTGGTGGATGATCACGGTCGCTCTGACGGGACTTGGCCTTTGGCTGATCGCGCTGAGACCGGAGATGATTGCCAAGGCGGTTGGCGTTGTGCTGATCGCTGCGCCGCATATGTGGGGCGTGCCCGTGCCGGAAGACATCTACAGCGAAGTTCCCGCCTATATCGCGTCTGCCTATGCCGCGGCATCGTTGGCGACCACACTGTTTTTCTGGCTGTTGCTCGGTGGCCTGCTCGGGGTTTTCCTGTCGCGGGTTCCCCGGGACGCAGAGGCGTGACGGGGGCGTGAGCGGCAAACTGCCAGCGGTGACGCTTGTGCTCGGCGGCGCACGCTCGGGCAAGTCGGCCTTTGCCGAACGGTTGGTCGAGGCGGCCTCGCCAATGCGGTTCTATCTGGCGACCGGTCAGGCCTGGGATGAAGAGATGCGCGCGCGGATCTCAACGCACCAGGACCGGCGCGGGGCCGGATGGGAAACCGTCGAGGCTCCGGTTGAGCTGGCGGAAGCGCTTGCTGACGCGGCGCGCGCCGACCGCCCGGTGCTGGTTGATTGCCTGACGCTGTGGGTGACCAATCTGATGCTCGGCGAACATGACATTGATGCGGCCTTTGAACGGCTCGCCAAAACACTGCCGGGCCTCAAGGGGCCGGTGGTTTTCGTTTCCAACGAGGTTGGCCTCGGCATCGTGCCGGACAATGCCATGGCGCGCGCGTTTCGCGATCATGCCGGCCGCCTCCACCAGACAATCGCGGGTCTGGCCGATGAAGTCCATTTCGTCGCTGCCGGTCTGCCGCTCAAGATGAAGGGTTAGAACCATGAACGGGTCCAAGATTCCCGCCACCGTAATCACCGGGTTTCTCGGTGCCGGCAAGACCACGCTGATCCGCCACATGCTGGCCAATGCCAATGGCAAACGCATTGCGCTGATCATCAACGAGTTTGGCGATCTGGGTGTGGATGGCGATGTGCTCAAGGGTTGCGGCGATGAGGTCTGTTCGGAGGACGACATCGTCGAGCTGACCAATGGCTGCATCTGCTGCACCGTGGCCGATGATTTCATCCCGACGATGGAACAGCTGCTGGCGCGCAAGAACCGGCCTGATCACATCGTCATCGAGACGTCCGGCCTTGCGCTGCCGCAGCCGCTGGTCGCCGCTTTCAACTGGCCCGGGATCAAGACCCAGGTGACAGTCGATGGGGTTGTGACCGTGGTCGACAGCGCTGCGGTGGCGGCCGGACGGTTTGCCCATGATCATGACAAGCTCGACGCACAGCGCCAGGCTGACGAGGGGCTTGATCATGAAAGCCCGCTTGAGGAACTGTTCGAAGACCAGCTCACGGCCGCGGATCTGATCGTGCTCAACAAGGCTGACCTGATCAGTGCGGAAGAGCTGGAAGGCGTGCGCAGCGGGATTTCCGCACACATGTCGCGCAAACCTGCATTCGTGGAATCGCGGCAGGGTGAGGTGGCGCCGGAGGTTCTTCTGGGGCTTGGCATGGGCACGGAAGACGACATCGCCAACCGCAAGTCGCATCACGAGCTTCACCATGAGGACGGCCACGAACACGATCATGATCATGACGAGTTCGAGAGCTTCGTCGTGTCGCTGGGACCGGTCGCCGACCCGGCAGCCTTTACCCAAGGCCTGGTCACGCTGATCCAGACCCACGACATTCTTCGGCTCAAGGGCTTTGCCGATGTTGCCGGCAAGCCGATGCGGCAGGTGATCCAGGCCGTGGGCAGCCGCATCGACACCCATTTCGACCGGCCTTGGGCTGCCGGCGAAACACGCGAGACACGGCTGGTGGTGATCGGGCTTCATGATCTTGATGAAGCCGCAATCCGCGATGGTCTGTCCCAGCTTTCAGGCTGAGGCAATAAGGAGGCTCCGTCCCGATGCATCTGCTGGTCGCGCAAAAAGGGGCGTTGAGCGATGGTGACGAGGCCGTTGACCTCGGCCAGTCTCCCGGCGATATCCTGTTCCTGAGCGCCGCCGACACCGAGCTTGCGAGCATTGCCGGCGCGCGTCAGGCGTCGGGCTCCATGGCCTGGCGGCTTGCCAGCCTGAGTGATCTCAAACACCCGATGTCGGTCGACACCTTCATCGCCCGCATGGCGCCGAAGGCGAGGCTGGTGGTGGTGCGGGCGCTTGGCGGGGCAAGCTATTTCTCCTATGCGCTGGAAAGCCTCCGGGCTGCTGCTTCGACGTACGGCTTCAAGCTTGCGGCGCTGCCGGGCGACGACAAGCCCGATCCGGGGCTGGAGCCGTTCTCGACCCTTGACGAGGCCGACCGGCTGGCACTCTGGGCCTATCTCAACGAGGGTGGGGCGGAGAACGCGCGCGGTTTCATTGACCTGTCCGAGGCCCTGCTGACGGGTGGCGAACGGCCCGGACCTGCGGCGCCCCTGCTCAAGGCCGGTCTGTGGCATCCTGCCAAGGGCAATCCGTCGCTCGATGATCTGAAACGGGACTGGAAGGCTGATGCGCCGGTGGCGGCCATCTGTTTTTACCGGGCGCTGGTTCAAAGCGGGCAGACTGCGCCGGTCTCAGCACTTTGCGATGCGTTGCGCGAACAGGGCGTCAATGCGCTTCCTGTGTTCGTCTCAAGCCTCAAGGATCCGGTCTCGGTCGGTACGGTGGAGGCGATCTTCGCAGGCGCTGCGCCCGATGTGGTGATCAACGCCACCGGGTTCGCGGTTTCGTCGCCTGGTGGCGCGACCAAGGGCACGGTGCTCGAATCGACTGGCGCGCCGGTGTTGCAGGCGGTGTTTGCCGGCGGCGGGCGGGACGCTTGGGCTGCCTCGCAGCAGGGTCTCACCTCGCGGGATCTGGCCATGCATGTGGCTCTGCCGGAGGTGGATGGACGGGTGCTGGCTCGCGCGGTGTCGTTCAAGGCCGCGGCGCGGTTTGATGAGACCGTTGAGGCCAACATTGTTGCCCACCAGCCCGAACCGGACCGGATGGCGTTTGTCGCCGAACTGGCGCGGCGCTGGGCGCGTCTGCGGATGACCTCACCGTCCGAGCGGCGGGTGGCGATCGTGCTGGCCAACTATCCCAACCGCGATGGCCGCATCGCCAATGGCGTCGGGCTCGACACACCGGCCGGCACGGTTGAGGTGATGCGTGCCATGGCTGAAGCCGGGTATCAGACCGGCGATCTGCCTGCCGATGGTGATGCGCTGGTAACCGAGCTGAAGGCCGGGCCGACCAATGCGCTTGGCGGCAGGCGCAAGGAAGGCGTGGTTCTTTCTGCAGAGGCCTACCGGGACTTCTATGACCGGCTTGATCCCGAAATCCGTGAGGCGGTGACTGCGCGCTGGGGTATGCCGGAGGAAGACCCGTTCTTCCGGGGTGGCGCGTTTCATCTCGCGCTTCTGCGTTTTGGCAATGTGGTCATCGGGATCCAGCCTGCACGCGGTTACAACATAGATCCGAAGGCGAGCTACCACGCGCCGGATCTGGTGCCGCCGCACGGCTATCTGGCGTTTTATGCCTGGCTGCGTGAGAGCTTTGACACTCATGCGGTCATCCATATGGGCAAGCATGGCAATCTCGAATGGCTGCCGGGCAAGGCCCTGGCGCTGTCGCGCGGGTGCTATCCGGAGGCGGTGCTTGGAGCGACGCCGCATATCTATCCGTTCATCGTCAATGATCCGGGCGAGGGCACGCAGGCCAAGCGGCGGACCTCGGCGGTGATCATCGACCATCTGACGCCGCCGCTGACCCGCGCCGAGAGCTATGGTCCGCTCAAGGATCTCGAGGCACTGGTCGACGAATTCTACGAGGCTTCCGGCCATGATCCGCGACGGCTGAAGCTGCTCAAGGGCCAGATCCTCGATCTGGTGCGCGACATCGGGCTTGATCATGATGCCGGGATTGCGGCGGGCGATGATGACGATCTGGCGCTCGAAAAGCTCGATGCCTGGCTGTGTGACCTCAAGGAAATGCAGATCCGCGACGGGCTGCACATCTTCGGCAAGTCGCCTGAGGGCTCGCTGCTGACGGATCTGACGGTGGCGCTGGCGCGGATCAAGCGTGGCGAGATGCCGGGTGAGGACAGCCTGCAGCGGGCGATTGCGCGGGATCTTGGGCTTTCGACGGGAAACAAGAACCCCTCCCCAACCCGTCCGGGGCGAGCCACTGGTCTCGCCCGTCCTTTGGACCCCCACAGGGGGGAGGGGCTTGAACCCCCGACACCTGTGGAGGCCTCTGAGCCCACCGCTCGCGCTGAGCCGTCTAGCCCCTCCCCCTTGTGGGGAGGGGTTGGGGAGGGGCCTTTGTTCGATCCTCTCGACTGTGCCATGGCCGAGCCTTGGGCCGGCCCAAAGCCTGCGGAGCTGCAAGCCGTCTCCACCGACCCCTGGCGCAGCAATGGCGATACGGTGGAGCGGATCGAGTTGCTGGCGATTGGGCTTGTGTCGGGACGGACGACTTTGCCCGGAGAGTGGGAAGCGACGCGGGCGGTGATCGAGGAGATCGAAGCCCGGATCAAGCCGGCGGTCGAAGCCTGTGGCAACGCCGAAATCGAAGGCATTCTCACGGCGCTTGATGGGCGCTTTGTTGCGCCTGGACCATCGGGTGCGCCGACACGGGGGCGGCCGGACGTTTTGCCGACGGGACGGAATTTCTACTCGGTCGACAGCCGCGCGGTGCCGACACCTGCGGCTTGGGAACTGGGACAGAAATCTGCGGAACTGCTGGTTACCCGGCATATCCAGGACCATGGCGAATGGCCGACCTCGATGGC